>JBMOJH010000134.1:0-7840 GCA_049316905.1 Microthrixaceae bacterium | reverse complement strand
CATGTCAGGTGCCGCCGAGGCTCTCGCGGATGTTCAGGATGGCCGGCCCGAGCACGATGACGAACAGCGCCGGGAAGATGCAGAACACCATCGGGATGAGCATCTTCACCGGGGCCTTCTGCGCCCGCTCCTGGGCCAGCTGGCGGCGCTTGATGCGCATCTCCTCGGCCTGGGACCGCAGCACCCGCCCGATCGAGACACCGAAGGTGTCGGCCTGGATGATGGCCATCACGAAGGAGCGGAGCTCCGGCACGCCGCAGCGCTCGTCCATGGCCCGCATCGCGTCGGCGCGCGCTGCGCCGGCCCGCACCTCGCCGAGCATCCGGGAGAACTCGTCGGTCAGCGGGCCCGGCACCGAGTTCACCACCCGGTCGAGGGCCTGCTCGAAGCCGAGACCGGCCTCCACCGAGATCACGAGCAGGTCGAGCACGTCGGGCAGGCCCACCTGGATCAGGTGCTGGCGTTCCTCGACCTTGCGGTTGAGCCAGCTGTCCGGGCCGAGCATCAGCGCGAGCACCACCACGCCCGGGAGCGCGAGGCGCAGCATGCCGGACAGGCCCATGAGGTTGAACACGAACAGGAGCAGGAAGGCGAGCACCGCGGCCACCACCGTGCCCACGCGCACGGCGAGGAACCGGTCGACCGCGGTCTGCTCCGGCATGCCGGCCAACACGAACTTGGTGCGGACCTTCTCGACGTAGCCCACCGGCGTGAGCCGGCGACCGACGTTGGTCATGCCCTCCAGGAGGGGCTGGAGGGCCCGGTCGCGGAGGGGGTTGAGCATCTCCTGGTCGCGCTGGCTCTCGACCTCGTAGCCGTCGAGCTGGCGGAGGGTCTCGCGCACCACCTGCCGTTCGTCCAGCTGGGTGAGCACGGTGAACACCCCGGCGCCCACGGCGCCGGCGATGAGGAGTGCGGAGAGGATGAGCAGCGGTGACATTCCTCAGACCTCGATCGTGATGATCTTCTTCATCCAGGCGAACCCGATGAGCATGGCGATGACACCGGCGCCGAGGAGCACGTAGCCCAGACCCGGTTCGAAGAGCTTGGCGATGTACTCGGGGTTCATGACGAACATCACGCCCCCGAGCGCCGGCGGCAGGATCCCGAGCACGATGGCGCTCATGCGGCCCTCCGCGGTGAGCGTGGCCACGTCCCGGCGGAGGCGTTCGCGCTGGGTCATCGTGTTCGCCACCGTCAGCAGGAGCTCGGCCAGGTTGCCGCCCACCTCGCGCTGGATGCGGATGGCCATGACCGCCCACGAGAAGTCCTCGCTGCCCATGCGCTCGGCCACGGACTCGAGCGCCTCGTCGAGCGGACGGCCCAGCCGGTTCTCCGTGACCACCCGGCGGAGCTCGCGGCCCATCGGATCGTCCATCTCCTTGGAGACGGCCTCGAAGCCCTGGCCGATCGAGTAGCCCGCCCGGAGCGTCCCGGCCATGAGCGCCAGCATGTCGGGCAGCTGTGCCTCGAAGGCCTTCTGGCGCTTGCGCACCTTCAGGCTCAGCAGCGCCTTGGGCACGAAGATGCCCACGAGCACCACCATCAGGGCGACCATCACGTTGCGGGTGAGCAGGAGGGCGAGCACCCCGAGCACCAGCGATCCGGCGATGCAGAAGAAGATCGCCTCGGCGGCCCGCAGCGGCAGGTTCGCCCGCTCGAGGTCGCCCTCGAGCTTCTCGAGCAACCCCCGCTTCTGGGCGAGGTCGCCGGTGAGGTCCACCGCCCGGCGCAGGATCGGCACGGTGGTGACCGAGGCGTCCGGTCCCGCGGGCTCCTCCTCGGCCGCCTCCGCATAGGGGTCCTCGTAGGCCTCGAGCCGACGGGCGAGCCCGCGGCTGCTCGGGAGCACCATGTTGAGCAGCGCCCAGGCGCCGGCGGCCACGGCGGCCGCGCCGAGCAGCACGATCAGCCAGACCACGAGGCGGTTGCCGATCAGGGACCCGAGCGGGCCGCCGGCGTCCGCGGTGGCCGGGGTGAGCGCCTCGGCGCCCGTGCGCAGCGATCCCGGCACGTACTGCACCTCGGTCGCGGCACCACCGGCGCTGACCTGGAGGTCACGGGTACCCGCGCCACCGGGGGGCGGGGGGAAGCTCAGGCGGAACCGGCCGCCCAGGGTGGTGGCCGTGGCGGAGGTGCCTGCGGCCCACTTGTCGTCGGAGGCCACGGTGCGCAGCGAGCCGCCGAGGCTCCCGACCATCTCGGTGAGGGTGGCGAGGTCCGTGCCGAGGGGCAGGGCCACCACGTCGAGGCGGGCGTCGGCCACCCGCAGGGAGGTCTCGGCCGCACCGGCGGTCACGCGGCCGGCCGACTGCGTGGCGGTCAGCAGGACCACGGCGGTCGAACGGCCCGGACCGGACGAGCGGAGCATCTCGCCGGCCGCCATGAGGCCCTTCCAGGTGTCGGAGCCGCCGGAGGGCTGGACGGTCCGGATCCCGGCCTCCACGGCAGCCGCATCGGAGGTGAGCGGGGCGACCGTGCGCACGGTGCCACCGGTGGTGACCACGCCGAGGCGGTCGGCCACGCCGGCGCCCGGCAGCAGCGGGGCGAGGGAGTCGAGGGCCAGCTGCACCGTGCCGTTGCCGAGGGCCGCGGCCGAGTCGACCACGGCCACCACGTCGAGCGGGAGATCCGCGCCGGACCGCACGGTGGCGGCCACCGCCCGTCCGTTCACCTCGGCCCGCAGCGAGGAGGCCTCGGCCCCCACGAGCGTGCCGTCCGCGACGACGTCCGCGCCACGGGCGTCGACCTGCTGCACACCCACCTGGGTCCGGCCGGAGCTCCGGTCCTGGGCACCAGCGCCGTCGGTGACGGCCACGGTGCCGAGCAGCACCGCGAGCGCGCCGAGACCGGCGAGGAGGGCGACGAGGCGGGGGCGCAACCTCACCGGGTCACCGCCCGCCGCTCGCCGTCGGGTGAGAACACCTCCGGGCCGAGGCGGATGCCCTGGTCGGCCAGCTTCTCGGCGAACTTCGGCCGCACGCCGGTCGCCCGGAGCTGCCCGCGGTAACGGCCGTTCTCGTCGACGCCGGCGGCGAAGTCGAACAGGAAGATGTCCTGGAGGGTGATGACGTCGCCCTCCATGCCCTGCACCTCGGTGACGTGGGTGACCCGGCGGGTGCCGTCCCGCAGACGGGACAGCTGCACGATCACGTCGATCGCCGACGCCATCTGCTCACGGATCGCCCGGACCGGCAGGTCGAAGCCGGCCATGAGCACGAGGGTCTCGAGGCGGGCGAGGGTGTCCCGCGGGCTGTTGGCGTGGACGGTGGTGAGCGAACCGTCGTGGCCGGTGTTCATGGCCTGCAACATGTCGAGGGCCTCACCGGAACGACACTCGCCGACCACGATGCGGTCGGGGCGCATACGGAGGGTGTTCTTCACCAGGTCGCGGATGGTGACCTCGCCACGGCCCTCCACGTTGGGCGGCCGGGACTCCATGCTGAGCACGTGCTCCTGGTGGAGCTGGAGCTCCTTGGCATCCTCCACGGTGATGATGCGCTCGTCCTCGGGGATGAAGCCCGAGAGCACGTTGAGCATCGTGGTCTTGCCGGTGCCGGTACCGCCGGAGACGATCACGTTCAGCTTGCCGACGATGCAGGCCTGCATGAAGCGGGCGGCATGGGGGTTGATCGAGCCGAACCGGATCAGGTCGTCGATGCGGAGCGGGTCGGCCGCGAACTTCCGGATGGTGAGGAACGGGCCGCCGATGGCCAGCGGCGAGATCACCGCGTTCACGCGGGAGCCGTCGGGCAGGCGGGCGTCCACCATCGGCGTGCTCTCGTCGATGCGACGGCCCACCTCGGAGACGATCTTGTCGATCACCCGCCGCACGTGATCGGTGTCGATGAAGCGGACCTCGCGGTCGTGGGTGAGCTTGCCGCCCCGCTCCACGAAGATCTGGTCGGGGCCGTTCACCATGACCTCGGTGACGTCCTCGTCCCGGAGGAGCTTGTCGATCGGGCCGTAGCCGAGGATGTCGTCGGAGACGTCCTGGATCAGCTGCGCCTTGTCGGCGGCCGACAGCGGCACCCGCTCCGCCGCGATCGCGGCGTGGAGCTGCTCATGGACCCGACGCCGCAGGTCGTCCTCGGTGAGACGCCGGTCGAAGAGGATCGGGCCGAGTTCGTCGATCAGCTGCTGGTGGATGCGGTGGCGGAGGTCGGCCACCATCGGATCGCGGCGCTGGGCCATGCCGGCTGAGCCACCGGCGCCACCGGAACCGGCCGGGGGCCGGGGCGGGGTGCCGGGCCCGCCGCCGGCACCTCCCGGGGGCGCGGCAGGACCACCCGGCGCGCCGGGTCCACCGGCACCCGGCGTCCGGGGCGGCTGCGGTGCCCCGCCGCCCGGGCCGGGCTGCGGGGGCTGGCCGCCCTGCTGCTCGTTGATGCGCTGGTACAGCGACACGTCAGACTCCCTCCCGGCGCCCCGAGGGCACCGGTGTCATCACTTCCGCTTACGGGACCGGTCGTCCACCATGAACTTGTCGGCGAGCTGCTGGATCGCCTTCGTCACGCCCGATCGGGGGGCGTGGAGCACCACGGGCTCGCCCTTGTTGACCGCCTGGGGGACGCAGACGTCGGACGGGATGAGCGAGTCGGCCTTCACCTGGAGCGTGCGCTCCACCTCGCCCACGTCGAGCTTCACCTTGCTGTTGGCCCGGTTGAGCACCAGCAGGAGCTTGTCCATGGGCGTGTTGAGCAGGCGCAGCGTCTGCAGCCCGATCTTCACGTTCTTGATGTTCGGGATGTCCATCCCGGCCACCAGCGCCACGTGGTCCGACACCTCCACGAGGCCGAGCACGACGTCGTTGAAGTACGCCGGCGTGTCCACCACCACGTAGGAGCAGAAGGACCGCAGCATCTCGACGATGGCGACCATCTCGGCGGCACCCACCTGGTCGGCGAACGCCGGCTCCAGCGGGGCGGGCATGACGCGCAGGCCGGAGGGCTCGTGGGTCACGAGGAGGCTGTCGAGCAGCGGGGCGTCCATCCGATCGAGCACCGAGACCGCGTCCACGATCGTGTGGTGCGGCGTGAGCTTGAGCATCACGGCCACGTCACCGAACTGCAGGTCGGCGTCCACCAGGCACACGGGCTGGTCGGACCTGCGGGCCAGTTCGACCGCGAGCGACGTGGACAGCACCGACTTGCCGGCACCGCCCTTGGTGGAGAACACGGTGATGACCTGGCCGTTGACCGGCTCGGGACCTGTCGGGTCCTCCGTGGGCAGCGCCGGCGCGGCCACGGCCATGCGGGGCGCGTGGTCGAGGCTGATGGCCACGCGCTGCACGGCCTGGGCCAGCGCACCCGACTCGCCGCCGAGGGCGAGCACGTCGCGGACGCCGGCACGGAGGGCCTGCTGGAGCAGGGTGGTGGTGAGCTCCTCGACCACCAGGACGCAGGCCAGCAGCGGGTACTCGCGCATCACCCGCTCGGCCACCGCGAGGGCGTCCTCACCGGTGCACGACGGGCCGAGGACCGCCACGACCGGCACGGCGCCGGTGAGCCGCGAGGAGAGCTCCTCGACGGACTCGAACGGGGTGACCCCGTCGCCGAGCAGCCCCATGATCCGCTGGCGGACCGGGACGTCGGACTCCACCACCGCCACCGAGACGCGGATCGCCGGAGCAGTGGCCGGCTCGAAGCCGTTGGCCATCCCGTGGTCGGCGCTCGTGGTGGTGAAGTCCGTCATGGTGAAGTCGCTCACTGTCCGGCCGGCCCCGGGACCGCCCCCGAGGCGTTCTCGCCGAGCTCGCCGGGGAGCGCCACGAAGGAGTTGGTGAAGGGCACGGGCACCGGGGCGTACCCCGGGGGGTTGAGGGTGAGGTAGAGATCGGCGTCGCGCACCGAGGCGAGCAGCTGGGCCTGCTCCGGGGTGAGCTCGAGGGTCACGATCCCGCCCTTGGCCGCCGGGGCGGTGGTGCTGGGCGCACTGCCGTCGGCGGGCTGCGCGGCGGCGACCTGCTCACCCAGGTTGGCGCCGACGCCGTAGACCTTGACGTTCTGGAGCACGTAGGTGGCCGGCTTGCCGAGCGTGACGGCTCCGGCGGCGGCGCCGGTGCGCTGCAGCGAGCAGTCGGCGGCCTGCGAACCGTCGGCCGAGGCACCACAGGTGCGGGCGAGGACGTTCACGAAGTCACCGGGGTTCAGGTTCCCGCCCACGGTGGCGGCCTCGTCGAGAGAGATGCTCATCGCGACCCGGCCGGGCGACAGGCCCTGGCTCTTGGAGCCGTCAGGGGCCGTGGAGGCCTTGAACATCGAGGTGGTGATGATCTCGCCACCGCTCAGGTCCACCGCGGCCACCTGGCCCTGGATGTCGGCGAACCGCTTCACGGCGGAGGCCGGCACGTCCTGGCGACGGCGGTCGGCGAGGGTGATCTGCTGGGCCTGGACCGCGGCGTCCGCCGCGGTGCCCTTCGGGATCGGACCGGCGGCCACGGCCACCTTCACGAGCTGGTTGGCCTCGTCGGAGCGTGACTCGACACCCCGGACGTAGCTCAGGACCAGTACGGCGGCGAGACCCCCGATGACGACCGCCCCGATCAGGATCAACGTTCTGCGTGAACTCACTGGTGCTCCGCTCCGTGCGCTGGATGAACGCAGCGACGACCCGGCCGGGACCTTCCCCCACCCCGACGGGCGGTGGAAGGAGCCGGCGACGCCATCCGCTGGTTGTCCATTCGGCCGGAACGGTCCCGGGCTTAACAAAGGGCCCGTGGCGCCGGGGCACCCCCGCAGGTGCTCCGGCGGGGCCCGGACGCGACGGAGCCCCACCCGAAGGCGGGGCTCCGTGGTCGTAGGACCGGTGCGGGACGGGGCCGTGGCCCCGGGACTCACTCGGTGCCGTCCTCCAGGGCGGCGGCGTCGACCGCGCCGGTGGCGTCCTCGAGCACCTGCTCCGCCGCGGCGCCCTCCTCGGCGACGATGCCCTGCTCGGCGAAGTACTGCTCCCAGGCCTCCTGGCCCTCGGACGGCGCATCGGGATCGAACTCGTTGCTGCCGATGTAGTTGCCCTCGGCGTCGTAGGCGTGCTCGCCGAAGTGCTCCTGGTACTCGGCCGCCACGATGCCGCCCTCCGCCGCCTGCTTGATCGACAGGCTGATGCGGCGACGGTCGAGGTCGAGATCGATGATCTTCACCCAGAGCTCCTCGCCCGGGGTGACGACCTGCTCGGGCAGGTCCACGTGGTGCGCCGACATCTCGGAGATGTGGACCAGACCCTCGATGCCGTCACCCACCTGGATGAACGCACCGAAGGGCACCAGCTTGGTGACCCGGCCGTAGACCAGCTCGCCGATCTGGTGGTTGGAGGCGAACTCCTGCCACGGATCCTGCTGGGTGGCCTTGAGCGAGAGGGAGATGCGCTCGCGGTCGAGGTCGACCTCGAGGACCTCCACCTCCACCTCGTCGCCGACGGCGACCACGGAGGAGGGATGGTCGACGTGCTTCCAGGACAGCTCGGACACGTGGATGAGCCCGTCCATGCCACCGAGGTCCACGAAGGCACCGAAGTTGACCACGCTGGACACCACGCCCTTGCGGCGCTCGCCCGGCTTGAGGTTGGCGAGGAAGTCCTCGCGCTGTTCCTTCTGGGTCTCCTCCAGCCACGCCCGGCGGCTGAGCACGACGTTGTTGCGGTTCTTGTCGAGCTCGATGATCTTCGCCTCGAGGCTGCGGCCCACGTAGGGCTGCAGGTCCCGCACCCGGCGGAGCTCCACGAGGGAGGCGGGCAGGAAGCCGCGGAGGCCGATGTCGAGGATGAGACCGCCCTTGACGACCTCGATGACGGGCCCGGAGACCACGCCCTCCTCCTCCTTGATCTTCTCGATCGTGCCCCA
>JBMOJH010000133.1:0-8293 GCA_049316905.1 Microthrixaceae bacterium | reverse complement strand
TGACGCCGAAGCACCAGCGCCAGTCGTTGGGCTCCTGCTGCCAGGGCAGGCCACCCCCGCCGGAGGTCACGCCCGCGTTGAGGAAGAGCAGGTCGCAGCCGCCGTGGCGTTCCCACACGGCGTCGGCCAGCGCGGCCACGGACGACTCGTCGCTCACGTCGGTGACCACGCCGGAGACGGTGGCGCCGCCTGCGGCCACCGGCGTCAGCCCGGCCACGGTGGCCTCGAGGGCCGGGGCCTCCACGTCGCCGATCACCACCGATGCACCGCGGCGCAGCAGCGCGGTCACGATCGCGCGCCCGATGCCCGACGCCCCCCCGGTGACCACGGCCGTGGCGCCCGCCGGATCGATCGGCGGGGGAGCGGCGCCCTCCTCGGCGGGGCTCATGCCGGCCACTCCATGCCGTAGTCGTCGAACCACCAGCGGGCGGTGCGGATGGCATCGGGGCCGGTGCGCAGCGACAGGTCCTGGTGCAGGGTGCTCGGTCGCGGCCCCACGCGCCCGGCCACCTCGGTGAGCCCGTCGAGGTCGAGGTCGTAGCACTTCACCGCGTTGAGGCCGAGGAGCAGGCGGGTGTCCTCGACCGACACGTCCCGGAAGTCGTTGCCGAGGCGGTCGGCGGTGTGGGGCCACGAACCCTCGGGGTGCGGGTAGTCCGTGCCCCACATCAGGGCGTCAACGCCGTTCACGTGGCGGCGGCGGATCTCCTCGCGGCTCATCGTGGAGGCACCGATGAACACGTTCGTGCCGAAGTACTCCGACGGCAGCCGCGAGATGAGCCCCTTGATGCGGGAGCTGAGCTTCTTGACCTTGGCGTTGAACCCGAAGGTGGTGTCGGCCTTCCAGAGCAGGTCGCCCACCCAGTAGGAACCGCACTCGACCACCACGTACTTGAGGTCCGGGAACCTGTCGAACTTGCCCGACAGCAGCAGCTGCCACAGCGGCCGGTGCGTCCAGAAGGGCACCTCCAGCACGAACTGCGCCCAGTTCTCGTTGTAGCTCGGCCAGTCGCCCTCGCCGGAGTGGGTGTGCACCACCAGCCCGGCCTCCGACGCCGCGGCCCACACCGGGTCGTACATCGGGTGGCCGTAGCTCGGGTGCTCGTGCCACATCGTCGGGATCATGATCCCGCGGATGCCCGGCCGCCCGGCGAGCGACTCGATCTCGGCGACCGACTCCTCCACGCCGTGCACGATCGGCACGAGCGCCACCCCGGCGCGGCGCACCGGGTCGGTGGCGCAGAACTCCACGAGCCACCGGTTGTGGGCGCGGGCGCCGGCGAACGCGAGCTCCGGGTCGGTGATCTGCCCGGCGGCCAGGCCGGCGCCGAACGGGGGCGACTCCTGGCCGGTCACGGAGTCGCCGTCGGCGAAGATCACCTCACCGGCGATGCCGTCGGCGTCCATCTCCTTGTCGCGGACCTCGGGGTCGTACGCCCCGCGGAGCCCCTCGGCGTTGTCGCCCTCCCACTTCGACACGTACTCGCCGTTGACCTCCTCGACCATCCGGCGGTGCTGGTGGCGGTCCACCACCCACTCGTCGAACTGCTGCAGGTACTTCGGGTCGAGGTAGTCGCGGTACTCCTCGGGCTTCAGCCCGGCGTGGGTGTCGGACGACACGATGACGTACGGCGCATCGCTCGTGTCGACGCCGTCGAGTGGGTTCGGCATGGTCCCCCCGTTCGTGCGGCCCCGTGGTCCGGGGCGGCGTGGTCTGCCGGATGACTTGAACAGTGTGCAAGACCTCTTGCACACTGTTCAAGTCATGTCCGCCGCGCCGACCCACAGCCCCGCGACCGCCCGGGGCACCGCGCACGCCGGGCTCGAGCGCGACGACGTGGTGCACGCCGCCCTTGACCTCGTGGAGGAGGGCGGGGCCGAGGCGCTCACGATGCGCAAGCTCGCCGCGGCGCTCGGCGTCACCACCACCACGATCTACTGGCACGTCGGCGCCCGTGACGAGCTGGTGATCGCCGTGATCGAGCGCCTGGCCCAGCAGCTGGCCCGGGCACCGGTGGTCGGCCGCACGCCACGCGACCGGGTGCTGTCCGCGGCCCGCAACATCTGGACCAACGCGCTCGCGCACCGCAACGTCACCGCGCTCGCGAGCCAGGTCGGCGCGACCACGCTGCTGGAGCTGCCGCTGGAGGTGGCGCTCGTCGCCGAGCTCGAGGCCGCCGGTGTGCGCGGCGCGGCGGCCCGCGACGCATTGCGCTCGGTGCTCATGTGCATCGCCGGGTTCCTCATCGGCGCCTGGCGGCCCGACGACGCAGCGCCCGCGCCGCTGCGCCACGGGGCGCTGTGGTCCGGCGTGGACGACCCGGCCATCCCCACGGCCACCGTGGCGGCCATGGCCGAACCGCCCGACGTGGAGCGGCTCTTCGACACCGCGTTGGTGGCGATCGTGGACGCCTACCTTGGTGCCGGATGAGCGACGAACCCCTGATCCGACCCGGTGAGGTGGCCGGCTGGCCGAAGCTGGTGGTCCGGTACCCGACCGACCCGGCGCGGGTGGCCGCGCTGCTCCCGCCCGGCCTGGAGGCCTGGGGTGACCCGGTGGTGCAGCTGGGGGTGTACTGCGTGCCGGTGCAGGGTCGCCCGGAGTACGGGATCAGCACGAAGGTCCCGGCCCGCTACGACGGCACCGACGGCTGGTACACGCTCGGCATCGGCATCGATCAGGAGTCGGCGATCTTCATCAGCCGCGAGACCAACGGCCAGCCCAAGTTCCCGTGCTCGGTGACCTTCTTCCGCCTCGGTGACCGGGTCGAGGCCGCGGCGGAGCACCAGGGCACCACCTTCTTCTCGTTCACGGGCACCGTCACGGGCACCCGCGAGCCCGACGGCGAGGAGCGGGCCGACCACGAGTGGTGGATCAAGGCGAGCCGCGCGGTGGGGGGTGGTCCGGGGTTCGACTACCCGCCGCACGTGGTGGAGGTCCGTACCGCCGGGGTGATCACATACCTCGAGGTGCTCGACGGCCAGCCGGTGTTCGCCCCGAGTGCCTGGGACCCGTACACCGAGCTCCTGCCGATGGTGGGGCCGGCCACCGCCGAGCTGGTCACGACCCGTCACACCGCGCGCTCGATCGGCGTCGCCGGGCCGCTCGACGCGGAGGCCTTCGCGCCGTACGCGGACACGATCGGCGGCTCGCGCTGGCCCGGCGAGCGCGGCGCGCCGCCGGTCCCGACCCGGGGGTTCCCCACGTGACCGACATCCCGCTCCACGACTTCCTCGGTCTGCACTTCGACCGGCCGGACAAGGGCGAGCGCATCGCCGAGGTCGTGCTGCCCGTCGCGCCGAACGCGCTGGGCTTCACCGGGTCGCTGCACGGCGGGGCGATCGCCACGCTGGTCGACCTGGCCTGCGCGCTCGCCGCGGCGCGGGCCAGCCACTTCGACCCGATGAAGGAGTCGCTCGTCACCGCCGACATGCACGTGCGGTACCTCGGCCGGCCCCGCGCGGATGAGGTGCTGGCCCGCGCCGAGGTGGTGAAGATCGGGCGGCAGCTGATCACCGTCGAGTGCCGGGTGCTCGGCGGCGAGAACGAGGACGGCACCGAGCACGTGGTGGCGATCGCGGACTTCTCGATGATGATCGTGCCGCTGCGGACGCCGATCGACCCCTCCGTGGGGTCGGAACCGGGGGACCCGGAGCTGTGAGCCCACCGAAGGGGGACGGGAACATGACCGACATCGTGGGGGCGACGGAGGCGGGGGAGCCCGAGGTGGTGTGGGACGCGGTGCTGCCCAAGCCGTCCGACGACGACGCCCACGACCGCGTGGCCGCGTCGCGTCCCGGCGGGCTGGGGGTGGCGCCGGAGGCGCTGCCCTACGAGCTCGAGGAGCGCCCGGAGCCGCCGCCCGTGCCCAACGGCTGGTACGCCCTGTGCCGCTCGTCGGACGTGGCTCCCGGTGAGGACGGCACCGCCGGGCCGCTGACCGTGATCGCGTTCGGGCGGGAGGTCGTCGTCTTCCGTGACGGCGACGGCGCCGCCCAGGTGGTGGGCGCCTACTGCCCCCACATGGGGGCGCACCTGGGGGGTGGTGAGGTGCGCCACGGCACGCTGGCGTGTCCGTACCACGGCTGGCGCTACGACGGCGAGGGTCGTTGCGTGGAGATCCCGTACGGCGAGGGGCGCATCCCGTCGAGGGCCTGTGTCCCGTCGTACCCGGTGCACGAGGTCAACGGCATGGTCCTGGCCTGGTACCACGCCGGCGCCGCGGCCCCGACCTACGAGGTGCCGCAGGTGGAGGAGGCCGACGACCCGGCCTTCACCGACGCGATCGTCTACCGCGCGGAGTTCGTGGCCACCCTCCAGGACATGGCCGAGAACAACGTGGACTACACGCACTTCTTCTTCGTGCACGGGCGGGCCGCCCTCGACGAGTCGACCTCGCGGTTCGAGACGGACGGTCCGCTCTCGACGGTGGTCGAGCGGTTCGAGGACCAGGACCTCGAGTTCCGGCGCTGGACCTTCGGGCCGGGGATCGCACTGCTCCGGGTGACGGACCTCATGACGATCTTCACCGCGACCACGCCGATCGACCGGCGCCACGTGCGGCTCCTCTGGCACTTCTACCTGCCGCTCGCCATGGAGCCCCTGGCCGACTCGATCGTGGAGGGCGTCACCGGCGCGCACGGCCTGAACGCGGACGTACCGATCTGGCGCGACAAGGTGTTCATGCGGCGACCGCTCCTCGTGAAGGGCGACGGTCCGATCACCGAGTTCCGCCGGTGGTACGCCCAGTTCTACGAGGGCAGCCCCGGCTGGGAGCCCTGAGCCACCCCCGGTCCGAGCTTTGTGATGCTGTTGACGACACATCTGTCGTCAACAGCATCACAAAGCTGGGGGCTTCAGAACTTGAGCGTGGGCTCCGTGCCGGCGGGCAGGTTGATCGTCTTGTACTCGAGGTACTCCTCGAGGCCCTCCGGGCCGAGCTCGCGGCCGATGCCGGAGTTCTTGAACCCGCCGAACGGGGCGCCCCACTCCATGGCGAAGCCGTTCACCGTGTAGGTGCCGGTGCGCACGCGGCGGGCAACGTCGGTCCCGGCGTCCACGTCCGCGGTCCACACCGAGCCCGACAGGCCGTAGTCGCTGTCGTTGGCGATCCGGACGGCATCGTCCACGTCGTCGAAGGGGATCACGCACACGACCGGGCCGAAGATCTCCTCCTGCGCGATGCGCATGGAGTTGTCGACGTCCGCGAACACGGTGGGCTCCACCCACCAGCCCTTGTCGAAGTCGGGGCGTCCGCCGCCGACGGTGATGCGGGCGCCCTCGTCGCGGCCGATGGAGATGTAGCCCTCCACCCGATCGCGCTGGCGCTCGGCGACCAGCGGGCCGACGGCGACCTCCATGTCCATGGGGTCGCCGACCTTCATGCCGGCCACACCCTCGGTGATCGCCTCGACGAACTCGGCGTAGCGCGACCGTGGCGCGAGTATGCGGGTCTGGGCCACGCAGGCCTGCCCGTTGTTCATCATCGTGCCCATCGGGAGCAGCTCGGCCGCGACGCCGGCGGGGTCCGCGTCCTCCAGCAGGATGGCGGCGGACTTGCCGCCCAGCTCCAGGGTGCAGCGGCGCAGCAGGTCGCCGCACAGCGAGCCGATGCGCCGACCCGCCGCGGTGGAGCCGGTGAACGAGACCTTGTCCACGCCCGGGTGCGTCACCAGGTACTCGCCCACCTCGCGGCCGGCGGGGACCACGTTGAGAACGCCGGCGGGGATGCCGGCGGCCTCGACCAGCTCCGCGAGCACCAGCGCGTCGAGCGGGGTCTCCGGCGCCGGCTTGAGCACCATCGTGGAGCCCGACGCGAGCGTGGGCGCGAACTTGAGCAGCGTGATGAACAGCGGCACGTTCCACGGGATGATCCCGGCGGCCACACCCACGGGCTCCTTGCGCACCAGCGCCGGGCCCATCATCCCGGGTCGCACGTCCTCGAAGGGGAAGGTGCGGGTGAGGCCGGTGAAGTAGTCGAGCACCATGCCCGCCGCGCCCACCTGGCCGAAGTGGCTGAACAGGAGGGGCGCGCCGTTCTCGGCGGTGATCAGCTCGGCGAGGTCGTTCGCGTTCTCCTGGATGAGCTCGTTCAGGCGGGCCATCAGGGCGGCGCGCTCCCCGGCGGGCATGCCGGCCCACTCGCCGCCGTCGAGGGCGGCGCGGGCCGCGGTCACGGCCCGGTCGACGTCGGCCTCGGTGGCCTCGGGCGCGCTGCCGACGACCTCCTCGGTGGCCGGGTTGACCACGGTGAACACGGAGGAGCCGGCCGGCTCCACCCACTCGCCACCGATGAAGAGTCGGTCGAAGGAACGCATGGGTGAGCCCCCTGGGTGCTGGGCCGTCGGCCGCCTGCCGACGGGGTGTGCGGACCCGTGGAGCGTACCTGACGCCCCGTCAGCTCGGTCCCCGGCCCCGGTCCCGGGCCACCCGACCGGTCATCGGGCGGGACGGTCTAGGTTGCGGCCGTGACCGGGATCGGCGTGGTGGGCATCGAGCACCTGCACCTGTTCGAGCTGGTGGGCGGCCTGCTCGACGCGGGCGCGGAGCTGCGGTGCCACGCGGGTGAGGGCGACTCGCTGCTCGACACCTTCGAGGCGTGGCAGCCGTCCAGCCGTCGGTGCCGTGCGGAGGACGTGCTCGCCGATCCGTCGGTGGACCTCGTGGTGGTGGCCGGGGTCCCGCGGGACCGGGCCGCGGTGGCGCTCGCGGCGCTGGTGTCGGGCCGGGCGGTGCTGAGCGACAAGCCCGGCGCCACCACGCCGGCGCAGCTCGACGAGCTCCGGGCCGCGGCCGACGCGGGCGGAGGTCGTTGGTGGGTGCTCTTCTCGGAGCGCTTCGGTGTGCCCGCCGTGGAGGAGGCCGTGCGGCTGGCCCGCGTCGGCGCCGTCGGCGAGGTGGTCCACGTGCAGGGCGCCGCCCCCCACCGGGGGTCGCTCGGGCTGCGGCCGGACTGGTTCTTCGACCGGGACCGCACCGGCGGGATCCTCGTGGACCTCGGCTCGCACCAGGCCGACCAGTTCCTCGCCGTCACCGGAGCGGGGGAGCGGGGCGTTCCCGTCGAGGTGGTTTCCGCGGCGACCGGCAACGTCGCGGCCCCGGCGTACCCGGGCTTCGAGGACGTCGGTGAGATGGTGCTCGCGGCCGGGTCGGTGCGGGGCCATCACCGCGTCGACTACCTCGAGGCCGACGGCTTCCCGACGTGGGGCGACGTGCGGCTCGTCGTCACCGGCACCGCGGGCCGCCTCGAGGTCCGCACGGAGGTGGCCGAGGACGGCACCGCCGGCTCGGTGGGACTCTGGTGCTGTGACCATGACGGCATCCGTCGGACGGAGGTGGCCGGGTCGGCGGACTGGGCCGAGCGGCTGCTCGCCGACCTCGCGGACGGCGGGGAGCGGCTCATGACGCGGGACCATCCGTTCCTCGTCACCGAGCTGACCCTCCGGGCCGCCGCGGCGGCACGCCCGTGGGGTGGCGCGTGAGTGAGGCACTCCCGGTCGGACGGCCGGAGGAGCTGCGGCGGCCGGGCCGGACGATCACCGGCATGTCTGCGGTCCTGCTGCCGCACCTCGATCCCCGCTCCGTCGACCGAGAGGGATTCCTCGCGCACCTGGACCGCACCGCGGCGGCCGGTCTGGTCCCCGCGGTGAACATGGACACCGGGTTCGGACCGTCGCTCACCCCCGAGGTCCGCGCCGAGCTGCTCGCGCTGGCCCGCTCGGAGGTCGCCGGGGAGCTGGTGGCGGGCGTGCACGTCGACGACGCGCCCGGCGACCCGTTCGACGCCGACGCGCTGCACCGGGCCGTGGAGGAGGTGACCGCGGCGGGCGCGCTCCCGATCCTGTTCCCGTCGCACGGGCTGGCCTCGTTGCCCGATGACGGGATCGTCGCCGCCCTCGCCGAGGTGGGGGAGCGGGTGGACCGCTTCCTCGGCTTCGAGCTCTCGCAGGCGTTCCACCCGGCCGGCCGCCTGCTCTCGCTGGAGGCCTACGCGGAGCTGCTGCGGATCCCGGCCTGCGTGGGCGCCAAGCACTCGTCGCTCGAACGCCAACCCGAGTGGGACCGCCTCGCGCTGCGGGACCGGGAGCGGCCGGAGTTCATGGTGCTCACGGGCAACGACCTCGCCATCGACATGGTCACCTACGGCAGCGACTACCTGCTCGGCATCTCCACCTTCGCCCCGGACCTGTTCGCCGAGCGCGACCGTCGATGGGCCGCGGGCGACGCGTCGTTCCACGAGCTCAACGACGACCTGCAGTACCTGGGACGGGTGGCGTTCCGCCGGCCGGTGCC
>JBMOJH010000132.1:0-8370 GCA_049316905.1 Microthrixaceae bacterium | reverse complement strand
CGGAAGAGGCGGGCGGCGTTCTCGCAACACATGGCCCGCAGCTCGTCGGGGGGCACATGGCCCCACAGCTCCGCGATCACCCGCTGGGTGTCGGGCCAGGTGCCGTCGCCGTGCGGATAGTCCACCTCCACCATGATGTTCTCCACGCCGACCGTGTGGCGGGTGTCGATGGTGGACGGGTCATCGATCGTGCAGAACCAGAAGTTCCGGCGGAGCACGTCGGCCGGCCGCACCGGCCAGTCCCCGGCGTAGCCGGACCGGTCCACGATGTTGTCGAGCCGGTCGATGAGCATCGCCACCCAGCCGATGCCGCCCTCGGACATGGCGATCTTGAGCTCGGGCAGTTCGAGCGCCCAACCCGCCCACAGCCACTCGACGCAGGCCGTGAGCGACAGCTGCCCGAACAGGGTGGCACCCAGGGGCACCGCGACGTCCCAGCACCCGTCCGGGAAATCACCGAGGCCCGAGGACCCCACGTGGAGGCTCACCACGGTCCCCGTCTCCGCGCAGGCCCGCAGGATGGGCTCCCAGTGCCGCTCGAAGATCGAGGGCAGACCGAGACGGTGGGGCCGCTCGGGCAGTGTGACGGTGCGGAAGCCCCGCTCGGCGTTACGGCGGATCTCGGCCGCGCCCGCCTCGGGGTCGGTCAGGAACGTGATCCCCAGGGGGATGATCCGCTCGGGATAGGGCTGCCACCACTCGTCGTGCATCCAGTCGTTCCACGCCCGGGTGACCGCGAGGCCCAACTCCGGGTCGGAGCACTGGGAGAAGACCCGTCCGCAGAAGCCCGTGATCATCGACGGGAAGTTGAGCGACGCCCAGACCCCGTTGATGTCCATGTCGTGGACACGGGCGTGCACGTCCCAGCAGCCGCGGCGCATCTCGTCGAAACGGAACGGCTCCACCTTCACCGTCTCGGGCCGGCGGCCGGCCACGGCGTTCATCCCGACCTGGCTGTGCGTGGCGCCGTCGAACTCCCAGACCTGATGGCCCCACTCGTTCTCCACCACCCGGGGAGCGCGGTCGGCGAGCCGGGAGGGCAACCGGCCCTCGAACATGTCCGGGGGCTCCACCAGGTGGTCGTCCACCGAGATGACCGTGTAGCGCACCTCACGCGGTTCGGGCTCGGGGAGGAAGAGGTCCTCGGTGGTGGCCATCGCGCTCGGTCCGGCCCGCTCAGTCCGTGATCGACGGGTCGTGGCGGAGCTCGCGGCGGCACATGGCCTCCCAGAGCCCGGGGAACGACACGTGGTCGAACGGCGCGGCGAAGCGCCGGAACACCTCGGGGTCCACGGGCACCCCCCCGCCCAGCGCCTCCACGTGCCAGGCCTGACGGCACCGCCATTCCAGCACCACGGCGCGGTGGTGGGCCTGCGCGACGTCGGCCCCCACCACGAACACTCCGTGGTTGGCGAGCAGCGCCGTGCGGGCGTCGCCCAACGCCTCCACGCAGGCCCGGGCGTTGGCGACGCGGTCGACCGAACCGTCGAAGTCGGCGTACAGCGCCGGATCACCGGGGACCATGGCGGAGGTCTGGTCGTACACGGGCGGAACGCGCCGGAGGTCGGCCCAGATCGTCCCCCACCGGGGATGGTTGTGCACCGCCACGGCCACGTCGGGGCGGGCGCGGTGCAACTCGACGTGCAGTGGGATCGCCGGGGTGACGGTCCACCGCCCCTCGAGCAGGTTGCCGTCGGTGTCGATGCGGAGCACGTCGGAGGCCCGCACCTCGTCCCAGGTGAGGCCCCACGGGTTCACCAGCAGCGTGCCGTCGGGCTGGCGGTAGGTGATGTGACCGGCGAGGTGGTCGTCGTAGCCCTCCCGGAACAGGGTGCGGCACAACAGGGCCACCTCGGCCTGCGGGCTCAGCTCGGGCAGCGGCGGCGCCATCGGGTTGTGGCTCAGGTCGGTCGCGGTCACTGGCGGGCTCCCCTCGTGGTCGCGGGCCCGACGTTACCTGACACCCGCGTCAGGTGGCCGGGTCCCGCACCCTTCACCGGGCCGGGCCGAGGACCCAGTGCCCGTCCGCAGGGTGCGGGTACCACCCACCCGCCGCCCCCGTGCCCCCGTCCACGCCGAGCACCTGCCCGGTCACGTAGGCCGACAGGTCGGAGGCCAGGAACACCGCCGCACCCGCGAACTCCTCCACCGTGCCGGGGCGGCCCATCGGGACCATGCCGCCGAGGTGCTCGACCGAGTCGGGCGCGATGGCGAGGAGGCCCTCGGTGACGATCGCGTCCGGAGCGAGGGCGTTCACCCGGATGCCGAGGGGCGCCAGTTCGAGCGCGGCCGTCCGGGTGAGGCTGATCACCCCCGCCTTGGCCGCGGCGTAGGCCGCGTAACCCGGCGCGGCCCGCAGCCCTTCGATCGACGTCACGTTGACGACCGAGCCCCCCACCGCGGCATCGCGCATGACCCGGGCCACCCGTTGGGTGCAGAGCAGCACGTGCGAGAGGTTGGCGCGGATCAGCGCGTCCCAACCGTTCGGCGACGTGTCGAGCAGCGAGGAGTGGAACACCCCACCTGCGTTGTTCACGAGGACGGTCGGCACGCCGTGCTCCTCGATCGTCCGCTCCAGCGCCGCGTCCACCTCGGCGGGGACCCGCACGTCGACCGGTCGTTCGGGATCGGCACGGTCCCACACCACGACGGTGGCACCGAACCGGGCGAACGCCTCGGCGATGCCCCGGCCCAGGCCGGACGAACCGCCGGTCACCACCGCGACCCGCCCGGCCAGCAGCGCGGCCTCGGGCCCGAGCGCCATCAGGCCCCCGTCCGCAAGGGCGCGATCACCAGCTCCCCGTAGCGGGCCACGGCCTCCGTGGCCCGGGCCGGCGAGTCACCGGGCACGCCGACCTGGACCCACGTGACCCCGAGGTCGGCGAGGTGCGCCAGGCCCTCGAGGTGGGCCTCCGCATCGAAGTCGTCGCCGGACGGGGCGCCGCCGGCCGCGCACGAGAACGCCACGTCGACGGTCGTCGGATCGCGGCCGGCCTCCTCCAGTCGACGGTGCAGGTCGGCAATGGCGAACTCGAGCGATTCACCCCCGTCGAGCGCCGCGGTCCCCACCACCCGGGCCAGGCCACGCGGCGCGGGGAACGGGCACCAACCATCGCCGTTCGCCGCCACGCGCCGCCGGGCCGCGCCGCTGTTGCCCCCGACCCAGATCGGCGGGTGCGGGGTGCTGACGGGGCGTGGGTGGGCGGTGACCCCCTTCGCGCTGAAGTGACGCCCCTCCCAGTCGAGCTCGTCGGTCGTCCAGACCGCCCGCAGCACGTCGAGGGCCTCGTCGAGCAGCGCAGCCCGCTCCGAGTGGTCCACGCCGAGCGCGGCGAACTCCTCGGCCAGGTACCCGACCCCCACCGCCAGCGTGAAGCGACCCCCCGAGAGCACGTCGAGGGTCGCCGCCGCCTTCGCCACCACGAACGGGTTGCGGTACGGCAGCACCACGATGTTCGGGATCAGGCGGATCGTGGAGGTGGCGGCTGCGACGAACCCCAGCGCCACGAACGGGTCGAGCGCGTCGTGGCCGCCGGCGTCGAGCCACCGCTGCGTGGGCGCGGGGTGATCGGTGAAGCCGTAGCCGTCGAACCCGGCCGCCTCCGCCGCACCGGCGAGCGCGGCCACACCCCGGCCGGAGGCCAGCTCCGGGTGGTACGGGTGCTGCACCATCGGGTGCGTCAGGTTGAACCGCACCCTCAACCCCGGGGAAGGCCCAGGACCTTCTCGGCCACGATGTTGCGCTGGATCTCCGAGGTGCCGGCGGAGATGGTGTTGGCGAAGGAGTGGAAGTACTGCTCCATCCACGTACCCCGAGGTTCGTCCACCGCCTGGTGCCCGTCGTTCGGCACGCCTCCCGACTCCAACGAGCCGGCACCGAGCACGTCGGCGCCCACCCGGGCCACCTGCTGGCGGCAGTCGCTGGCGTACCACTTCATCAGCGCCTGCTCCGGTGCACTCCCACCCCGCGCCAGCTTGGCGAATCCCCGCTGGCCCAGGCACCGGGCCGCCTGGGTGTCGATGGCGATGCGGACGATCTCGTCGGCGGCCAGCGCACGTTCGGCCGGCCCCATGGCGGCGAGCAACGACGGGGCCTGCGCCACGAGCTGCTCGAGGGCCTCCTCGAGGCCCATCACCGCGTTCACCCAGACCATGCCCCGTTCGTGGGCGAGCGAGCCGTTGGCCATGGCCCAGCCGTCGCCGCGGCGCCCGACCAGGTTGGCCGCCGGCACCCGGACCGAGTCGAGGAAGACCTCGTTCAGGTCCGGTTCACCGGGATGCACGATCTCGGGCAGCGGCCGCACGGTCACCCCCGGGGTGTCCATCGGCACGAGGAGGATCGAGATCCCCTTGTGCTTCGGGGCCTCGGGCTCGGTGCGGCAGAACAGGAAGCAGAAATCGGCGTAGTTGGCCCCCGAGGTCCAGACCTTCTGGCCGTCGACGACCCACTCCCCCGACTCCGCGTCACCCTCGAGCACGGCGCGGGTCGACAGTGCCGCCAGGTCGCTGCCCGCACCCGGCTCGCTCATGCCGAGACAGGCCGTGGCCTCGCCGCGCAGGATGGGCATCGCGTACTGGCTCACCTGCTCGGGCGTGCCGTAGTCCACGATCGACGGGGCCACGATGCCGAGGCCCTGGACGTTCGAGGTGCGCGGCACCCTCGCCCGGGCGAGTTCCTCGAGCACCACGAAGGTCTCCACCGGGCCGGCGTTGCGACCTCCGAGCTCCGCCGGCCACCCCGGCACCAGCCAGCCGGCGTCGAACATCCGGCAGGTCCACCGGCGCATCCAGTCGGGTGCGTGCCCCGTCGACAGCGCCGGATCCGCGGCCATCTCGGCCGGATCGGGCCGGTTGACCGTGAGCCACTCCCGGAACTCGTCACGGACCGCCTCGACGGACGGGTCGAACCGGAGCCTCATGCCGCCCCCTCCTGCTCGGGCACCAGACCCATCATCCCGGCGACCCGAGCCCGGTGGAACGCCGCGCCGCCGAGGAGCAGGTCCCCGGTGACCGCCCGCTTGAGCGCGAAGTGCAGGTCGTGTTCCCAGGTGAAGCCGATCCCGCCGTGCAGCTGGAGCCCGTCGCGCGCCAACAGCTGGGCGCAGTCGCCGGCGGCGGCCTTCGCCATGGCCACCGCCAGCGGGCGGCGGCCGTCCTCCTCGGCCACGGTGAGGGCGGCGAACCAGGCAAGCGCGCCGGCCCGCTCCACGGCGAGGAAGCAGTCGGCGAGACGGTGTTTCACCGCCTGGAACGAACCGATCGGCCGGCCGAACTGCTCGCGGTCCTTGGCGTAGGCGAGCGTCGCCTCGAAGATCGCGCGGCAGGTGGCGACCGTGGAGAGCGCCATCATCACCGTGGCCTCGTCGATCGCCCGTCCGACCACCGACAGCGACCCGGGGTCGCCCGGCTCCACCAGCACCCGCTCGGCGTCGATCTCCACGTCGGCCAGCTGCACCGTGGCCAGCGGCACGGTGGGGTCGAGCGACTCCACCGGCGTGGCGACCACCTCGGCCGCCGGGACGACGAACAGTCCCGGGCCGGCGTCGCCCCGGGCCACCACCACCAGTTCGTCGGCGGTGGCGCCGTCGACCACGTGGGACTTCGTCCCCCGGAGCCGCCAGCCGTCACCGACCCGGTCGGCCCGGGTGGCGGCGACGCCGGGCGCCCAACGACCGTGCTCGGCGACCGCGAGGGTGCCCGTGCAGGTGCCCGCCGCCACATCGGCCAGCCGGAACGACGATCCCGCGGCCCGCACGGCGGGCACGAACTGGGTGACGGTGGCCAGGTACGGCCCGGGCGCGGTGACGCGCCCGAGTTCCTCCACCAGCACACCCACCTCCACCACACCGAGGCCGAGGCCGCCGTGCTCCTCCGGCAGGCCCAGGCCCGGCCAGTCCAGCCCGCACACGGTGGCCCAGAGCGCATCCGCTCCCTCGGAGCCGGCGGTGGCCTCGAACACCCCGCGGACCAGCGACGGCGGACAGGCGGAGGCGAGCACACCGCGGGCGGTGTCGCGCAGTTCCTGCTGCAGTTCCGTGAACTCGAGGTCCATCGCGCTCAGTCGCCGTCCAGGCCGAGGAAGCCCCGGCGGATGATGGTGAGCGTGGCCTCGATCTCCCCCTGGCGGGTGCTGAAGCCGAGCACGTGCACCCGGTACGGCGCCCGCTCGAGCAGCGCCAGGAACATCGCGCTCGCCACCTGCGGGTGGCCGAAGTCCCGCTGGTCGAGCAGCTTCTCGAGCCGGGTGAAGACCGAGGCCGCCACCTGCTCGGAGAACGCGAGCAGCTCCGGGCTGCTGCGCATGTCCTGCCAGGTGCTGATCACCCCGCCGAACTCCTCGTAGGCGTCGAACCACTCCTCCAGCCACGAGCGGAGCTCGGCGGCGGAACCGTCGAGGTCGAGCCGCTCGACCAGTTCGATCATCCGGCCCGACGCCTCCTCGGCGAGCACCCGGAAGAAGTCGTCCTTGCTCTCGAAGTACCGGTAGAAGGTGCCGTGGCTCACCCCGGCGGCCGCCACGATGTCGTCCACGCGGGCGTCGTGGAACCCGCGGTCGGGCAGCACCTCCGCACCGGCGTCGAGCAGCTTGCGGCGAGTCTGCTCCCCCCGGGCCCGCAGGCCACCGGTGGGCACGGGCTCCACCGGCGCCACGATGCTGATCCTCCGGCGACCCCGCGTCCGGCCCCGCTTGAAGTTCACGCCCTCGACGGGCCCGGCCAGCACGCGGTGCACGAGCCGGGCCACCCCGAGGACCAGCGGTCGCCGGCTCATGCCGGCCGGGGCGGCCCCGGCATAGAAGCTGCAGCGGATGAGCACGCCGAGCAGACTGCTCACCAACCGCTCGTTGCCGGCGTCGCCGGGCAGGTCGAAGGCCCTGAGGAGTTGCGTCGCAGCCCGGTCCGCGATGGAACCCGAACGTGAGAGCTGGGCCCGTTGCCCCCGCGTCGCGTCGGGGAAGGCGCGGAACACCGGGGCCCAGGCCTCGTAGAGCGCCATGAAGTCGTCGATCCACGCCGTGAGCGTGGCGAGGCCGGCCTCGTCGGCGGTGACCGGTCCGAGCTGGTCCGACAGGTCCACCATCTCGCCGGCGAGTTCGGTGGCGAGCGCCCAGAACACCTCCTCCTTCGAGGAGAAGTACTGGTAGAAGGCGGGCCGCGAGCACCCGGCCCGCTCGGTGATCTGCTCCACCTTCGCCTCGGAGTACGCCACCTCGCCGAAGACCTCGAGGGCGGCGGCGAGCACCCGGCGGCGGGTGTCGCTCCCGCGTGCGCCGACCGAGGGATTGCTCCCGAACGGGGCACGCCGGACGATGTCGGTGTCCATCGTCGCCACGCTAGTGACGTCCCCTCGGCACCGGCCTGACCCTCGGTAGGTCCACGAGGACCCCCCTTCTCGTCGTCGCGCTAATCTAACGGCGACGTCAGGTAGCTGTCACCCACACCGACCCGATGGAGGGCACATGCAGGCCGACGATCTGATCCTGGTGAGCGTCGACGACCACGTGGTCGAGCCCCCCGACCTGTTCGAGGGACGCCTGAGCGCCGCCGCCGCCGAGCGGGCACCGCGGATCGAGGTGCTCGACAGTGGCCGCGAGGTCTGGATGTTCGAAGGGTCCGCCCTCCCCAACGTGGGCCTCAACGCCGTGGTCGGCCGGGTGCCCGAGGAGTACGGCCTCGACCCGCTCGCCTTCGACCAGATGCGGCCCGGCTGTTACGACATCCACGAGCGGATCCGCGACATGAACGTGAACGGGGTGCTCGGCTCGCTCAACTTCCCGTCGATGACCGGCTTCACCGGCCAGCTCTTCACCACGATGGACGACAAGGACATCGCGCTGGAGCTGCTCCGGGCCTACAACGACTGGCACGTCGAGGACTGGTGCGGCACCTATCCCGGGCGCATGATCCCGTTGTCCGTGCCGCCCGTGTGGGACCCGCAGCTGATGGCCGACGAGGTCCGTCGCATGGCCGGGAAGGGCTGCCACGCCGTCACGTTCTCGGAGAACCCGGAGAAGCTCCACCTGCCGAGCTGGCACAGCGACCACTGGGACCCGTTCCTCGCCGCCTGCGAGGAGACCGGCACGGTGATCTGCCTGCACATCGGCTCGTCGTCCACCACGGTCATCACCGCGATGGACGCACCGATCGACACGATGATCACGCTGCAGCCCATGAACATCGTGCAGTGCGCCGCCGACCTCGTCTGGTCGCCGGTGTTCCGGAAGTTCCGCAACCTGCGCGTGGCGCTCAGCGAGGGCGGGATCGGCTGGGTGCCCTACTTCCTCGAGCGGATCGACTACGTCTACAAGCACCACAAGGCGTGGACGAACCAGGACTTCGGCGACCGGCTGCCGAGCGAGGTGTTCAACGA
>JBMOJH010000131.1:0-8408 GCA_049316905.1 Microthrixaceae bacterium | reverse complement strand
GCCCGGAAGCGGAGCGGCGGCGGGGACCGGCTCGGCCTCCACCACTGTCTCGGCCACCACCACTGTGTCGGCCACCACCGCGACGGGCTCGGGGGCCGGCTCCACGACCGGCGCGGGCTCCACGACCGGCGCGGGCTCCACGACCGGCGCGGGCTCCACGACCGGCTCCGGCTCGGTGGCCACGACGGCCACCTCCGGGTCCAGCACCGGCAGCTCGGAAGTGATCAGCGCCTCCACGGGTGCGGGCGCGTCGTCGTCGAGCACGGGTCGAGGACGCTTCGGGTCGTAGGGCATCAGGGCTCCCGGGAGAGGTTCAGGGCCGGGGCCGCCGCGAGGTCACGGCGGTCGAGCGGACCGGCGGGTGCGGACGTCGACGGGCCCACCGGGGAAGCGGTCGGGGCGGCGGTCGGGGTGGGGGTCGGTGCCGCCACGGGCGGAGTGGCCGGGGGCGGTGGGCCGGTGGGCGCCGCCACCGGGTCGACCGGGGCAGCAACCGGGGCAGTGACCGCGGCCGGCGCAGGGGCGGGGTCGAGCCGCAGGGAGAGGGCGTCGAACTCTGCGGCGGCCTCGGCCGCGCCGTCGCGGGTGAGGGCGTGGATCGGCAGCGACTGGGCTGCGGCCTCGGTGACCGCGGCACGGAGGCGAACGGGCGGGTCGAGGACCAGTTCGGGGTGCGACTCCCGGAGCTGCTCGTACCAGTACCCGGCGTCACGGGTGCGGGCGAGGCGGTTCACCACGATGCCGGCGACGGCCGGCCGGTCACCGCGGCGCTCGGCGATGCGGCGCACGTTGCGCAGGATCTGCTCGACGCCATCGAGGCTCCACGCCGCGGGCTCGGCGACGATCAGGACCCGGTCCGCCGCGAACAGCGCGTTGACCGTGAGCAGGCCGAGCGACGGCGGGCAGTCCACGAGGACGTCGTCGTAGCGATCGGCGAGCCCCTGCAGTGCCACGTCGAGGCGGTCCTGGGCACCGATCACGTCGCTCGCCATCTGGTGCTCGCTCTGGGCGAGCCGCGGCGAGCTGGGAGCCACGTCGGGCACGGCGCCGACCGGCGACGGGTCCCACCCGCCGCGCACCACCGCCGCGGCCACCGAACCGGGCTCCTCCCGATCGAGGACCTCGTCCATCGTCACGGCGGCGTTCCACACGCCCAGCCCGGTGGTGGAGTTGGCCTGCGGGTCGAGGTCGACCACCAGCACCCGCCGGCCCCGGGCGGCGGCCGCGGCCGCCAGTCCGAGCACGACGGTGGTCTTGCCCACCCCGCCCTTCTGGTTGACCACGGCGGTGACGCTCATGGCGACACGCTAGCTGCCCCGCCTGCACCGACGGGGGTGCCGGCGGCACCCGGCGCGGCAGGCCCGGGAGGACCGGTTCCACCGGAGGTGTCGGGGTCCACGCCGAAGACCACCAACACGTCCGCCACGAGTGGCTCGAGGTCGGCCGGGGCCAGGTCGCCGAGGCCGGCGGCCCGCACCGAGACGGCGCCCAACAGGGCCAGCAGGCCCAGGTAGGCGAGTGCGCCGGGGGCGTCGCGCACCGCGCTCGGGTCGGGTGCCGGATGGGAGGCCATCCGCTCCTCGAGCCGCTCACCGAGGCGCCGGAGCGACTCGCCGAGGACCTCGCGCACGCGCGGATCGCGCCGGCTGGCGGCGAGGCCGTCGAGGAGGAGCTGGTCCGAGTCGGTGAACTCGGTCGCCAGCACGCCCATCAGCGTGGCGGCGATCTCCGCTGCGGTGCGCGACGGACCCGGCGACGGGGCGAGGTCCTCGGTGAGCCGGGCCAGCCGGCGGCCGTTCTCGGCTGCGATCGCCTGCGCGAGCAGGTCCGCCCGGCTCTCGAAGTGCGTGTAGAGCGCACCCGTCGTGTAGCCGGCGCGGCGGGCGATGTCGGCCACGCGGGTGCCCGCGTAGCCCTGCTCGCCGAACACCTCCACGGCGGCCCGTACGAGCCGGTCGCGGGTCTCACGCTCACGCGGATCACCGTGGTGCGCTGTCGTGGGCTGCATCGGCCCTCCTGGTCGCGGTCCTTCCCCACCGCCCCGTTGCGCCCTGCGCCCGACCGACCTGCCCACGGCTCCCCAGCAGCGGTCACACGGCGCTGCCGACACTAACGGGGTGCGGGCTCCAGCACCGCCCGGACCGCGTCGTGGAGGCGGCGGCGTTCGGCCCGGGTGGTGCGGGCACCGGCGGCCCGGCGGGCCACCTCGTTCACCATGGCCATCACCAGCGCGGCGTCGAGCTCGGCGGTGCGGCGGCGCCCGGTGGCCTCCGCGACCGCCCGGGCGAGCAGGTCGCCGAGCCGTCGGTGGCCGTCGGCCAGCTCGGCCCGCGCCGCGCCCGACAGCGCGACCGGCTCGGCCATGAGCTGTGCGCCGAGCTCGTGGGCCGGGTCGGCCACGTAGTCGAGCTGGAGGTCGACCCACGCGGCGATCCGCTCCAGCGGCGGCCGGTCGGCAGTGAGCAGTTCCGCGCTGCGCGCCCCGAGCGGCGCCAGCTCCACGCGGAACCAGCGCAGGAGGATCTCCTCCTTGTCGGGGAAGTAGCGGTAGAGCGAGTTGCGTTTGAGCCCCACCTCGTCCGCGATGTCGGCCAACGTCGTCGCCGCGTAGCCGCGCTCCACGAAGAGGCGCGCTGCCGCGGCGAGGATGGCCGACTCCTGCGCCGCGACGTGCTCGGCGACGGTCCCCGCACTGATCCGCGGCACGCCGCTAGTCCCGGAGCCGTCCGTCGACGAGCTCCAGCACGCGGTCGGCGTGCTCGAGGCCCTCGGGGTCGTGGGTGACGACGAGGGTCGCGGTGCCGTGGCGGTGGGTCTGGGTGGCCAGGACCTCCATGATGGCCGCGGAACGGGCCCGGTCGAGACTGGCGGTCGGCTCGTCGGCCAGCAGGAGCGCCGGCCGGCCCATGAGCGCCCGGGCGATGGCGACCCGCTGCCGCTCGCCACCCGACAGCTGCTCGGGCCGGTGGTCGGCCCGGTCCTCGAGCCCCATCTCGGCGAGCAGCTCCCGGGCCCGGGCCTCGCCGCCGGGTCGGGCACGGCGGCCGCGCACGTGGTCGACGAGCAGCAGCTGGTCCATCGCGGTGAGCGACGGGAACAGGCCGCCGCTCTGGAAGATGAAGCCCAGGTGGTCACGGCGCACAGCGGCCAGCTCGGCCGGGCCCATCGACTCGACCTCGAGGCCGTCGAGCAGGACCCGTCCGTCGGTCGGTGTGAGCAGCGCGCCCGCCACCGCGAGCAGCGAGGACTTGCCGGAGCCGGAGGGCCCGACCAGCGCGACGAGCTCCCCGCCGTGCACCTCGAGGTCGACGGCGTCGAGGGCCCGGACCAGCAGGTCGCCGTCGCGGTACTCGACCCCGACGCCGTCCATGGTCAGCGCCACCGGCGCGCCGTCGGTGCGCTCGTGGCCGGAGGTGGGGGTGGTGGTCGTGTTCATCGTTGGGCTCCCAGGGCGATCAGGGGGTCGACGGAGGTGATGCGGCGGACCGCCGCCAGGGACCCGAGCAGTCCGGCCACCACCAGGGCGGCGCCGGCGCCGAGCACCGCACCCGGCTCGAGGCTGAACGGCGCGGCGTCGGGCATCAGGGCCCCGAGGCCCACGCCCACGAGCGTGCCGAGGCCGGTGGCGACGAGGAGCACGACGAACATCTGGCCGAGCGCGTCGCGCACGACATAGCCGTTGGTGGCACCCATGGCCTTGAGCAGGCCGATCTGCGGGCGCCGCTGGACGGTCCACACGGTGAAGAACGCGGCCACCACCAGTGCGGAGATGACGAGAAGGAAGCCACGGATGAGCGTCATCGTCGACATCTCCGCGACGTAGCCGGGCGAACCGTCGAACGCCTGGGTCATCGTCAGCACCTCCACCCCGGACACGCCGCGGGCCACGGCCTCGCCGTCGTCCACGCGGAGCGCCACGGCCGAGGCCAGGCGCCCGCCGTCGCGCCCGACGGCGCCGGGGGTGACGTCCTGCCACGTGGCGAGGTCGGTGAAGGCGAGCGGGACATGGCCGTAGGTGCCGCCCTCGGTCACCCCGACCACGGTGAGGGGGCGGTCGTCGAGGCCGACCGTGAGGGTGTCGCCCACCTTCACCCCCTCGCGGGCGAGCTCGGCGGAGATCACCACGGAACCGGGGGGCGAGCCGTCGAGGCCGCGGCCACGACGCACCTCGGGGGCGAGGAAGGCACCCTGCTCGACGCCGAACAGCGCCAGGTCGACCACGTCACCGCTGCGTTCGCGGGCATTGAACAGCGAGACGCCGAGCGGAGTGGCGGCGCCGCCCTCCTTTCGGGCGCGCTCGGACAGCGCGCCGACCGTGGCGGCGTCGAGGAAGCTCCGGGAGAAGGTCGCCTCCGAACCGGACTGGAACGCGAGGTGGTCGGCGCGCAGGCCGGCGAGACCCGAGGTGCCGGCGTCGACGAGGCCCGTGGCCAGACCGGCGAGGAGGACGCCGAGCAGGGCGATCAGCGTGACCACGGAGCCCATGAGGAGGAACCGGCCACGGGCGGCGGCCAGGTCCCGGCGGGCGAGGAACATCGGAGTCTCCTTCGAGAGGGGCGGACAGGAGCACGATACCAAGTTGTCGACGCTACGTCGCTATCATGTCGACGTGACGTCGGTAACGTGCCCGACGGGATACGGCGGCCCGACCGCGTGCACACTGCGTCGGTGCCCGAGCTGCCCGAGGTGGAGACCGTCCGGCGCCAGCTGGCGCCGATGCTGATCGGCCGCACCGTGGGCGCGACCTGGAGCTTCGGCACCCCCAAGTTCGACCAGGCCGAGCTGGCCGGCGGCGCGACGTTCGGCGAGCTCGGCCGTCGCGGCAAGTACCTGCTGGCCGCGCTCGATGGACCCGATGGCGAGTTGGAGCTCGTGGTCCACCTGGGGATGACCGGCCGGCTCGGGGTGCGCCGGGGTGCCCTCGACGACGGTGCTGCCGACGGGGACGGGGGTGGCAGCAGACATCTGCGCGCCGCATGGGAGCTCGACGACGGCACCACCTTCGAGTTCCACGACGTGCGCCGCTTCGGCCGGCTCGCGGTGGTGGCCCGCGGCGACCACCGCGGGCTCCCGACCCTGGCCGCCCTCGGCCCCGAACCGTTCGACGACGCGTTCACCCCCGCCTCGTTGCGCGCGTCGGTGGCGCGCAGCGATCGGGCGATGAAGACCCAGCTGCTGTCACAGCGACCCGTCGCCGGCCTCGGCAACATCTACGCGGACGAGGCGCTGTGGGACGCGGGCATCCACCCGCGCGCCACCCGGCTCGGGGCCCGCCGGGCCGAGGCGCTGCACGATGCGATCCGTCGGGTGCTCGCGGCCGGGATCCGCCACGGCGGCACCACGCTGCGCGACTACCGGGACGCCACCGGGGCCGAGGGCACCAACCAGCACCGGCTCCGCTGCTACGGCCGGTCCGGGAGTCCGTGCCTCCGCTGCGGGACACCGTTGCGCCGGATCGTGGTGGACGCGCGGACCACCACGTTCTGCCCCACCTGCCAGACCCGCTGACGCGGAACCGGCCGGCCCTTGTCATCTGACGGCCACATGACGTACATTGCCGTTTCGTTACGAACCGTCATCTGGTGCTGGGCCGGAGGACCGACGAGGACCCACCCATGCACCGCTCCGCGCACCGCCGCACGCCGCGATGAGAACCCGCTCCGCACCACATGCCCCGCGCCGCCCGCGCCGCGTGCTCCGCTCGGTCGCCGCCGTCGCCGTGGGACTGATCGCCGTCACCGTCGTGCCCGCCACCGCCTGGGGCGACGACCCCTCGGGCCTGGACGGCCTGCGCGCCCAGCGGGAGCAGGTGCGAGCCCGCCAGGCCGAGCAGGCGTCACAGGTCGACGCGCTCCGCGCGTCCGCGGCCGATGCCGAGGCGGCCCTCGGTGCCCTCAACCGCCAGGTCAACGCGCAGCAGGACCGGGTGGAGGAGGCCGAGCGAGCCGTGACACGGGCCGAGAGCGACCAGCGCGCTGCCGAGGAGGCCCAGGCCCGGGCCGCGGCCGAGCTCGACCGGGTGCGCGGGGAGCTACGCACCTCCGCGGTGGAGGCCTACATCGACCAGGGCAGCACCCGACCGCCCTCCGCGGTGGGGGTGCGGGACGTGAACGACGCGATGAACAAGCGCACCCTGATCGCGTTGAAGGCCAACGAACGTGCGGACCTCATCGAGACCTACCGGTCCGTCCAGGAGGACCTCGAGCTGCAGCGGGCCGCGGCGGCGGCCGCCGCCGCGGAGGCCCGCGACCGGCGTGGCGAGGTGACCGACCGGATGCGCGAGCTGCGCGGCGCCGTGGGTCGCCAGCGGGAGTTCGCCTCCCAGCTCGAGGCCCGCGTGGACCGGGCGCTCGGCGAGGCAGAGGCGTTGGCCGCCGTCGACGGCCGGCTGGCCGCGGAGATCGGGAACAAGGAGGCGGAGCTCGCCCGGGCGCTCGCCGCGCAGCGGGCGGAGGAGGAGGCCCGGGCCGCCCGGCGCGTGGCCGCCGGGGGCGACGCCCTGGTGGGCGACGAGGACACCGCCGGCGACGGTGGCGGGGCCCCGCCCTCGATCGTCGGGGCCGGCGAGATCGTCACGGTCGGGGGCATCGCCGTGCACCGCTCCATCGCCGCCGACGTCCAGGCGCTGCTCGCCGCGGCCGCGGCCGACGGCATCTCGCTCTCCGGCGGCGGCTTCCGCGACCCCTCCCAGCAGGTGGCGCTGCGGCGGAAGAACTGCGGCACGTCCGACCAGGCCGTCTACCAGGCGTCGCCGTCGTCGTGCCGCCCTCCCACCGCGCGGCCCGGGTCGTCGATGCACGAACGGGGTCTCGCCATCGACTTCAAGGAGGGCGGCTCGGCCCTCACCCGGTCCAGCGCCGGGTTCCGTTGGCTCCAGGCCAACGCCGGGCGATTCGGCCTCCGCAACCTGCCGAGCGAGCCCTGGCACTGGAGCACGACCGGGCAGTGACCCGGCCCCCTCAACGTTCGGGGCCGAACACCTCGTCCGCGAGCGCGGCGTCGGCATAGACCGCCTGGTCACGACCGAGTGCCTTGGCCCGCTCCAGCCCGGCGTTGGCCACCCTGATCACAGCTTCCGGGGTGCTGCCCACCCCGGAGTGGGTGATGCCGAAGGAGCACGTGAACCACGGGATCCCCGAGAGGGTGATCGCCTCGGCGAGGCCGTCGCGGATGCGTTCGATCGCCTCCACCGAGGTGCCCACCGCCATCTCCGGGTACACGAGCACGAACTCCTCGCCCCCGTACCGGGCGACCAGGTCGTTGCCCCGCACCTTGTCGCGCAGCACCGCGGCGAAGGTGGCGAGCGCCCGGTCGCCGGTCTCCAGCCCGTGGCCCGAGTTGATCGCCTTGAAGTGGTCGAGGTCCGCCACCACGAGCACGAAGGGCACGCCCCGTTCGAGGAGCTGTTCGAGCCGCGCCTCGAGGGTCCGCCGGTTCGGTAGACCCGTGAGGGGGTCGGTCGCCGCTTCGGTGCGCGAGGACTCGAGCGCGCGCAGGGCGCCGAGCCGGTTGCCCACCTGGGTGGAGAGCGTGGCCAGCTTGTCCGCGGTGACCTGGCCCGGCGGATGCCGGTCGGGGCCGGTCGCGTGCAGCGCACCGACGGCGCGTCCACCGACGCTCACCGGCACGCACACCGCGGAGCACGCGCCGCCGGGGCGGTCCTTCAGCTTCGGGCAGCTGTTGATGCTGTGGGAGCTCTCGAACACCACGGTCTGCGAGCGACGCACCGCCACGCAGCCGTCGAGGTCGGTCACCGGGCAGCAGGGTGCCGGCGCACCGGGGTTCACCGCGACCGGGAGCAACTCGGTGGAGTCCGGCGGTGCCAGCAGCATCTCCATCGGGCGGGCGGGGTCGAGCATGGCGAGCGCCTCGCGGACCACCTGGTGCGCCGCCGCCTCGTCATCGGCCAGGTCGAGCGCCTCGAAGATCATCCGCACCTGCGCGCCCCACTCCGCCTGCTGCGCGAGACCGACCACCTGGTCCTGCGCGAGGGCGAGGACCCCGTCGAGCACCGTGCCGAGGGCGGCCACGTCGGTGCCGCCCGACAGGCCCGAGCGCACCTCGAGCTCGCCGCGCCCGGCCGCCGCGACGGTGCGGCGCAGCCGTTCGATCGGCTCGTCGATGTGGTGCCGCGCCGTGTGCACCCCCCACCACCACAGGGCCCCGCCGCCGAGCACGCCAGCGAGGAGCAGGCCCAGGGCCAGGCCGAGACCTGCACCATCGTCGATGCCGTGCCGGACCAGCAGCGCGGCGAGTGCCGCCACCGCGAGGACGACCGTCCCCAGACCGCAGCGCACGAGCACCCCCGCGCTGGCCCGTCGGGCCGGAGCACCGGGCGGGACCGGGCTCGTCCCAGTGGTGGGCGGGACAGTGGTGGGCGGGACAGTGGTGGGCGGGACAGCCGGTGT
>JBMOJH010000130.1:0-8421 GCA_049316905.1 Microthrixaceae bacterium | reverse complement strand
AGGGTGGGCGCGGGCCCGGCCGACGTGTTCTCCGACGACGAGCTCGACGAGCTCGCGGCAACGTTCGTCGATGCGGCCGAACTGGCGGCGGCGGCCGGGTTCGACTTCGTCGACGTGAAGGCCTGCCACGGCTACCTGGGCCACGAGCTGCTGATGGCCACGGAGCGGCCCGGCCGGTACGGCGGCGACCTCACGAACCGCACGCGGTTCCTCCGCTCCGTGGTGGCGGGTGTGCGCGAGCGGGTCCCGGGACTCGCGATCGGCGTGCGGCTCAGCCTGTTCGACCCCGGGCCCCACGAGGCCGGGCCCGACGGGACGGGTCGCCCGAGTGCGGGTGCGGGCCCCACGTTCGGGCCGGTCGGCGACGACGGCCGGCCCGACCTGCGCGAGGCCGTCGAGGTGGTGCGGCTGCTCGGCGACGCCGGCGTGCGGCTGGTGTGCACCACCGCGTCGAGTCCGTACTGGGCGCCGCACGTGCAGCGCCCGGCCTGGTTCCCGCCGAGCGACGGGTACCTCCCGCCGCGCGACCCCCTGGTCGATACCGCGGTCCTGCTCGCCGCCGGTCGTGACCTGCGCGCCGCGGCACCTCCTGGAACCCTGGTGGTCGGCACCGGGTACACGTACCTCCAGCAGTTCCTCGCCCACGTCGGGCAGGCCACGGTGCGCGACGGCTGGGCGGACCTCGTGGGCCTCGGTCGCATGGTGCTCAGCTACCCGGAGCTGCCCGCGGACGTGCTCGCCGGTCGGGCGCTGCGCACCCGCGCGGTCTGCCGCACCTTCTCCGACTGCACCACCGCACCGCGCAACGGGCTGGTGTCGGGCTGCTACCCGCTCGACCCCTTCTACAAGGCGCGGCCCGAACGCGTGGAGCTCGCCGCGGTGAAGCGGCGGGGCCGCAGGGCCACCTGATGGGGGCCGTCCCCGACGACGCCCCCGACGGCCCGCATGGTCGGATCTCGCGTGCGAAGGAGGGCGCGCGGCGCCTCCGCGACACCGGTGAGGCGATGTGGGACCGGGTGGTCGAGCTGCGGCCCGACACGCCGCTGCTCGACGCCGGGTGGGAGACCGTCGAGCGTGACTCCGCCACCGGTGGCGGCCTCCTCGCCGGGGCCATCGCCTTCCGGCTCTTCCTGCTCGTGGTGCCGCTCGTCCTGTTGCTGTTCTCCTGGCTCGGGTTCCTGAGCGCCGGGACCGAGAAGGGGGCGGAGGGCGCCGGCCAGTCGCTCCAGTTCTCCCGGGCGGTCGCCGCCAGCATGGAGCGGGTCGGCACCACCGCCCAGAACGGGCGGTGGGTCACCCTCGCCGTGGGGCTCTTCGCGCTCGTGCTCGCCACCCGGACCCTCATCAAGTCGATGCGGATCGTCCATCTGCTCGCGTGGCGGCTGCCGCGGCGGAAGGCGCCGAACACCGTGCTCAGCACCCTGGTCGGGATCGGGGTGATCGCCGGAGTCGTGGCCTACGGAGCCCTGTCGCAGTGGCTTCGCCAGTTCGAGCTCATCGGTGGGGTCGGGATGTCGATCCTGCTCGGGACCGGCCTGGGGTTCGCCTGGTTCTGGGTGCAGCAGCTCCTGCCCCGGGCCGACGACGTGCCGTGGACGGCGCTGGTTCCCGGCGCGGTGCTCATCGGCGTGGCGTCCCAGGGCCTCCACGCGTTCACCGTCTTCTACCTCGCGGACCACATGTCGAGGATGTCCGAGTACTACGGGTCGCTGGGTGTGGCGATGGTGATGCTCCTCTGGCTGTTCATCCTGGGCCGGTCCGTGGTGGCCGCGGCGATGCTCAACGCCACCTTGTGGGACCGCCGGGTGCGGGGCGCGCGGAACTACGCGCCGATCGACCCGCGGGTGTTCCGCCTTGCGCCGCCCGCTCGCGTCGACGACACCCGCCCCGACGACACCCGCCCCGACGACACCCGCGCCGACGGGCCCCGCTCGGACGACGGGGCGGGAGCCGGGCGGTGAGGGCGGCGGTGCTGCACGGGCCGGCGCCCGCGGCGGAGGGGCCCCTCGTGCTGGAGGACCGCCCCGATCCCGAGCCGGCCGCCGGCGAGGTGCTGGTGCGCGTGGCCGCGTGCGCAGTGTGTCGCACCGACCTGCAGCTCTGCGAGGGCGACCTCGAGGCCCACGTACTGCCGGTCGTCCCCGGCCACCAGGTGGTGGGGGAGGTGGTCGACGTCGGGCCCGGGGTCACCTCGCCCGTGCCGGGCGAACGGGTCGGGCTCACGTGGCTCGCGGGAACCTGTGGCCGCTGCCGGTTCTGCACCTCCGGTCGGGAGAACCTGTGCGAGCGCATCACCTTCACGGGGTGGGACCGCGACGGCGGGTACGCGGAGCTCGTCACGGCCCGGGCCGACGTGGTCCACGGGCTCCCCGGCGACCGACCGGCGGCGGAGTTGGCCCCGCTGCTCTGCGCCGGGGTGATCGGGTACCGGGCGCTGCGGCGGAGCGGTGCGCGCGCCGGTGACCGGCTGGGGCTCTTCGGCTTCGGGGCGTCCGCCTCGATCGTGATCCAGCTCGCCGTGGCCGAGGGCATGGAGGTGCACGTGTGCACCCGCTCGCCGCGCGAGCAGCAGGTCGCGCTCGATCTCGGCGCCACGTGGGTCGGCGGGTTCGACGAGCGACCCCCCGCGCCACTCCAGGCGGCGATCACCACCGCCCCCGTGGGGGAGGCCGTCACGCTCGCACTCGCCGCGCTCGACCGGGGCGGGGTCGTGGCCGTCAACGCGATCCACCTCGACCGGGTGCCGGCCTTCCCGTACCGCGACCTCTGGTGGGAGCGCGAGGTCCGCAGCGTCGCCAACGTGACCCGGGCCGACGCCCGGGAGTTCCTCGAGCTCGTCGAGCGGGTGGGGGTGGTGACCCGTCACGAGGTCCGGCCACTCGCCGAGGCGTCGGGCGCGCTCGCGGACCTCGCTGCCGGGCGGGTGGACGGCTCGGCCGTGCTCGTCCCGTAGCCTGACGTCATGCGCGTGCCGGTGGGGACCCCGCTCCGAGTGCTCACCGTGGTGCTCCTCGCCGCGGTGGGGGTGCTGAGCGCCTGTTCCGACGACGACCCGCCGCGCAGCACCTCCACGCTGCCGCGGTCCGAGCAGTTCACGGTCCTCGACCTCCTCGGTCGTGACGGCCAGTTCATCCCGCTCCGCGAGGTGGTCACGGCGGGCCGTCAGGACGCGCTGCTGTCCGGCGCGGGCCCGGTCACGCTCATCGCCCCGGACCGCACCGCCATGACCCCCGAGCTCGTCGCGTCGCTCACCGCGGATCCGGCGGCGGCAGCCGCGTTCGTCCGTCGCCACACCCTCGACGGCCGCTACCCCTACCAGGACCTGCTGCGCCTCGGTGGCAGCACGGTCCGCACCGTCGACGGTCGCGACCTGCCCGTGACCGTGGAGGGCACGACGGTCACCGTGGGCGGGGCGACGCTGCGCAAGTTCGACATCGGCGCGTCCAACGGCGTGATCCACGTGACCGACGGGACGGTGCCGGCCGCGTGACGCGGCGCACCCGCCCGGACGTGGCGTTCAGGCCCGGGCGAGGTCGGCGACCAGCCGGGTGACGAGGTCCAGCTCGTCATCGGTGGTCGTGTAGTGCACCGAGGCGCGGACCACCTCGGGCAGGCCGCGCCGACCGAGGTCGAGCTGGGCGGCCACGTCGGGCACCGTCCACACCCGCACGCCGTGCGCGGCGAGCCGCTCCCGCACCCGGGCCGGGGCGTGGTCCTCGACCGTGAACGTGACGATCCCGCAGCGTCGCGTGCCCCGGTCGCGGACGGTCACGCCCGGCACCGACGCGAGACCGGCGCGGAGGTCCTCGGCGAGCCGGCCGACGCGGCCGGCGATCTCTCCGAGGCCGAGTGCGAGCGCATAGTCCACCGCGGCGCCGAGGCCGAGCTGGTTGGCCCAGCTGCGCTCCCACGCCTCGAAGCGGGTCGCGCCCGGCATCACCTCGTACGTGTCGGGGCCCGTCCAGATCGCGGAGCCCGCGTCGATGAACGGCGGCCGCAGCCGATCGAGGATGCCGGCGCGCACGTAGAGGAACCCGGTGCCCCGGGGTCCCCGGAGGAACTTGCGGCCCGTGGCCGACAGCAGGTCGCAGCCGAGCTCCTCCACGTCGAGCGGGAGCTGCCCGGCGGCCTGGCACGCGTCGAGGAGGTACGGCACCCCTGCCGCCCGGCAGATCGCGCCCACCTCGGCCGCCGGGTTCACCAACCCGCCGGAGGTGGGCACGTAGGTCAGCGCCACCAGCGCCACGGGCCCCTGCTCCAGGCGGTGGGTCAGTGCGGCCGGGTCCACCGCGCCGTCGGCGCCGTCGGGCAGCACCTCGACCTCGACCCCGAGGCGCTCGCGGGCCAGCAGCAGGCTCAGCGCGTTGGACACGTACTCCGACGAGGTGGTCACGACCACGTCGCCGGGCCCCAGGGGCAGCGACCAGAACGCGAGCTCCCAGGCGCGTGTCGCGGATTCCGTCAGGGCCACCTCGTCGGCCCCGCATCCGATCAGTCGGGCCACGGAGCGGTACACGCCGCGCAGGTCGTCGTCGCGTTCGGCCGCCGCCTCGTACCCGCCCACCTCGGCCTCGCGCCGGAGGTGGCCGATCACCGCGTCGAGCACCGGTTCCGGCGACGGCGACGCGCCCGCGTGGTTGAGGTGCACCCCGCGGAGCAGGCCGGGGGTCTCGGCCCGGACCCGTTCGACGTCGATGGCCACGGGGGCGACGGTAGCGTGCGTCGGGTGAGCGGCGAGGGGGTGGCGGCCGGCGAGGTGGAGGTGCTCCGCTCGGGATGGGTCCTGACCGTCGACGCCGACGACACGGAGTGGCGTGACGGCGCCGTCGCGATCCGCGACGGCTGCGTGGTCGACGTGGGCGCCGCAGCCGACGTGCAGGCGCGGCATCCGGGGGCCCGGGTGCACCACCTCCCCGGCCACGTGCTGCTACCCGGGCTGGTGAACCTGCACACGCATCTCGGGATGGTGGTGCTGCGGGGCCTGGCCGACGACCGCGACCTCGCGGACTTCCTCGCGGCGGTGGTCCCGGTGGAGTCGCGCATCCTCTCGGCGGACCTGGTGCGCACGGCCACCCGCGCCGCCGCGGTCGAGAGCCTGTCGGCGGGCGTCACCACCGCGCTCGACATGTACTACTTCGCGCCCGACGGCAGGTCGGGCGCGGCCGAGGCAGGCCTGCGCGTGCTCGGCGGTCCGGTGCTCTTCGACGGCGGGCCCGGGATCGGCTCGTGGGACGAGCTCATGCGGTGGGCCGACGAGGTCCTCGCCGCCACCCCGCGGGGCCCCGGCCGCCGCGCCATGGTGGGACCGCACAGCACCTACACCGTCGAACCCGCCCGGCTCGCCGAGGTGGCGGCCCTCGCCCGGGAGCACGACGCGCTGGTGCACGTGCATGCGGCCGAGACCGTGGCCGAGAACGAGGACGTGCTGGCGCGTCACGGCCGTCGGCCGATCGGGGTGCTCGAGGCGGCCGGCCTGCTGCGGGAGGGCACCGTGCTCGCCCACGCGGTGCACCTCGACGACGGCGAGCTGGCATCGGTGGCCACGTCCGGCGCGGCCGTGGCGCACTGCCCGGCGTCGAACCTGAAGCTGGCCTCGGGCGTGGCCCGGGTGCCGGAGCTGCTCGACGCGGGGGCGGTGGTGGGGCTCGGCACGGACGGCGCGGCCAGCTCCAACGACCTGGACCTGCTCGGCGCGGCCCGTCTCGCCGCGCTCCTGCACAAGGGGGTGGCCCCCGGCGGCGGCCCGGGCGACGCCACCCGGCTGCCCGCTGCGCAGGTCCTCCGCATGGCCACCATGGGCGGGGCCCGGGCGCTCGGTCTCGAGGCCGATCTGGGGTCGATCGAGGTGGGCAAGCTCGCGGATCTGGTCGCGGTGGACCTGGACCGTCCCCACGTGCAACCCGTGCACGACCCGGTCTCGGCGCTGCTCTACGCGGCGGGGCGCGGCGACGTGACCGACGTGTGGGTGGAGGGCCGGCGGGTGGTGGCCGACGGTCGGACGGTCCTGCTCGAGCCGGGCCGGGCGGCCGCGGACCTGCGCGACCTCGCCACCTCGGCCGGGATCAGCTGATCCCGTCGTCGCCCGAGGTTGCGTCATTGCCGGTGACGGCCCGGGCGAACAGGTCGGGGAACACGCGGGACACCCGGTCGCTGAGGTAGTCGCCGTAGGTGCGGTGGCCGTCCGCGTGGACCTCCACGTCCCAGCCGGGGTCGAGGAAGAGCGGGAACGACAGCCGGTCCCGGGCCGGGGGCCGCACCCGGTGGCGGGTGGGGCGGAACCGACCGCCGGACGCGAGCTGGAGCATGTCGCCCCCGTTGACCACGAGCACCTCGGGATCAGCCGGGACGGCGACCCACCGCCCGTCGTGCTCGACCTCGAGACCGTCCACCCCGTCCTGGGCGAGCACCGTGAGGAGCCCGTAGTCGGTGTGCGGCCCCACGCCGTCCTCCTCGGTGTCGCCGGCGGGGTAGCGGAAGATCCGGAAGAGCACGACCGGGTCCGCGCACCATCCCGTGTCGAAGTGGTCCGCCGGGAGACCGAGACCGATCGCGAGCCCGCGCAGCACGGTCCGGCCCACCTCGGTCGCCGCGGCCATCCACCGGTCCACCGCGGTCCGCAGCCCCGGCACGGGGAGCTCGGGGTTCGGGCCGTGGAGCGGCCGGCCGGCGGCGACCCGCGGGTCCGTCGCCGGCAGGTCGAGGCCCAGGTACAGGCCCTCCTTGGCATCGGGTGTTCCGGCCGTCAGCTCGCCGCCCACCGGGAACCAGCCCCGCCAGGCCGCCCCGAACCGATCCATCGCCACCGAGGCGCGGACCTCCACGGGCAGCGAGAAGAACTGCTCGGCCAGGCGCTGGAGCTCCATCAGGAGGGCCGGGTCCGCGCCGTGCCCTACGACCCGGAGGAAACCGTGGTCCGCGAGAGTGGTGGCGAGCCGGTCGCCCACCCGGCGGGCCGCGGCGTCGTCGGGGCGCCGGAGCGGGGTGAGGTCGACCACGTCGAGCACCCTCCGAGCGTGCCACGCGCCCCCGGTGCGACGCGACAGGGCCCCGGACCGGGGGTCCGGGGCCCTGTCGGGTTCCCGCTCGTGTGAGTGGGTGTCGGTCGTCGGCGGCCGGACCTTGAGCGCCGGCTCCCGGATCGCGGGTGAATGGACGGCGAACAGGGTTCGGAACTGCTTGACGGGCCCTCCCGACGGACGGGAGAATCGCGGATCGTCCGGTGGCGTGGCTGTGGTCCACCGGTCCAGGGGAGGCGGTTCAGATGAGGCGATTCGGTTGGTTCGCGGCGGTCACCGTCGCGGCGTTGGCGCTGCTGGCGCTCGTTCTGCCCGGAGCTCAGGCGCAGAAGGTCTTCAACCCGGGGTCCTTCGTGCTCACACCGCTCGGCGGGAGCCTGAAGGTCGGCAAGCAGATCTTCGACCTCACCCCGCGTCCCACCCCGGAGTGCTCCGACGGCGTGGACAACGACGCCGACAACATCGTCGACGCGCTCGACCCCGGGTGCGCCGCGGGGTCACAGGCCGGCCAGACGAAGGACCAGGACAACTCCGAACTCGTCTTCGGCTTCCAGCAGAAGGTCGACGTGAGCCTCACCGGCACCATCGACGCCGTGGGCAATGTCAGCATCCCCACGAACAACGTGAAGTTCCCGCCGGCGTACGTGAACCCGGGTGACGGCACCGCGGCCATCGCGTTCATCATCCCGACCGCGCCCGGCACCGGCACGCTGAACCCGCTCGACGGGACCGTGAACCTCCGGCTCCGCTTCAAGATCAACGTGACCGGATCGCCGGCGAACGCCGACCTCGGAACCAACTGCTTCATCGGCAGCGACCAATTCCCGATCGACCTCAACGTGCTCACCTCCGGCACCACCACGCCGCCGGCCGGTGTCACACCGATCTCGGGTACCCCCTACAGCTCCACCACCGGCCAGGCCCGTCTGGTGAACAACACCTTCTCCGTGCCTGGTGCGCAGACCTGTGGCGCGAACTTCCTCTTCTGGGAGACCACCAACAACATCATCAACACCCAGCTGGGCATCCCGTCGGCCTCGGGCAACAACTTCGCCGTCATCGACGGCAAGACCAATCCGATCCTCGGCAAGGGTGTGGTGGCCCGTGTGGTCACCACCCCGTCCACCCCGGTGGGCGACGCCCCCTTCACGGTGGGCTTCGACGCCTCCACCTCCACGGTGGCCAAGTCGCCGGCCACCTACCGCTGGGACTTCCCCGACGGCAGCACCCAGAGCGGCGTCTCGGTCTCGAAGACCTTCAACACCATCGGCATCCAGACGGTGAAGCTCACCGTGACCGACCCGGATGGTGATTCGTCGGTCGCGCTCAAGAACGTGACCGTCCAGGCGCCGCCGACGACGACCACGACGACGGTGCCGACCACCACGACGACGGTGCCGACCAC
>JBMOJH010000129.1:0-8498 GCA_049316905.1 Microthrixaceae bacterium | reverse complement strand
CGAACGCGACCACCTCGAACGCGACCACCTCGAACGCGACCACCTCGAACGCGACGGAGCCCCGGCCCGAGGGCCGGGGCTCCGTGAGGTCGTTCCGGGTTGCGGGGCGACTCAGCCGACCCGGCCGTAGGTGGGGTTGCCGTAGACCGGCTGCACCTTCACCACGTCGCCCGTGCGGGGCGCGGCCACCATCTGACCGTTGCCCATGTAGATCGCCACGTGGCTGGCGTTGGCGCCGCCCCAGAAGATGAGGTCGCCCGGCTGCGGGTCGGTCACCCGCTGGGTGGCGGAGTACTGCTGCCCCGCGGTGCGGGGGAGGCTCTTGCCCGCCGCGGCGAACGCCATCTGGGTGAGGCCGGAGCAGTCGTAGCCGCCGTTGCCGGTGCCACCCCAGCGGTAGGGGGTGCCGAGCTTGGCGAGCGCCGCCTGGATGGCCGCGTTGCCGCCGGCGTAGGGCACCGACGAGGCGGCGGCCCGCTGGGCGACCGGCGCTGCGGCACGACCGGAGGCCGCACGGGCGGCGACCGAGCCGGTGCCGGGCCGGGACTGCTGGGCCTGCTGCGCCGCGGCCTGGGCGGCGGCCTGCTGGGCGGCGGCCTGCCGGGCGGCGGCCTCGAGCGCGGCGCGGGCACGGGCCTCGGCCTCGCGCTGGCGACGCTCCTGCTCGGCCCGGATGGCGTTCTGGAGATCGGCGTTGGCGCCGTCGAGCAGCCGCTTCTGGCGGGCGATCGAGGCGTTCATCTGCTGCATGATGTCGGCCTGCTGGGCCCGGATCTGCTCGAGCTGCTTGTTGGCCGCGTCGAGTTCCTGGGACTTCTCCTCGAGCTCGAGCTTGGCGCCGCGGAGGTCGTCGGCCACCTGCTGGCGACCGCCCTGCAGGGTCTCGAGCAGGACCTTCTCGTTGACGGCCTGGTTCGGGTCCTCGGAACCCACGCCGCTGAACTCGGTGCCGGAGCCGGCTCCCATGTAGGCGTTGACCATGTAGCTGCCGGCCTGCTGGGTGGCCTGCTCCATGCGGGTCTTCGAGTCGGCGACGGCGGCCTTGTTCTCCTCGATCTGGCCCTGCACCTCCGTCAGCTGCTCGCCGGTCGAGAGGTACTCCTGCTCGAGCTGGTCACCCTGCTGGTTCAGCTGGTCGAGCTCGGCGGCGATCGACTGGGCGCGGGCCCGGAGGTCGTCGATGCTCTGGGCGGAGGCGGAGCCGGTGCCGAGGGCACCGGCGAGCAGGGCGGCGGCGGTCACCGAAACGGCGACGATGCGGCCCCGGCGGGAGAAAGCGCGGTTTCCATCCATCGGGCGGCAGCTTAGGCACGCGCAGGCGCTCATTACAAACAGGTGTCGAATCGACCGGTTTTCATGTCGAATCGGATCCGGTCGGTGTCGAAATCCCCGTCGGACGGTCATGCTGCGCCACTCCCGTGGTCCTTCGGCGGTCACGTGCTCGCGAAGGGTGGCCACTCCGTCACGCGTGCGGCGACGTTAGCGGCGCGGTCGGCCGGGAGGGCGTATCCCCCGGCCCGGCACCGGCACGCTCATTCCCGGCGGCCCGTCATTCCCACTCGATCGTGCCGGGGGGCTTGGACGTGATGTCGTAGGCCACACGGTTCACACCGGGCACCTCGTTGATGATCCGCGACGCCATCGTCTCGAGCACGTCGTAGGGGATGCGGGCCCAGTCGGCGGTCATGGCGTCCTCCGAGGTGACCGCCCGGATGATCACCGGGTACCCGTAGGTGCGCTCGTCACCCATCACACCCACCGTTCGGATGTCGGGCAGCACGGCGAACGCCTGCCAGATCTCCCGCTCGAGGCCCGCGATGCTCAGCTCCTCGCGCACGATGGCGTCGGCCTCCTGCAGGGTGGCCACCTTGTCGGGGGTCACCTCGCCGATGATGCGCACACCCAGGCCCGGCCCGGGGAACGGCTGACGCCAGACGATCTCGTCGGGCAGGCCCAGCTCGTGGCCCACGGCGCGCACCTCGTCCTTGAAGAGGAGGCGGAGCGGCTCCACGAGCTCGAAGTCCAGGTCCTCCGGAAGGCCGCCCACGTTGTGGTGGCTCTTGATGGTGGACGCATGGGCGGTGCCGGACTCGATCACGTCGGGGTACAGGGTGCCCTGCACGAGGAACGCCGCGTCCTGCACGCCGCCCCGGGCGTCCTCGAACACGCGGATGAACAGCTCGCCGATCGCCTTGCGCTTCTCCTCCGGCTCGGTCACCCCGGCGAGGCGATCGAAGAACCGGTCACCGGCGCGCACGTGGACCAACTCGATGCCCTGGTGGCGACGGAAGGTCTCGACCACCTGGTCGCCCTCGTGCTTTCGCATGAGGCCCGTGTCGACGAACACGCAGGTGAGCTGGCTGCCGATGGCCTTGTGCACGAGGGCCGCGGCGACCGCGGAGTCGACGCCCCCGGACAGCCCGCAGATCGCGCGGCCGTCACCGACCTGGGCCCGGATCGCGGCCACCGAGGACTCGATGAAGTTCCCCATCGTCCAGCTGGCGTCGCAGCCGGCGAGCTCGTGGAGGAACCGCGTGATGAGGTCCTGGCCGTGCGGCGTGTGCGCCACCTCGGGGTGGTACTGCACCGCCCAGATGCGCCGCTCGGGCGACTCGTAGACCGCGTTCGGCGCACCCTCCGACGCGGCGGTGGCCACGAACCCGTCGGGCACCTCGAGCACCGCATCGAAGTGGCTCATCCACACGGTCTGCTTGGCCGGGAGGTCGTCGGTGAGGAGGGTCGAGGGCGTGCCGTCGATCCGCTCCACGACGGTCCGGCCGTACTCGCCGGCCCCGCCGCCGCCCACGCGGCCACCGAGCTGCTGGGCGATGAGCTGGGCGCCGTAGCAGATGCCGAGGATCGGCACGTCGAGCTCGTAGACACCCGGGTCGATCGCCGGCGCGCCCTCCACGTTGACCGACTTCGGGCCCCCGGAGAAGATCACCGCCGCCGGCTGCCGCGCCGCGAGCTCCTCGGCGGTGATGCTGTGCGGCACGATCTCCGAGTACACGTTGGCCTCGCGGACCCGGCGGGCGATGAGCTGCGCGTACTGGGCACCGAAGTCCACCACCAGCACGGTGGGGCGGCCGGCCAACACCGCGGCGCTCTCGCGCTCGGCACCGGAGGGGTCGCCCAACCCGGCGAGCTCGTCGGTGATCCCGTCGGGAGCGTTCATCGCTGGGACCCCGGCCGCACGGTGGGTGGGGACGTGACCATCAGCTCCGCCTTCTGGAACTCCTTCAGCGTGCCGTGCCCGGTGACGGCCATGGACTTGCGCAGCGCCCCGATCAGGTTGGTCGTGCCGTCGGGCGAGTCGGCCGGACCGAACAGCACCTGCTCGAGCGACCCGACCGTGCCGACCCGCCGCAGGCGCCCGCGGGGCAGGCGACGGTGCGGCGCGGTCATCGACCACACCGCACCCGCGGCCGGCGCCTCGGTGGCCCGGGCCAGGGGTGCGCCCACCATCACGGCATCGGCGCCGAGCACCACCGCCTTGGCGATGTCGCCCCCCGTGGTCATCCCACCATCCGCGATGAGGTGCACGTACACGCCGGTCTCGTCGAGGTGGCGCATGCGCGCCGCGCGGGCGTCCGCGATCGCGGTGGCCATCGGGTTGCCGATGCCGAGCACCCGACCGGTGGTGGAGCTCAGGCCTGCGCCCACGCCCACCAGCACGCCCGCGGCACCCGTGCGCATCAGGTGGAGCGCGGCCTGGTAACTGGCGCAGCCGCCGACGATCACCGGCACCTCGAGGCGACGCACCAGGTACTTGAGGTCGAGCGGCTCGTGGGTGCCCTCGCTCACGTGCTCCGCGGAGGTGACGGTGCCCTGGATGACGAGCAGGTCCGGCTCGGCCCGCGTGATGTGGGGCAGGAGCGTCTCGGTGCTGGCCGGGCTGACCGCCACGGCCACGGTGGCGCCGGCGTCGCGGACCTGGGCGATGCGCGCCCCGATCAGCTCCGGATCCACCTGCGGCGCGTACGCCTCCCGGAGGAGCTCCACACCGTCGGTGCCGTCGGCCGCAGCCTCCGCGATCCTCGCCAGCACCGGCGCGGGGTCCGCGTGGCGGGTCCAGAGCCCCTCGAGGTGCAGGACGCCGGCACCGCCGAGCCCGTCGAGCGCGACCGCCACATCCGGACTCGTCACGCCGTCCTGGGGCGCACCGAGCAGCGGGAGGTCGAACTGGTAGGCGTCGATCTGCCAGGAGGTGTCGACCTCGTCGGCGTCGCGGGTGCGCCGGCTCGGCACGATGGCCACCTCGTCGAGGCCGTAGCCCCGGCGGCCGTCCTTGCCCAGTCCGATCTCGATCTCTGCCACTGCTCACCTGCTCCGGCCGGGGCCCCGGGCCTCCGGGAAAGCGGAGAGTCTAGGCCCCGGGCAGGCGGGCGATGGGCGGGCCGGCGGGCCGGGCCGTACCGTGTGGCCCCGTGGAGCCGCCCACCGACCACACCACGGCCCGCGCCTGGGTGGAGCGTGACCGCGCCGTCGTCTGGCACGGGTTCACCCAGATGGGCGCGTACGCCGACAACTCACCGGTCATCGCAGAGTCCGCCGAGGGCCACTGGATCACCGACGTGGCGGGCAACCGCTACCTCGACGCCATCTCGTCGCTGTGGGTCACGACGGTCGGCCACCGCGTGCCACGGCTGGACGCAGCGCTGCGCTCCCAGCTCGACCGGGTGGCCCACACCACGCTGCTGGGCAACGGGAACCGGGTGACCGTGGAGTTCGCCGAAGCCCTCGCGCCCCGCCTCCCGATGGACGGCGCGCACCTGCTGTTCGCCTCCGACGGCGCCGCCGCGGTGGAGCAGGCGCTCAAGATCGCGTTCCAGTACTGGGTGAACCTCGGCGTGTCGGGCCGCACGCGGTACCTCTCCTTCGGTGGTGCCTACCACGGCGACACGATCGGCTCGCTCTCGGTCGGCGACGGCGGGTTCGGCACCGACCTGTTCGACCCCCTGCGCTTCGGCGTGCTCCGGGCGCCCGGTTTCGACCGGCCGGACGCGATCGAGGTGGCCTGCCGGATGGTGACCGAGCACGCCGGCGAGCTCGCGGCGGTCGTCGTGGAGCCCCTGGTGCAGGGTGCTGCCGGGATGCAGCTGCTGGCGCCGGCGGCGTTCGCGCCGCTGCAGGAGACGTGCCGACGTCACGACGTGCTGCTCGTGTGCGACGAGGTGGCCGTCGGCTTCGGCCGCACCGGGACGCTCTTCGCGAGCGAGCAGTGCGGCCTGCGGCCGGACCTGATGGCGCTCGGCAAGGGGATCTCCGCGGGGTACCTCGCGATGGCGGCCACCGCGGCGAACGACCGGGTGTACGACGCGTTCCTCGGCGAGGACCTCGGCAGCCGGACGCTCTACCACGGCCATTCCTACGGTGGGAACGCGCTGGCGTGCGCGGTCGGTCTCGAGCACCTGCGTCTCCTCGACGAGGAGGACGTGCTCGCGAACGTCGTGGCGCGGTCCGCGCAGTTCGCGGAGCTGCTCGACGAACACGTCGCCGGGCTGCCCGGCGTGGCGGAGGTCCGCCGCCACGGCCTCATGATCGGCATCGAGGTGGCCCCGCCCACCGACGGCGCCCGCTGGGGTCGGCGGATCTCCGCGGCCTGCGTGGCCCGGGGCGTGCTGATCCGCCCGCTCGGCGACGTCATCGTGATCGTCCCGCACCTCACCACCACCGCGGACGAGGCCGAGCTCATCGTGGCCACGGTCGCGGCGGCGATCACCGAGGTCGCCGCGGCCGACGGCGTGGGCACGGCCGACGGCGTGGGCACGGCCCACGGGGTGGGCGCGGGCCCCGACACCGCGGCGCGGACCGACTGATGACGTCGCTGGCCGACGCCGTGGCCGCGCGCAACCGGGCGGTGGCGCGCGCCGGCCGGTGGCGGACGGTGCGGGTGCTGCACGGCGGTGGTGTCCGGACCCGCCTGGACGACGGCCACGGTCCAGACGGGGGCACCGAGGTGGTGCACTTCGCGTCCAACGACTACCTCGGCCTCTCCCAGCACCCTGCAGTGGTGGCCGCGGCGAAGGACGCACTCGACACCTACGGCGCCGGCGCCGGTGCGTCCCGTCTGCTCGTCGGCCACCGGCCGGTGCACGAGGAGCTGGAGGTGGCGCTGGCCGCCCGCGCCGGCACCGAGGCCGCGCTCGTGTTCCCGACCGGGTTCGCGGCGAACCTGGGGGTGCTCGGCGCGCTCGTGGCCGCCGGCGGGCGCCACGACACCCTGGTGGTGAGCGACGAGCTCAACCACGCGTCGATCATCGACGGCCTCCGAGCCGCACGCGCCGAGGTGGTGGTCACCCCGCACCTGCGGACCGAGGCGGTGGCCGACGCGCTCGCCGCTCGCCGGCAACGCCACGCGATCGTGGTCACCGACGCGGTGTTCTCCATGGACGGCGACCTCGCACCGGTGGAGGAGCTCGCCCGGATCTGCGCGGAGCTCGACGCCACGCTCGTGCTCGACGAGGCGCACTCGGTGCTCGGCCCGGCGCTCCCGCGGGTGGAGTGCTGCCACCTGGTGGTCGTGGGCACCCTGTCGAAGACGCTCGGGTCCCTCGGCGGCTACGTCGCGGCGGACCGGGCGACCGTCGAGCTGCTGGTGAACACCGCCCGGTCCTTCATCTTCACCACCGGCTCCACCCCGGCCGACGCCGCGGCCGCGCTCGCCGCGGTACGGATCGAAACCTCCGGCGAGGGCGACGCGCTGCGGACCCGCCTGCGTGGTCACGTGGAGACCGTGCGCCCGGGCCACCCCACGCCGATCGTGCCGGTGGTGCTGGGTGAGGAGGCCGCGGCGCTCGCCGCCTCCCGGTCGCTGCTCGAGCGGGGCCTGCTGGTGCCGGCGATCCGCCCGCCCACCGTGCCCGCCGGGACGTGCCGCCTCCGGGTGGCACTGTCCGCGGCGCACGAAACGGACGACGTCGCCCGGCTGGTGGCGGCACTCGCCGAGCTCGACCCGACCGGACCCCTGGAGGAGCAGCGACCATGACCCGACCCCGACGACTCGTGGTGGTGGCCGGCACCGGCACCGAGGTGGGCAAGACCTGGGTGGGCGCGGCGGCGGCCCGCGTCCTGGTCGCCCGCGGCGTGCGCGTGGGAGCCCGCAAGCCGGCGCAGTCCTTCGAGGCCGACGACCCCACCACCGACGCCGACGAGCTGGCCGCCGCCACGGGTGAGGACCCGTTCGTGGTCTGCCAGGACCACCGCCGGTACCTGGTGCCGATGGCCCCGCCGATGGCCGCGGCCGTGCTCGGCGCGCCCGCGATCCACCTGGCGGAGCTCGTCGCGGAGGTGGAGGCCTCCTGGCCGGACGCCGCGGACGCCGACGCGCCGGAGCTCGGTCTCGTGGAGCTGGCCGGCGGGGTCCGCTCCCCCGCCGCGGAGGACGGCGACGGCGTGGACCTCACCGCCCTTCTCGCTCCCGACCTGGTGCTGCTGGTCGCGGACGCCGGACTGGGCACGATCAACGCGGTGCGCCTCACGGTCGACGCGCTCGCCGGCACGCCGGGTGCCGACGCGCCGGTGGTCGTCCACCTGAATCGGTTCGACGTGGGCTCCGACCTGCACCGGCGCAACCGCGACTGGCTCGTCGACCGCTGTGGCTACGAGGTGACCACGGACCTCGACGCCCTCGCGGACGCCCTCTGCTGACTCCCCCGGGTGTCGGGGTCAGGTGATGCCGTGGTCGACGGCCCAGCGCACCAGCTCGTGACGCCGGCCGAGGTGCAGCTTCGCCATGATGTTGCGCACGTGGTTCTCCACCGTCTTCGGTGAGATGAACAGCGCCTCGCCCACCGCCCGGTACGACTGGCCGCGCGCCACGTGGGCGAGCACCTCACGTTCCCGTTCCGACAGCGGCAGTGTCTCGTCGGCGCCCGACCGGGCGAGGCGGCGGTACTCCCCGATCAGCAGCGCGGCGAGCTGGGGCGAGAACACCGGCTCCCCCGCCGCCGCACGCAGCAGCGCGTCACGCAGCTCCTCGGGCCGCGTCGACTTCACCAGGTAGCCCACGGCTCCGGCCGCCACCGCGTCGAGCACGTCGCGCTCGGACTCCGAGACGGTGAGGATCACCACCGGCGCCACGGCACCCACCGCCTCGGCCACGGTGATGCCACCTCCGCCCGGCATGTGGAGGTCGCACAGGACGAGGTCGGGGGACGTCTCCCGCACCACCTCCACCGCTCCCGGCGCGTCCTCTGCCTCCCCCACTACCTCGAAGCGGTCGCCGAGGTCGGCCCGGATGCCGGAACGCCAGATGTGGTGGTCGTCGGCCACCACCACCCGCACCGGCGCGGGGGTCACGGCGCCCACAGGGTCACCTCGCATCCGTCGCCCGGCGCGGCCCGCAGCACCACCGTCCCGCCGACCGCGTCCAGGCGGCCCCGCACCGAGCCGGTGAGCCCGTCGCCCTCATGGGTGGTGGCGGGATCGAAGCCGCGCCCCTCGTCGTGCACGACCACCAGCGTGCCCGACGGCTCGCCGCGGTCCACCGACACCCA
>JBMOJH010000128.1:0-8856 GCA_049316905.1 Microthrixaceae bacterium | reverse complement strand
TAGGCACGCCGCCAGCGTTCGTCCTGAGCCAGGATCAAACTCTCCATCAAGATCTCGGGCCCCCGGAGGGACCGTTCGATCGGAGAGCCGGCTTCGGGTGGCTACCCTCTGCCGACTGGCACAGTTCTGGCGTTCTCCCGTGAGACGGGAGATCGTCCGGAAAGTGCATATATGAATTGAAGGGTCGACTGCTCGCCGGTGAACCGACGCGCGGTCGCCCGCACTCGCCTTTTTGGCATCCTCTCTTCCGTTGTCAAGGATCGCTGCACCACCACTCGGGGGGCACGGCGGGAACATGGACCGGAGATCCGGGACCAGGGGTTCCGCTGCTCCGCAGGGGCCGAAGGCGCCGTGCGGGGCGAAGGAAGACAATACAGATGCCCGTCGCGGTCGTCAACCCGGCCCGGGGAGACGGGCGTCACGCCGGGCTCAGAGGGCCGCCGCCTCGACGACGTGGTGCGCCGAGCGACCCCGACGGAGCACCAGGAAGCGGTCGTGCAGGAGGTCCCCGTCCGTGACCGGATCCAGGCCCCTCACCGCCAGCGTCACCCCGTTCAGGCTGTACCCCGTGGCGTTCTTGCGGGCCTCGCCCTTGGAGCGGGCCACGCCGGCGGCCACGAGCAGGTCCAGCGGGTCGGCGCCGACCACCTCGGCCCGGGACCGCAGGGTGCGGCCCACCTCCTCCGCCACCAGGTCGAGCGTGGCGGGAGCGGCGTCGGCCAGGGGCGCACCGGAGAAGAGCACCGCCGAGGCGTCCTCGACCGGGCCGACCACCTCGGCGCCGTGCACCAGGGACACCACCTCACGGGCCAGCCGTCGCTGCGCCGTGCGGGCCGCAGGATCCGCCGCATGGGTCGCGGCGAGCTCCGCCACGTCGGCCGTGGGCACGGTGGTCAGGCGCAGGAGCAGTCCGTCCACGTCGTCGTCGGCCACGTTCAGGAGGAACTGGTACATGCGGAACGGACTGGTCCGCTCCGCGGACAGCCAGACGTTCTCGCCCTCGCTCTTGCCGAACTTCGTGCCGTCGGCCCGGACGATCAGGGGCGCCGTGAGCCCGTGGACGGTGTCGCCGGTACGACGGCGAACCAGGTCGACCCCGGCGGTGATGTTGCCCCACTGGTCCGATCCCGCCACCTGGAGGTCGACTCCGTGGGCCTGGTGCAGCTGCAGGAAGTCATTGGCCTGCAACAACATGTAGGAGAACTCCGTGAACGAGATGCCCGATTCGCGCTCGATCCGCCCCTGCACGGACTCCTTGGCGAGCATCGTGTTCACGGTGATGTGCTTGCCGACGTCGCGGAGGAACTCGAGCACGCCCATCGGCTCGGTCCACTCGCGGTTGTCCACCAGGCGGGCGGAGGCCGGCCCGGCGTCGGGGTCGAGGAACCTCGCCAACTGGACGCCGATGGCCTCGCGGTTGGCGTCGAGCACCTCGGGATCCAGGAACGTGCGCTCGCTGGTCCGACCACCCGGGTCGCCGATCATGCCGGTCGCCCCGCCCACGAGGGCGACGGGCGGGTGCCCGGCCAGCTGGAACCGCCGCAGCAGCATGATCGACTGCAGGTTGCCCACGTGGAGGGAGTCCGCGGTGGGGTCGAAACCGCAGTAGAGGGGGGTGGGGCCGGCCGCCAACCGCCCGGCGAGGGCGCCGAGGTCGGTGTGGTCCTGCACCAGGCCCCGCCGGGCGAGGTCCGCGAGCAGGGCGGAGGGCGCGTCGTCGGCGGGCGCCGTCGGGGTGGTCGACTCCATGGCAGCGCCGAGCGTACCGGGCGGCGCCCGCCGCTCCCGCGACCGGCGCGGCGGGGTGCCACCGCCGCCGGCCCACCGCCCAGCAGAATGGACCGGTGGGCCCTCGACGACTGAGCGTGGTGACGGCGCTGCTGCTCGTCGTGGTCGGTTTGCCAGGGTGCGGCGGCAGCGCCCGCGACGCTCCCCCTCTGGTGCTGCCCACCAATGCCGAGCCCTCGGCCATCTACGACGCCAACGGCGCCCTGATCACGGTGCTCCAGGAACAGAACCGCTCGGTGGTGAAGCTCGATGACGTCCCGCGGGTGGCCCGGGACGCGGTCGTGGCGATCGAGGACGCCCGCTTCTGGACCCACCACGGCGTGGATCCCCGCGCCGTGCTCCGCGCCGCCCGCTCGAACGCGGACGCCGGCGGGGTGAGCGAGGGCGGCTCCACCATCACCCAGCAGTACGTGAAGAACGCGCTGCTCAGCCCGGAGCGGACGGTGCGGCGCAAGGTCGAGGAGGCCTCCCTCGCGCTCGCGCTGGAGCGCAACTACTCCAAGGAGGTGATCCTCGAGCAGTACCTCAACACCATCTACTTCGGCGAGGGTGCCTACGGGATCGACGCGGCGGCCCGCACGTACTTCGGGATCCCGGCCGCGCAGCTCGACCTGCCTCGCGCCGCGCTGCTGGCGGGGCTGGTCCGGGCCCCGTCCGAGGACGACCCCCGCCGCAACCCGCAGGCCGCCGTCGCCCGCCGCGACGTGGTGCTGCAACGCATGCGGGAACTGGGCTACCTGACCGAGGACCAGCGGGCCACGGCAGCTGCCACGCCCCTGGCCCTGGCCCCGGCCCAGCCCCCACCCGAGCAGAGCCCCTACCCCGCCGCGCACTTCGTGGACGCGGTGAAGGACCTGCTCCTGAACAGGTCCGACATCCTCGGCACGGGCGCCTCCGAGCGCTACCGCAACCTCTTCCGCGGCGGGCTGCGCATCACCACCACGATCGACCTCCGCCTCCAGTCCGCCGCCGAGGCGTCGGTCCGCTCGGCCCTCCCCGGCCAGGGCTCCGACCCGCGCACGCCCGACGCCGCGCTGGTGTCGATCGAGCCGCGCACCGGGTTCGTGAAGGCAATGGTCGGCGGTCCGGACTACTGGGGCACCCTGCCCTACCGGCAGGCGAACCTCGCGATGGGGGCCGGCCGCCAGACCGGCTCCGCGTTCAAGCCGATCGTGCTCGCCACGGCCCTCGGCAACGGTGTCAGCACGTCCCGGCGCTTCGACGCCCCCTCCTCGGTGACCCACCGGCTGCCCGGGGGCGGCACGTGGACGGTGAGCGGCGGCGGCATCGGCTCCGGGACGCTCGAGGAGTGCACCGTCGTGTCGTCGAACACCTGCTACTCGAACGTGATCCTCGACCCCGCCGTCGGCGCGCAGCGGGCGGTCGACACGGCCCGCCGACTCGGCATCACCTCCACCCGGCTCGACGCGGTCCCCGCCGCGGTGCTCGGCACCAACGACGCGACGGTCGAGGACATGGCGTCGGTGTACGCCACGTTCGCCAACGACGGCGTCCACACGGAGCCCGTGCTGGTCACCAAGGTGGAACGGGCCGACGGCACGCTGCTCTACGAGCACGAGCACCGCCAGGAGAAGGCGATCGAGCCCGAGGTGGCCCGGACGGTCTCGGCGATCCTGCCGGGCGTCATCACCCGGGGCACCGGCCGGTCCGCGGCGATCGACCGGCCCGCGGCCGGCAAGACCGGCACCTCCGAGGACAACGTCGACGCCTGGTTCTGCGGGTACACGCCACAGCTGGCCACCGCGGTGTGGGTGGGCTTCGCCCAGCCTCGGGTCGGCGCCGACGGCGTCGCCCGGCCGGTCTCGATGCAGCCACCGAATACCCGCATCACCGTGTTCGGGGGCACCTACCCGGCAGAGATCTGGTCGGGCTTCATGCGCCGGGCCCTCGCCGGCTCCCCCGCACTCCCGCTCACCGACCCCGGGGCCGTGCCACCACCGACCACCACCGTTGCCCCGCAGGACGCCGCGGCGTTCGCGCCGGTGACGGCGATCTCGCAGGCCACCGTGCCCGACGTGGAGGGCCGCACCACCGACCGGGCGCTGGCGGCGCTGCGGGACGGCGGCTTCGAGGTGCGGAGGATCGAGAGCACGAGCGGGCGGCCCGGCACGGTGGCCGGCCAGTCGCCGCCGGGCGGGACCTCGGCGCCGGTCGGGTCGACCGTGGTGGTCGAGGTGGTGCCCGGAACGTTCGTGCCGGACGAGCCGGTCCCGGACCTCAGGGGCTTCGGCGCCGAGCAGGCCCGTCGCCAGCTCACGGCGACCGGCTTCACGGTGGCGACCGAGAACGCCGCGCCCCCGTCCGGGACGCGGGGACCGAACGGGGCCCCGTACGTGGCCGGGCAGGTCTGGCAGACCCGACCGGCCGCCGGCGAGCGGCCGACCGACGGGCGGGTCACGATCGTCGTCATGCCGCTCTCGGCGGAGACCACTCCCACCGCCCCGACCACGACCACCACCCCGGCCCGGCCCACCACGACGCAGCGGCCCCGCTGAGCCCTGCCCCGCCTCGCCGCGAGGCCGTCGCGCTGGCAAGCTGTCGCCGTGCCCGACGCCCCGACCACCGACCCCGGCACCGCCCACGGGTCCGACCCAGCGCCGCCACCACGCTCCGCCCGCCGGACGATCGGCTGGGTCGCGGCCGGCACCTTCATCGCGGCGACGTTCGGGATGTGGCTCTTCGCCTTCTTCATCTACGACCCCGGGCTGAAGGTCGACGAGCTCGCCGACCGCACCTTCCCCAAGGCCGCGGAGCCGATCTGCGCGGCTGCCGAGGCACGCCTCGACCGCCTGCCGCCCGCCAACACCGCCAAGGACGCCGTGGAGCGCGCCGATGTGGTGGACCAGGCCGACGAGATCCTCCGCAGCATGCTCGACCAGCTCCGCACGGTGGCCCCCACCGGTTCCGACCGCGTGAGCCGCGGGATCAACATGTGGATCGACGACTGGGAGACCTACCTGCAGGACCGCGTCGACTACGCGGCGCAGCTCCGCCAGGACCCCGACACCCGCTTCACCGAGACCGTGAAGGCCAACCGCCAGATCTCCCGGGCGATCGACGGCTTCGCCGAGGTCAACCGCATGGAGAGCTGCACCACCCCCGGCGACGTCGGCTGACGGTCAGCCCCGGTCGGCCGCCACCGCGTCGAGCGCGGCGCGGGCCAAGCGGACCAGGCCCTCCTCGTCGGCGAGCTCCACGAGCTCCGGGAGGGTGACCCACCGCAGACCGAGGGACTCATGGTTCCCGATCGGCACCGCCCCCGGGGGTGCGAGCACCAGGAACCGCAGGTCCAGGTGGAGGTGCGTCCCGAGCGGGTCGCCGTGGTCCACCTCGTGCACGTCGAGGTCCACCGCCGGCACCCGCACCCGCAGCCCCTCGATCCCGGTCTCCTCCGTCGCCTCGCGCAGCGCCACACCGGCGAGCTCGTGGTCGCCATCGGCGTGGCCGCCCGGCTGCAGCCACCGCCGGAGCTTCGTGTGGAGGAGCACCAGGATGCGCTGTTCGTCCGCGTCGAGCACGAGCGCCGAGCCGGTGAGATGGCCCGGCGCGGTGGTGCGCTCCGCCAGGGCCGACCCGGCGCCGTCGAGCAGGTGGAGGACCCGGTCGCGCTCGGCGGCCTGCGCCGCGGGCAGGTCCGCCTCGACCAACCGCGCCCGCGACCGGGCCGGATCGGCGCTGGGAGCGAGATCCGGATCCCCGGCGGAGAGGTAGCGGCCGACGGTCATGCGGCACCCGCCGGTCGCCCGCGGGACACGCCGGGATGCCCGGGCACCATGAAGCGCCACGGTCGCTCCACCGCCCGGGAGATGCCCACGCGGGTGGTGACCGCGGGACGGTCGGGTGGACCCAGCGCGTCCCGCCGGAGCCGCAGCTCGCCGTCGCGCCGGCACAGGTCGGCGCCCGCGTCCGCGCCGGTGATCCCGAGCGCCGCGCACAGCTTCCCGGGGCCGTCGGCGAGGGAGCGGTCATCGCGGATCCGCGGCCGGTCGCAGCGCATCGCCTCCACACCCGCGACGGGCTCGACGGCCCGGAGCAGTACGGCCCGGGCCGGACCGGCCGGGCCCACCACCACGTTGGCGCACCAGTGCAGCCCGTAGGACCGGTAGACGTAGAGGTGGCCGGCGGGGCCGAACATCAGCTCGTTGCGCGCGGTGCGCCCGCCCGCGGCGTGGCTCGCGGGGTCGGTCTCGCCGTCGTAGGCCTCCACCTCCACGATGCGCCCGACGCGTCCGCGCACCTCGAGCAGGGCGTTGAGCAGTCTCTGGGCGACCTCGGCGACGTCCCCGGAGAGCTCGCGACGCGGGAACGGCCGACTCACCGCGACGTCACCCGCGGGCGGCACGCCGCGACCGCTCGGCCGCGATCCGCTCGACGAGACGCTCGCGCTGGCGGGCCACCGGGTCGGGGCCCGCGCCGCCGCGGGTGGTGCGCCGGCGCACCGACTCGCCCGGCGCCACGAGCGCGGCGGCCTCGGCACCCAGCGCGGGCTCGGCCGCCACGAGCGCGGCGAGGTCCTCTCCCCCGTCGAGCGACCTCCGTACGAGCGCGCCGACCACCGCGTGCGCCTCCCGGAACGGGATGCCGCGCGCCACCAGCCACTCGGCCAGGTCGGTGGCCGACCCGTACGGCGAGTCGGCCGAGGCGGCCATCCGGTCCGTCCGGAACGTGAGCGTTCGGTAGAGCCCGGTCATCGCTCCGAGTCCGAGCCGCACGGCGTCCAGGGCGTCGAACACCGGCTCCTTGTCCTCCTGGAGGTCGCGGTTGTAGGCGAGCGGAAGGCCCTTGAGCGTGGCGAGCAGCCCTGCGAGGTCACCGATCACCCGCCCGGCCTTGCCCCGGGCCAGCTCGGCGATGTCGGGGTTCTTCTTCTGGGGCAGCATCGAGGACCCGGTGGCGAACGCGTCGTCGAGGCGGGCGAACCCGAACTCCTCGGTGGACCACAGCACCACCTCCTCCCCCATGCGCGACAGGTGGACCGCCACCATGGTCAGACAGAAGAGGGTCTCGGCCGCGAAGTCGCGGTCGGAGGTGGCGTCCAGGCTGTTCTCGAACACCGCCCCGAACCCGGCGTCCGCGGCGGTGGCCTCCGGGTCGAGCGGCAGCGACGACCCGGCGAGCGCGCCGGCGCCCAGCGGCGAGACGTCGAGCCGGGACCGGCAGTCCGCCAGACGGTCGACGTCGCGCAGCAGTGCCCAGGCGTGGGCCATGAGGTGGTGCGCGAGCAGCACCGGCTGGGCCTGCTGGAGGTGCGTGTAGCCCGGCAGGTAGGCGGCCCCGTCGCCGGTGCCGGCCTCGTCGGCCCGCGCGGCGAGGACCTCCACGAGGTCGAGCACCCGGTCGGCCACGTCGTCGACCGCTCCCAGCAGGTGGTGACGGAACGCGGTGGCCACCTGGTCGTTGCGGGACCGTCCGGTGTGGAGCTTGCCGCCGACCGGACCGACCAGCTCGGTGACCCGCCGTTCGATCGCCGTGTGGACGTCCTCGTCCGACGGTTCGAAGCGCAGCTCCCCCGCCCGGTACTCCATCTCCACCGAGTCGAGGCCGCCCAGCAGGTCACCCAGCTCCGCCTCGGTGAGCAGCCCGGCGCGGGCCAGGCCGCGCACGTGGGCCTTGGAGCAGGCGACGTCGTCGACGAGCAGCCGCACGTCGAACGAGCGGCTCTCGGTGAAGGCCATCAGCTCCTCGGCCGGACCGACGTCGAAGCGCCCGTGCCAGAGGTGGCCGCGCCCGGGCTCGCCGCCGGGCCGGCCGCCCTCGGTCGAGTTCGTCACGCGCGACCCTCGGCGCCGGGGCCCTGCACGTCGGACCAGGTCTGCACGCCCAGGCCCCACAGGCGCACGAAGCCCTCCGAGTCGGCGTGACGGAACCGGTCGGCCGCGTCGTAGGTGGCGAGGCCGTAGTCGTAGAGCGACCGCGGCGCCCGCCGACCCACCACCCAGCAGCGGTCGGGCGCGAGCCGCAGCCGCACCTCACCGGTGACGTGACGCTGCGAGGAGTCGATGAACGCGTCCAGCGCCTCCTTCAGCGGCGAGTACCAGAGGCCGTCGTAGACGAGCTCCGCGTAGCGGTGCTGCAGGCGGAGCTTCTCACGCTGGAGGTCGCGCTCCAGGGTGATCGACTCCAGGTCCGCGTGGGCGAGCATGACCGCCAGCGCACCCGGGGCCTCGTAGGTCTCGCGGCTCTTGATGCCGACCCGCCGGTTCTCGACCATGTCGAGCCGGCCCCAGCCGTAGGCGCCGACGAGGTGGTTCAGCTCGACGATCAGCTCGTGCAGCGGGAGCGACCGCCCGTCGAGGCTCACCGGCACACCGGCCTCGAACCCGAGCGCGAACTCCGTGGGCTCCGTGGCGGTGCGCCGGGTCATCTGCCAGACGCCCTCGGGCGGCTCCGCCCACGGGTCCTCCATCTCGCCGCACTCGATGGCCCGGCCCCAGAGGTTGTCGTCGATCGAGTACAGCTTCTCCTTCGTCGCCCCCACGGGGATCCCGTGGAGGGCGGCGTACTCGATCGAGTCCTCCCTGGTGAAGCCCCAGTTCCGCACCGGCGCCAGCTGCTCGAGGTCGGGCGCCAGCGCCATGTACGACACCTCGAAGCGCACCTGGTCGTTGCCCTTCCCGGTGCAGCCGTGGGCCACCCCGTCCGCGCCGTAGCGGCGGGCCACCTCCACCTGGGTCCGGGCGATCAGGGGACGGCTGAGGGCGGAGACGAGCGGGTACTGGTTCTCGTACAGGGCGTTGGCCTTGATGACCGGGGCGAGGAAGTCGCGGGCGAACTCCTCGCGCAGGTCGAGTTCCTCGTACGCGATCGCCCCGGCACCGAGGGCCTTCTCGCGGTTGCCCTCGAGGGTGCCCTCCTGGCCCACGTCGGCCGACAGGCACACCACCTCCACCCCGAGGTGCTCGATCATCCAGCGCACCGCCACCGAGGTGTCGAGTCCCCCGCTGTACGCCAGCACCACCCGCTTCGCCATGTCCGTCTCGCTCCCTGTCTCGGTGTCGTTCTGTCGTGTCGTTCTGTCGTGTCGTTCTGTAGGTCGTCGGTGTCGTC
>JBMOJH010000127.1:0-8990 GCA_049316905.1 Microthrixaceae bacterium | reverse complement strand
CCGCTCACCGCCAGGAGATGGCCCAACCCCGTAGCGCGGAACCGGAACCGCGCCACGTCGTCCTGGCCCCGGTCGTCGCCGAGGACCAGGCCCAGGAACAGCGCTCGCCGTTCCTCGCCGAGGCTCCCCGCGCCCCGCTCCAGGAGCCGGTGCACACCGTTGGCCAGCCGGTACCAGGGCGCGGGCGGCGGCCCCGGGCCGACCTCGGTCAGTCGGAGCGAACCCGCGAGGTGGCGCGAGAGCCGCCAGTCGCGGGGTGCGCCGCGGAGCGGACCGCTCCGGCCCGCCACCACGAGGTGGTCCCCGGTGAGCAGTCCGCCCACCAGCGGCTCGGCGGACCGGGGCACCTCCGCGGCGTACCGCCGCCCGCCGACGCGCAGCTCCACCCGGGTCCCGAAGCGGCCCGCCTCCGGATCGGTGACCAGGTCGGCCACGCCCCGCACGGCACCCCGGGGCGTGCGGTCCAGCGCCCCGACCGCGGCGGTGGTGCGCATCCCGACCAGGAGCGCCACAGCGCCCAGGAGGAGCACCGGCCACCGGGCCACCGCACCGATGACCACGAGGCCGACCGCCAGGGTGACCGGCCACCACGGCGACCCGACCGGGCCCGATGCCGGCCAGCCCCGAAGCGCCGCCAGGGTGACGAACCCCACCCCCACGACCAGCTCGCGGTCCCCCACCGCTCAGCCCACGGTGACGAGCGGGCGGAGCGTCTCGAGGCGGGCGTCGCCGATCCCGCGCACGTCGAGCAGGTCGTCCACGCTGCGGAACGGACCCGAGGACTCCCGGTGGGCGACGATCGCCGCCGCGGTGGAGGGGCCCACTCCGGGCAGGGTGTCGAGCTCCTCGGCGGTCGCCCGGTTGAGGTCCACGGGCGCGGCCGGCGCACTCGACGGGCCAGGAGGCCCACCGGTGCCCGACGACCGCGTCGTGCCGGACCCGGCCGGCGGCGTGGCCGGGACCTCCGCCGGTACCGGTTGACCCACGACCGGCACGACCACGCGCTCGCCATCGACCACACGGGCCGCCAGGTTCACACGGTCGGGATCGGCACCGGCCGCCATGCCGCCGGCGGCCTGGACCGCGTCGACCACCCGGCCCCCCGCCGCCAGGGTGACCACTCCGGGCCGGAGCACCGCACCGGCCACGTGCACCGTGACCGGGCCGCCCGAGGTGGTGGGCGCGGCCGCCGCGCCGCCCGGCGTGCCGGACGACCCCGTGGCGGGCGCACCTCCGTCGGCACCCCCGGCGGTCGTGGGTGCGACGCCCGCATCGGTGGTGACCGGGGCGGTGGCGCGGGGCAGGCGGTCCTCGGCCGGGACCGGGCGGCGGAGCCACCACCAGCCGCCGGCCACGACCACGGCGACCACGCACGCGATGAGCCAGGTCGGGGGACGGGCCGCGAGGTCGGCCACGGGCAGCCCGCGGCGAATCGACGCGGCGGCGCGCCGGGGGCGGACCAGCGGCCCGGGCACCGACGGATCGGCCGGGCCGTCGGTGCCGTCAGGACCCTCCGGCTCCCCGCCGACGGAAGGGCGGGTGCCGGCGGGTCCGGCGTTCCATGTGGCGTCGCGGCGGAACAGCGGGCGGCGCCGCGGAACCGGCCGCAGCAGCTCGTCGAGCGCGTCCCGGCGCGCGTCCGCCGGATCGGCGGGCGGGAAGGACGGGTCCACGGCGATCCCCCGGGGGTCGCCCGGGCGCGGGGCCGGGGCGCTGCGGGGGAAGCGGGACCGAACCTAGACCGACGTCCGGCGCCGGTGACCGGGGAACGCTCCCCGGTCAACCGGCTGCCGGTTCAACGACTCAGCGGTTCTGGGGGAACCCGAGGTCGACCGAGCTGGTGGCCGGGTCGGGCCAGCGGGTCGTGACCACCTTGGACCGCGTGTAGAAGTGCACGCCCTCGGGGCCGTAGGCGTGGCTGTCACCGAACAGCGAGTCCTTCCACCCACCGAACGAGTACGCGGCCACCGGCACCGGGATCGGCACGTTCACGCCCACCATGCCCACCGGCACCTCGCGGGCGAAGCGCCGGGCGGCACCGCCGTCACGGGTGAAGATCGCGGTGCCATTGCCGAACGGGCAGTCCTCGAGGAGCCGCACGGCCTCCTCGTAGCTGTCGACCCGCACCACGCTCAGCACCGGACCGAAGATCTCGTCGGTGTAGCAGGACATGTCGGTGCGCACGTGGTCGATCACCGACACGCCGAGGAAGAAGCCGTCGCCGTCGAAGGAGGTCCCGCGCCCGTCGAGGGCGAGGGTCGCGCCGTCGGCCTCCGCCGCCGGCAGGTACGACGCGACCTTGTCGCGGTGCTCCCGGGTGACGAGCGGGCCCATCTCCGAGTCGGGGTCGGTGCCCGGACCGATCCGCACCTTCTCGGCGCGGGCCACGATCTCGTCGACCAGGGGATCGGCGATCTCGCCCACGGCCACCACCACCGAGATGGCCATGCACCGCTCCCCCGCCGAGCCGTAGGCGGCCGAGACCGCCGCGTCGGCGGCCATGCCCAGGTCCGCGTCGGGGAGCACGACCATGTGGTTCTTGGCGCCCCCGAGCGCCTGTACCCGCTTCCCGTGCTCGGTGCCGGTGGCGTAGATGTACCGGGCGATCGGCGTGGAGCCCACGAAGCTGACCGCCTGCACGACCGGGTGGGTCAGGAGGGCGTCGACCGCCTCCTTGTCGCCGTGCACCACGTTGAACACGCCGTCGGGCAGGCCGGCGCGCTGCAGCAGGTCGGCCAGCAGCAGCGAGGCGGACGGGTCCTTCTCCGACGGCTTCAGCACGAAGGTGTTCCCGCAGGCGATGGCGTTCGGGAACATCCACATGGGCACCATCGCCGGGAAGTTGAACGGGGTGATGCCGGCGACCACGCCGAGGGGCTGCAGGACGCCGTGGACGTCCACGCCGGTGGCGACCTGCTCGCTCATCCCGCCCTTCAGGAGCTGCGGGATGCCGCACGCGAACTCCACGTTCTCGATCCCGCGCTGCACCTCGCCGGCGGCGTCGGACAGGACCTTGCCGTGCTCGGAGGTGATGGCGGCGGCCACCTCGTCACGGTGCTCCACCAGGAGCTCGCGGAACCGGAACATCACCTCGGAGCGGCGCGCCAGCGGCGTGTCGCGCCAGCCGGGGAACGCGGCGGCCGCGGCCCGGACCGCGGTGTCGACCTGGGCCGCGGAGGCGAGCGGGACCCGCGCCTGCTCGAGGCCGGTGGCGGGATCGTGGACGGGTGCGGTGCGGGCGTCGGGTGCCCCCTCCACGGGGACCCCGGCGATGTGATGGGTGAGACGACGGACGGTCATGGGACGACTCCTCTGACGAGAGATGGCCCCCACCGGCGACGGGCCGACGGGGGCAGGTGCCGGCGGCCGGGCGGCCGCAAGCGGACGGACGTGTGGTCGGGCCGTTCGGGCCCGGGCCGCCACCGCCGGGTGGCGGCGCGGCAGCTTGCAGGTGGCGTGCCCTAGAAGAGGCGGGCCGAGAGCTGCCGGCGCCAGGCGCCCTTGTCCTCCTCGGGGAGCAGCTCGAGCAGGTCCACGAACTCCTCGCGGGCGGTATCGTCCTCCTTGACCCGGCCCAGCAGATCCGCCAGGCGGGCCTCCACGTCATCGGTCCCCTCGCCCGGCCCGGTCCGCGCCAGGGCGGCGATCCGCCGGGTCGCGGGGGTCTCGGGGATGCGTTCGAGCAGGCCGAGGGCCTCCTCGCTGCGGCCGTCGCCGACCAGCAGTTCTGCGAGGGCCAGGATCACCTGCTCGTCGGCGGGCTCGAGCTCGAGCGCGGCGCGCAGGGAGGCCTCGTCACCGGCGGCGAGGAGGCGGGTCACCTCACTCTCCTCCTCGGTGGGGAGGAGGCGGTCCACGAACTCCTTGACCTGCCACTCGGGCTGGGCGCCGAGGAAGCCGTCGACGACCTTGCCGTCCTTCAGGGCGTACACCGCCGGGATGGACTGCACCTGGAAGGCCTGGGCCACCGCCGGGTTGGCGTCGATGTCCACCTTGGCGAGCTCGACCCGGCCCTCGGTGGCCCCGATGACGGACTCGAGCACGGGACCCAGCTGGCGACACGGTCCGCACCACTCGGCCCACAGGTCCACCACGACCGGGACCTCGCGGGACCGCTCCACCACGGCGGTCTCGAAGTCGGCGTCGGTCACATCGGTCATGTCGGGGCGGTCCGGTTCGGTCGTGGGGCGGTGGTGTGGGGCGGTGGTCGGGCGGTGGTGGGTGGGGCCGCGCCAACTGTACCGGCCGCCCACCGGGCGGTCGCAGCGGGAGCGGTAGCCTGCGCCCACCGGACGACAGGGGGTCAGGTGGGCGCATCAACGGAGGGCACCGCAACCGGGGGGACCGCCCCCGACGGCATCGACGCCGCCGGCGTGGGCGCGTGGTTCGCCGACCACGTCCCTGCTGCGGGTTCGCCGCTCGCGTACCGCCTGATCGCCGGCGGGCACTCCAACCTGACCTACTCGGTGACCGACCCGTCGGGCGCCAGGTGGGTGCTGCGCCGCCCACCGCTCGGCCAGGTGCTCGCCACCGCCCACGACATGGGCCGCGAGCACCGCATCATCTCGGCGCTCGGCCCCACCGACGTGCCGGTGCCCACCACCGTGGGGCTGTGCACCGACGAGGCGGTCAACGGCGCGCCCTTCTACGTCATGGACTTCGTGGACGGCCGGGTGATCCGGTCGCACGCGGATGCCGAATCGCTCGATCCCGACCAGCGTCGGCGGGCCGCGGAGTCCCTGGTGGACGTGATGGCCGCGATCCACGGCGTGGACGTGGACGCGGTCGGTCTGGGCGACCTCGGCAAGAAGGGCGACTACATCGCCCGGCAGCTGAAGCGGTGGTACGGGCAGTTCCGCTCCTCCGACGAGCAGGTCCCCGGCGGCATCGGCCTCCCGGCGGTGCACCGGGTCCACGACCTGCTCGCCGCCGCGATCCCCGAGCAGCAGGGAGCAGCCATCGTCCACGGCGACTACCGGCTCGACAACTGCATGCTCGGCGACGACGGCTCGGTGGCCGCGGTGCTCGACTGGGAGATCTGCACGCTCGGCGACCCGCTCGCGGACGTGGGCCTGCTCTGGGTCTACTGGTCGGACCCCGACGAGGCGGCGGTGCTGCCCCAGGCGTCGCCGACCGCGCTCGACGGGTTCCCCCGCAAGCGGGAGCTGATCGACCGGTACGCCGCAGGGTCCGACCGGGACCTGTCGCGCCTGCCGTACTACGTGGCCTTCGGCTACTGGAAGCTCACCTGCATCATCGCCGGGGTGTACGCCCGCTACGCGGGTGGCGCCATGGGATCGGTGCCGCAGGAACAGGTGCTCGGGTTCCGCCACATGCTCGACGCCCTCGCCGAACAGACCGAGGTGGCGGCGGAAGGGATCGACTGACGTGTCCGACGACCTGGTGGAACGCACGTGGTTCCCCGAGCTGGACCGCCCGGTCCTGCTCGTGGCGCTCGAGGGGTGGATCGACGCGGGCATGGGCGCGACCAACGCCATGTCGGCCCTGCTGACCGGCGCGGACGCGGAGACGGTCGCGACCTTCGACGCCGACCGCCTGCTCGACCACCGCGCCCGCCGGCCGATCATGCACCTGGTCAACGGGCTCATCACCGGGCTGAGCTGGCCGGGCATCGAGCTGCGTGCCGGCACCGACGCCGCCGGCCAGGACGTGCTGCTGCTCGTGGGGGCGGAGCCCGACTTCGAGTGGCGGGCCTTCTGTGACGCGGTGGTGGACCTCGCCCAGGACTTCGACTGCCGGATGATGGTGGCCCTCGGCGCCTATCCCGCGCCGGTCCCCCACACCCGCGACACGAACCTGGCGATCACCACCTCGTCCGCCGACCTGTCGGACCGCCTGAACGGGTACGTGCGCGGCACGCTCGACGTCCCCGGCGGCATCCAGGCCGTGCTCGACCTGGCCTTCAACGAGGCGGGCATCCCGGCGGCGGGCCTGTGGGCGCAGGTCCCGCACTACGTGTCGTCGATGCCGTACCCGGCGGCCAGCGTGGCCCTGCTCGAGGGCCTGCGCGAGCTCGCCGGCGTGGAGGCCCACCAGGGCGACCTGCCGGTGGAGGCCCGGGCCACCCGGAGCCGCCTCGACGACCTGGTCGCCGAGAACCCGCAGCACCAGGCGATGGTCACCCAGCTCGAGGAGTTCGTCGACCAGGGCCTGGCCGACCAGGTGGCCGACGCGCCCACGATCGGCTTCGACCGGATCCCCTCCGGCGACGAGCTCGCGGCGGAGCTGCAGGAGTTCCTGCAGCACCGCGGCGAGGACGACTGACCGCCCCGCCCCACCCGGAATCGGTGCCGGATCCGACGGTTCCGGTCGGATACGGCACCAGTTGCCGCTCGGCCGGGTGTGAGCTCAGCCCCCCGCGGGTTTGATGGGCGTGTACTGCGGGAGGGTGATCCCCGGCGGCAGGGTCGTGTAGAGCGTCACCGAGTTCTTCGCGTTCCCGAACAGCTGCGGCTCGCCCTTCGGCCACTGGCCCGGCAGGTACCGCTTGCCGCCGTCCGCGTACGACCACATCCCCGTACCGGTGTTGCCGATCTCGTCCTGGCCGGTGGCCGTGGCGTTCCACCACACCTCGGTCTGGTCGTCGAGGCCGGCGTAGTCGATGCCCGGCCAGATGCCGCGCTCACCCCACGAGATCTGCGGGCTGATCACGGTGGACGCGATGATCGGGGAGTTGAAGATCACCGTGCGGAACATGTCGTGGGTGAGCTTCGGCCCGGCACCCTGCAGCACCCCGTAGAGCAGCTGCAGGTTCGGGGTGACGAGCGCCGCCTGCTGTGCCGGCGGCGGTGTGCCGTAGTACCAGCGGTACAGGTAGCCGGCGCCCGCCACGTCGGGACTGGTGCGGGCGAACAGGTTCGACGGCCCGAACGCGTGGCGCCACTGGGCCTGGTCGTACGTGCGGCCGAACAAGGTGGTGTCCACGAGCGCGGTGCCGGTGATGACCCACTCCGGGAAGTAGTCCTGTTGGGTGGCGTTCTCGGTGAGCGTCTGCGGGGCGAGCGGGTCGCCGGCGAACAGCACCGTCGTCACCCCTTTCGACTTCATGCGGGCCATCACGTCACGGGCCTGGCCGGACAACGCGATCGGGTCGGTGTAGCTCGCCGACTCGGTCAGCTCCACGCCGTAGTCGGCGAGGCGTTTGAGGAACCGCTGGTTCAGCTCCTGGGCCTTCGGCGTGGCGGCCAGGTACACGAGGCCCAGCTTCCGGGCCTGGTTCTTCACCTCGTCGCCGCCGTACTGGGCCTTCCCGCCGGCGAGGCGCTTGCCCACGTACTCGGCGACCATGATCGAGTTCTGGTCGGTGTTCTTGGCGATGTCCCACACGTAGGGACCGCGCTGTTCGTACCACTCGTTGGGCTGGCCGGGCGTGCACGAGATGCACAGCACCTTGTTCGCGGCGAGGGTGTCACCGAACGCCTCGGTGAGGCTCGGCCCGCCGAGGACCGCGTACGGCTTCAGGTCCCGGGCGATGGTCTCCGCGTCCGAGGTGGCGGCCACCGGGTCCTGGATGTTGCCGGTGGCGTTGTAGCGCACCAGCTCCACCTTGCGGCCGTAGGTCTCGTAGTAGGTCCGGAAGAGCTCGTTGAAGCCCTGGTAGGTCTGCCAGATCTTGTCGGGCGTGTCCGTGTTGCCGATCTGGCGGTAGATGAAGTTCAGGATCGGGTCGTTGGGCTGGTTCAGGTAGACGACGACCGTGATGCTGTCGGCGCTCACGCCGGTCTCGGTGGCGCCGCCGTTGTCGCCGGTGAAGGGCTGGAAGCACTCGGGCGGCGGCGAGAGGGGCAACGCCAGGCGGCCGGTCGACGTGTCGCAGCGGGCGCCCCAGTCGATCGACGAGGCCGTGCCCTTCTCCTTGGCGGAGCTGTAGGACACGACGCCCTCGGGCAGCTGGGTGTCGGTGGGGCGCCCGGCCGTGGTGGTGGCGGGGGCGTCGGCGGCGCGGCCGCCGCCGCCGGAGTCCCTGCCGAACACCAGCACACCTGCCACGACGGCCAGCACCACGACGATCGCGGCGAGCGGCCCCCATTTCCGCATCGCCGAGCTCGAGGTGCCCGCGTCCTCCGGTCCCATCGCCTTCATACGGTTCCCCCCTGGTCGGTCCCCCCGGCGCCGGTGCCGGAACGGTGGACGGCGTGGCGGTCCTCCCCCAGGTAGGAGGCCACGACCGCCGGATCGGTCAGCACCGCCTCGGGCGGACCCGAGGCGATGGTGGCGCCGGCCTCGAGGGCCAGCAGCCGGTCGGACAGCTGCGCGATGAGCGGCATGTCGTGCTCGATCACGACCATCGCGCATCCGAGCTCGTCGCGGATGCGCAGGAGCAGGCCCCCGAGGGCCTCCACCTCGCGCTGGGCCACGCCGCCGGCGGGCTCGTCGAGGAGGAGGACGGTCGGCTGGTGGCCCACGGCGCACGCCAGCTCCACGATGCGGCGCGTGCCCGTCGACAGCTCCGCGGTGAAGTTGTCGCGGTAGTCGCCGAGGCCGAACAGCTCCATCAGCTGCGCCACCCGCCGCCGGACCGCCAGCTCGCTGTCATGGTGGGCGGGCAGCCGCAGCGCGGCGTTGAAGGGGTCCCGCACGTCGACGCTGCGGTCGAGCGACACCGCGAGGGTCTCGGCCACCGTCAACCCCGGGAAGAGGCGCCCGCCCTGGAACGTGCGCCCGAGGCCCCGGCGGGCCCGCTCGGCGGGCCCGAGCCGGCTCACGTCGGTCCGGCCGAGGTGAACCCGGCCCCCGTCGAGCGGCTGGTACCCGCAGACCAGGTCGAAGATCGTCGTCTTGCCCGCGCCGTTCTGGCCGATCAGCCCGACGATCTCACCCGGGCCCACGGTGAGCGACACGTCGTCGACCGCGCTGATGCCCCCGAAGCGACGGGTGATCCCCACGAGCTCGAGCGCCGGCACGACGTCGTCACCGGCAGCCTGCCCGCCACCGTCGGTCAGGTCGACGGCAGCCGTGCCACCGACCGG
>JBMOJH010000126.1:0-9104 GCA_049316905.1 Microthrixaceae bacterium | reverse complement strand
GTCGGGCATTTAGCACTAAGCCGCGCGGTTGCAGCACCCGTGAGCGACACCGCAACCCCCGTCCGTAAGCGTTCCACCCAGGACCCGGTCGGCCTCTACCTCGAGGAGATCGGCCGTCACCCCCTCCTCACCCCCCAGGGGGAGCAGGCCCTGGCCCGCTCCATCGCCGAGGGGCGTCGGGCCGAGGAGACGCTGAACCGGCTCAACGGTTCCGCCACCCCGGCCGAACGCCGGCGCCTCCGCAAGGCCGCGGAGCAGGGCCGTGAGGCCGCCGACCTCTTCGTGAAGTCGAACCTGCGTCTCGTCGTGTCCGTGGCCAAGCGCTACCAGTCCTCCGGCGTGCCGCTCCTCGACCTCATCCAGGAGGGCAACCTCGGCCTGATGCGGGCCGTCGAGAAGTTCGACGCCGAGAAGGGCTTCCGCTTCTCCACCTACGCCGTCTGGTGGATCCGCCAGTTCATCTCCCGCGGCATCGCCGGGAGCCGCTCCTCCGTGCGGCTGCCGAGCCGGGCCAACGACGAGCTCCTGCGCCTGCGGGAGACCACCACGTTCCTCGAGCAGACCATGGGCCGGGCGCCAGAGCTCCGCGAGCTGGCCGAGGCGTCGAACCTCAGCGAGGAGCGCATCACGGAGCTGCTGCGGGTCTCGGCGGACCCCGTGTCGCTCTCCGGCTCCGTCGGCGAGGACGGCGGCGCCGAACTGGGCGACTTCATCGAGGACGTCCGGGCCCGGGCCGAGGTGGAGGACGTCACCTCCCGCCTCCTGCCCGAGGAGTTCGAGGACATGCTCTCCGTGCTCGACGAGCGGGAGCGGACCATCCTCCGGCTTCGCTACGGCTTCGACGGCTCCGAACCGCTGTCGGTGGCCCAGGTCGCCGACGAGGTGGGCCTGTCCCGGGAGCGGATCCGCCAGCTCGAGCACCGGGGCCTGGCCAAGCTGCTGCACCCGTCGTGGCGTGCGGTCGGCCGGTACCTCACGAACGACTGAGCGGCCGGGATGACCCCCCGCACCACCCCCGACGACGCCCCGCTCGGCCTCCGCGAGGCGGCGGAGCGCCTCGGCGTGCACTACATGACCGCCTACCGCTACGTGCGCAGCGGTCGGCTCCCCGCCACGAAGGTGGGCGACGAGTGGCGGGTGGATCCCGATGACGTCGCCCACTTCCGGCGGGACGCCGCCGCATCGTCCGCCCGGTCGACCGGCGCCGCCGCCCCCGCGGCTGCGCCCGGTCCGGCCCGTCGCTCCGCCCACCGGGACCGCCTCGAGGCGCGCCTCCTCGCGGGCGACGAGGCCGGCGCCTGGGGCGTGGTCGAGACCGCGATGGCCGGCGGGGCCGAACCGTCCGAGGTGCTCACCGAGCTCCTGTCCCCGGCGATGCACCACATCGGTGAGCGGTGGGCCGCCGGCGAGTTGCCGATCGCGGAGGAGCACCGCGCCTCCGCGGTGGCGAACCGCCTCATCGGCCGGCTCGGTCCGCGTTTCGCGCGGCCCGGTCGGCGCCGCGGCACCGTCGTGCTCGGTTCGGTGGCCGGGGACCGCCACTCGCTGCCCACGGCGATCCTGTCCGACCTGCTGCGGGGTGCCGGCTTCGACGTGATGGACCTCGGCGCCGACACCCCGCCGGAGTCCTTCGTGGACGCGGGCCGCCAGGCCGGACGCCTCGCCGCGGTGGGCCTCTGTGTCTCCGCGCCCGACGTGCTCGACGACGTGGCCGCTCAGGTCGACGAGGTCCGCGACGGCCTGCCCGGGGTGCCGGTGCTGGTGGGCGGCGGTGCCGTCGCGGACGAGGCCGTGGCCCGGGCACTCGGCTCCGACGGGTTCGCCGCGGATCCGGCCGCCGCGGTCGAGCTGTTCGCTTCGTGCGCCGCGGGCCGCGTGGGCTAGAACCGCCCACATGCCCGATCCCGCGGAACCCGACGAGTCGGCCGGCACGGCCCGTGCCGCCGTGGTGGTCTCCTTCACCGAGGACCTGCTGAACGGCCTGCTCGGCCTGATGGTGGGCGAGGGCGTGCCGATCGAGCCCCTCGAGCAGCGGATCGTTCTGCCGGCCATGGGCGAGGTGGACCTGCGCCTGGCGCTCACCATCACCGGTGGGTCGCTCGACCTGCGCGCCGATGACGGCGGCCGGGCCCGGGCCGTGGTCACCGCGGACGGCGACGTGTCGGTGCGCACCGCCGACTACGAGGGCGACGTCGTCGAGACCGCCCCGATGGGCCTCCCCGAGCTGCCGGCGCCGATCCCCGTGCGCGTGGAGGCGCTGGTCGACCCGATGGTCGAGCTGCGCGACGACCGCACGGTGAATGTGGGCCTCGACCTCACCCGCGCCGAGCTGGTGAGCCTGCAGGTGGACCCCGACGCCCCGGTGCCCGACGGCGTCGATGCCACCACCTGGGTGCCCATGACGCAGATGGTGCAGGTCATGTTCGGCTCCATGGGCGACGGCCTGTTCGCGTCGCTCGGCGAGCACGTCGGCTCGGTCGGCATGGACCTCGGCCCGGACGTGGGCCTGGTCCTGCACGAACTCGGCGTCGACACCGGCCGCGCCGCGGTCGGCGTGGGCACCGGCACCCTGACCTTCTCCCTGCCCGCCCGTCCCGACGCCGAGGGTGCGGCGCGTCCCGTGCCCGTGGCCGGCAACCGCATCGGCATCGGCGCCGCGGCCGGCGCGGTGGACCACCTCGCCCACCTGCTGCTCGAGCGGGCGATCGGGAACCTCCCGCTCCCGTTCGAGCTCGAGCTGGACCTCGGCGAGCAGCGCGTCGGCGGCACGCTCCGCCAGACCCGGGTGCTCTCGGACCGCCTGCCCGACCTGCGCGGCGCGGTGCGCACCGAGATCCGTCCCCGTCTCGTGGGCGGCCGCATGGAGCTCGCGGTCCAGGCCGCGTGGGTCGAGCTGCCCTCGTTCCTGCCGTCGTTCGTGAACGACCTGAGCCGCGCCGTCGGCGGTCTTGCCGGGGCCGTGCCGTTCCGCCTGAGGTTCCCGGCCACGATCGCGCTGCCGCTCGTGCCCGGCAGCACCGACACCGTGCCCGTGCGGGTGGACGACCTGCGGGTCACCGCCGAGGGCGTCGGCGTGGTCCTGGCGCTCGACTGAGCGGCTGCGGACTCAGATGCCCACCGGGTCGCTCCGCCCCCTCCTCGCCCGCGACGGGATCTTCAACACCCGCGATCTCGGCGGCCTCCCCGCCGCGGAGGGCCGCGCGCTGCGCCCCGGCCTCCTCGTGCGCGGCGACTCGTTGCACCGCGCCCGCCACGACAGCCGGGTGGCCCTGCACGACCACGGCGTGCGCATGGTGCTCGACCTGCGTGACCACTCCGAGCAGGCCACCGACGGCGTGTTCGCCCACGACGGCATCGAGCTCGCGCACCATCCCGTGCTGGATCCCAACTACGCATGGGACGCGGCCGACGAGGCGGCGCTCGAACCCACCGACGGCGAGGCCTCGCCGGTGCTGGTCCACCGCTACGCCGAGATCCTCGAGGGGTTCGGTGGGCGCTTCGTGGGCGCGGTCGAGAAGGTCGCGGCCACCGACGGCGGGGTCGCCTTCCACTGCGCGGTGGGCAAGGACCGCACGGGCCTGCTCGCCATGCTGCTGCTCGACCTGCTCGGCGTGCCCGACGACGTGATCGTGGCCGACTACGGCCGCTCGGCGCTCGCCACCGCCGTGCAGACCCAGTGGCTGTGGATCCACGGCCACCCCTACGGCGACCCCGGCGACGACGAGCTGCACCTGGGCGTGTGGTCGGCCCGTCCGGCCACGATGGACGTGACCCTGCGGCGCTTCCGGGCCCGTCACGGCGGCGCCGAGGCCTACCTGCTCGACGCCGGTCTCGACCCGTCGGTGCCGGGGGACCTGCGGGCCCGGCTGCTGGGCCCGGCCGGGCCGTCGGCAGGGTGAACCGGAATACTTGACCGCCCGGCCGGGTTTCCGCGTCCATGCTCGCCGCCGGAGATCTCGCACCCGACTTCACCCTTCCCGACCAGACCGGCACCGCCGTGTCGCTCTCCGAGCTGCTGGAGAAGGGCCCCGTGGTGCTGTTCTTCTACCCGAAGGCCATGACCACGGGCTGCACGAAGGAGTCGTGCCACTTCCGCGACCTCGCCGCCGAGTTCGCCGAGGTGGGCGCCCAGCGCGTGGGCATCAGCGCCGACAAGGTCGACAAGCAGGCAGCGTTCGATGCCAAGCACGGCCTCGGCTACCCGCTCCTGTCCGACACCGACCGCTCGGTCGCGTCGGCGTTCGGCGTGAAGCGCATGGGCCCGCTCATGAACAAGCGCTCCACCTTCGTGATCGGGACGGACCGCAAGCTGCTCAAGGTCATCTCGTCGGAGATGAACATGGACGTACACGCGGACGAGGCCCTCTCCGTGCTGCGCGCGGCTGCCACCGCGTGAGCGGCGACGGCACCGCGTGAGCGGCGACGGCACCGCGTGAGCGGCGACGGCACCGCGTGAGCGGCGACGGCACCGCGTGAGTCTGCGCACCGTCTGGGTCCTCGGCGACCAGCTGCACCGGCGCCTCGGCGCGCTGGGCGCCGCGTCCCCGGCCACCCATCGGGTGCTGATGGTGCGCTCGGCGGCCAAGGTGACGTCGCGGCGCTGGCACCGCCAGCGCGTGCACCTGTACCTCGCCGCGATGGAACGCCTCGCCGACGAGCTGCGCGACGAGGGCTTCGAGGTGGACCTGCGCGACGCGCCGACGTTCCGGGCCGGCGTGACCGCGCACGTCGAGCGGTTCGGCCCCGACGCCGTGGAGGTCACCGAGCCGAACTCGCGGGCCGCCCGGCGGCTGGCCGCCGAGCTGGGTTGCACCGTGGTGCGCTCGGACCAGTTCCTCTGCCACCACGAGGACTTCGCGGCCTGGGCCGCGACCCGTCCCGGCCGCCTCCGCATGGAGGACTTCTACCGGTGGCAGCGCGTGCGCCTCGATGTGCTCATGGACGGCGACACGCCCTGCGGCGGCGTGTGGAACCTCGATGCCGACAACCGGCAACCCCCGCCCAAGGACGGCCGCACCTGGCCGGACGCGCCGGTGTTCGGACTCGACGACCTCGACGCCCGGGTGGCCGAGGGCCTGCCCGACGACCTGGTGGGCGCGGCGCCGGTCGGCCTGTGGCCCACCTCGCGGGCCCAGGCGCTCGAACGTCTCGAGGTGTTCATCGACCAGGGCCTCCCGCGGTTCGGTCCGCACGAGGACGCGATGCTCGCGGCGGAGTGGAAGCTGGCCCACTCGGTGCTGTCGTCGTCGATGAACCTCGGCCTCCTGCACCCGTCGGAGGTGGTGGAGGCCGCGGAGGTCGCCTATCGCGACGGTCGCGTCCCCCTCGCGTCGGCCGAGGGGTTCATCCGGCAGGTGATCGGCTGGCGGGAGTACGTGTGGGGCCTGTGGTGGCTCTGGGAGTCGGAATGGGACGGCTGGAACGAGCTCGGCGCCACCCGTCCGCTGCCCCCGGCGTTCACCCACCCGGACCCGGAACGGGCCACGCACATGGCGTGCGTGGCGAACGTGCTGGGCCACGTCGAGGACCACGCCTACGCGCACCACATCGAGCGGCTCATGGTGCTCGGCAACCTCTGTCTGCTCGCCGGGGTGCGGCCCGGTGAGCTCAACGACTGGATGTGGGAGCGCTTCGTCGACGGCGCGGAGTGGGTGATGTCGCCGAACGTGGTGGGCATGACGCTGCACGCGGATGGCGGGCGCATGGCCACCAAGCCGTACGCCGCGGGCGGCGCCTACCTGAAGCGGATGAGTGACCACTGCCGGGGCTGCCGCTACGACCCCGGTCGGCGCACCGGCGACGACGCCTGTCCGTTCACCACGCTCTACTGGGACTTCCTGGCACGCCACGAGGAGCGCTTCCGGTCCAACGGGCGGATGCGCAACCAGATGGCGGGCCTGCGGCGCCTGTCGGATGTGCCCGAGGTGCGGGCCCGGGCCACCGAGGTCCTCGCCCGTCTGGATGCCGGGAGCCTCTAGCCTCCCGCCGTGACGAACGCCCGGCCCGAACCGCTCGACCAGCTGCTCGCCGCCCTCCCGGGCCGGCCGTGGCTCGACCCCACCGCCACCTCGCTGCACCGCCTCCCGATGCGGCCGCTGGCCGTGCCCTGCCCCGACCCGGCCACGGCCCGACTCCTCGACGGCACCGACCCCGCCACGTTCACGTCCTCGCCGTGGTGGCTGGACCTCGACGGCACCTGGGAGCTCGAGTACCACGACGGCACCGGCGCGCCGGCGGTGACCGCCCCGGTGGAGGTCCCGGGCGCGTGGGACCTCCAGGGCCATGGTTCGCCCCAGTACACGAACGTGGTGATGCCCTTCGACGCGGACCCCCCGGCGGTGCCCGCGGCGAACCCGATCGGGGTGGTGCGCCGCACCGTGGCGGTGCCGCGGTCCTTCGCCCGCCGCCGTGTGGTGCTGCGCATCGGTGCCACCGAGTCGTTCCACGCCGTGTTCATCGAGGGCGCGTTGGTCGGCTACGGCACCGACAGCCGCCTCCCCTCCGAGTACGACGTGACCGCGTACGTGCGCGCCGGCCGGCGCTGCGAGCTCGAGCTGGTGGTGCCCAAGTGGTCGGCCCAGACGTGGGTGGAGGACCAGGACCAGTGGTGGCACCACGGTCTGCAGCGCAGCGTCGCGCTCTACAGCACGGCGCCGTCGCACCTGTCGGGGCTGGCCCTCGCGCCCGGCCTGCGGGCTGGGTCGGGCAGCCGGGCCGATGCCACCGCGACCGGCACCGTCGCGGGCACGGTCACCGTGGCCGGCCCCGCGGTGCGCGAGGCCGGGTGGTCCGCGGAGGTGACGGTCGAGACCATGGGCGGCCGCCGCGTGGCCACCACCGGTCAACTCCCGGTCCCGGTCTGGGACACGTCCTCGGAGGCGGGCGAGCTCCTCGCGGGCATGTACGTCCGCCCGGGCGTGGTGGAGGTGGCGCTGGACGTGCCCGGGATCCGGCCCTGGCACGCGGAGGCCCCCACCCGGTACCGGCTGCTCGTCACCCTGCGCCGCCCCGACGGCTCGGTGGAGGAGGTCACCGCGCTGCGCACCGGGTTCCGCAGCGTGGAGGTGGCCGACCGCGAGCTGCGCCTCAACGGCGCGCCGGTGCTGCTCCACGGCGTCAACCACCACGAGCACGACCCGCACCGCGGTCGGGCCGTGCCGCCGGAGCTGACCCGTCGCGACCTCTGCCTGATGAAGGCCCACAACCTCAACGCGGTGCGGGCCAGCCACTACCCGCACGACGAGCACTTCGCCGAGCTGTGCGACGAGCTCGGCCTCTGGGTGGTCGACGAGGCGAACGTCGAGTCCCACGCCCGGCAGACCTCGCTGTGCCACGACCCGGCGTACTCCGCCACGATCCTCGGGCGGGTCGAGCGCATGGTGGCCCGCGACCTGCACCACCCGAGCGTCGTCGTGTGGTCGCTCGGCAACGAGTCCGGCGACGGCCCGGTCCATGCCGCGGCACGCGCCGCGGTGGCCCGTCTCGATCCCTCGCGGCCGGTGCAGTACGAGGGGCCGTTCATGCACGACCTCCACGCCGAGGCCGCCGTGAGCGACATCGTCTGTCCGATGTACCGGCCGCTCGACGAGGTGCTCGAGTGGGCCGGCCGCGCCGAGGACCGGCGCCGTCCGCTCATCTATTGCGAGTACTCCCACGCCATGGGCAACTCCAACGGGTCCCTCGCCGAGCACTGGGACGCGTTCGAGTCGACCCACGGCCTCCAGGGCGGCTTCATCTGGGAGTGGCTCGAGCACGGACTGCCCCGCAGAGCGGTGACCGGCCCGGTGGGCGCCGGGGCCGCCGGGGTGGGCGAGGACGTGCGGCGCGGCCCGGACGGGACCCCTGCGTGGGGCTACGGCGGCGACTTCGGTGACCGGCCGAACGACGGCAACTTCATCTGCGACGGCCTGGTGGACGCGGCGCGCCGGCCGCACCCGGCGATGGCCGAGGTGCACCACGTGGGCCGCCCGGTCCGCGTGGAGCTGCGCGACGCGGCCCACGGCCGCCTGCGCGTGCACAACCACCGGTGGGTCACCGATACCGCGGACCTCCGCGCACGGTGGACCCTGGAGCTCGACGGCCGCCGCATCGACGGCGGGACGCTCCAGGTGGGCCCGGTCCCGCCCCGGGGTCACGCGGACATCCGCCTCGGATGGGCCCGGCCGCGCCTCGCCCCGGGCCAGGAGCTGTTCGTCACCGTCGAGTGGTCCCTGCGCCGGGCCACGCCGTGGGCCCCGGCCGGCCACGTGGTCGCCCGCGACCAGCTGCCGGTCCCCGGCGCCGGCCGGGGCGAACCCGCGGTGAGCCGCCCGTGGGTCGGCCGGGGCGCATCGGTGGTCGCGCCGGTGGAGCTCGCGTTCCGGGCCACGACCTTCCGGGCCCTCGTCGACAACGACGCGATCCAGGTGGGGTGGATGGCCGAGTGGTCCGCGCACCTGGCGCCCTGGTCCGCGCTCGCCGACGGCCCGCCGCCGGGCACCGCGGCGGTGCGGGTGGCGCCGGTGGCCGACGGGTGGTGGGAGGTCGTGGCCGAGATCGACCTGGCCGACGGCGAGGCCGACGTGCCGGCGATCGGCGTGGTGGCGGACCTGCCCGCGGACTTCGGTGGGATCGAGTGGTTCGGCGACGGGCCCGACGAGTCGTACCCCGACCGCCGCGCCGCGGCCCGGGTCGGCCGCTGGCGGGCGGACGTGGCGGACCAGTACGTGCCGTACTCGTTCCCCCAGGAGCACGGGTTCCGCACCGGCCTCCGCTGGCTGCGCCTCGTGGATCCCCGCTCGGGCATCGCGCTCGAGGTGGTGCCGGACTCGCCGGGCCTCGGGTTCTCCGCCCGCCACCACCGCGCAGCGGAGCTGTTCGCCGCGACCCACGCGGACGAGTTGGGCCCGTTGCGGGATCCGTCGGTCACCGAGCTGTTCCTCGGGTACCACCGTGGCCTCGGCACCGGGGCGTGCGGGCCCGACGCGACCGAGCGCTACCGCTTCGCGCCCGGGCGCCACACGGTCGCCGCGCGGTTCCGCTGGACCCGCGCCTGACCCCTTTCATCCCCAGCTTTGTGATGCTGCTGACGACTCATGTGTCGTCAGCAGCATCACAGAGCCGGG
>JBMOJH010000125.1:0-9543 GCA_049316905.1 Microthrixaceae bacterium | reverse complement strand
TCGGCCACGCCGTGTGGATCTGGACCCACCGACGTGTGGGGGCGTACGACCCGGACGAGGCCGGCTACATCGCCAACGCCCTGCGCTTCCAGCGCGTGATCGATCCCACGGCGCCCTGGGTGTTCGTGCGGGAGGTGGTCACGACCGGAACGGGGCCGGTGGTCCCGCTCCTGTCGGTCCCGCTCCTGTTGCTCGGCCCTCGGGATCCCCGGACCGTCATGATGATCCAGCCGGTGCTCCTGGTGGTCCTGGCGGTCGGCACCGCGGCGGTGACCCGGCGGCTGTCCGGGCCACGGGCGGCCATCGCCGCCGGCCTCGTGGCCGCGACGATCCCCACCGTCACGCTCGCGACGCAGTCGTACTGGCTGGGCCTCGGAGCGGCCACGTGCTGCGTGCTCGCGGCGTGGGCACTGCTCGCCTCGGATCGGCTGCGCAACGACTGGACGCTGGTGTTCGGCTCGCTCGTGGGGCTGATGGTGATGACCCGCACGATGGCCCTCGGTTTCGCCCCCGGGCTGTTCCTCGCCGCGGCGGTGCTCGCCGGGCGCGATCGGCGCAGCTGGTGGGGCCTCGTGAAGGCGGGCGCCGCCGCGGCGATCGTGGCCGCGCCGTGGTGGGCCATCAACTGGACCGGTCTCACCAAGTACCTGTTGAGCTACGGCTACGGGCCACGGGCCGGGAAGTTCGGTTCCGGCGGCGTGCTCGAACGTGTCGGGTTCCGCTGGCAACGCCTCACCGAGGGGATCGGGGTCGGGCGATGGCTGGTCTGGCTGGTGGTGATCGGGCTGCTGACCTCCCTGGTGCGGACGGTACTGCTGCGACGGAACGGCGGTGAGTGGCCGCCGCACCTCCGGGAGGGCCTCGCACTGACGGCGGCCGTGCTCTGCGGCGTCGCGGCCCTCGTCTCGACGACGAACAACGGCGTGTGGTTCGAACTGCCGCTCCTCGTGCTCGCCCTCGCGCTCGTCACCGCGGGACTGGCCCGGGCCTGGTGGCCCGTGCAGGGTGCGCTCGGCGCCGCGGCGATCGTGCTCGCCGCCGCCACGATCGGCCAGGCGTGGTGGTGGATCGGACCGGGCCCGGGACGGCTGACCGGATCGGCGCACTACGAGAACGGCTTCGCCCAGTACGACCCCCGTTTCGGCCCGACCCGGCGGGATGCCGCGGCTGCCGCGGCCCGCGACTGGTCGGCGGCCAACACCGCGGTCGCCCGGGCGATCGCGGAGGTGCCGACCGGTGTGTACGGCACCTACGTGGTGATGTCCGGCAACATGCAGTTGCTCAACAGCAACTCGGTCGGGATGGCGGCGGAGCTCGACGGGCGACCCGCAGTGATCTCGATCCCCGACACCTACGCGCCCGAACGGGTCCTCCGCGAGGACCTCCGCCCGTTCCCCACCGGGGCGGGCGGCGACGGCATCGAGAAGGTCGTGGTGATCGCCCGCCATCGCCAGACGCTCTTCACACCCGACGAACGGGTCGACCGCTTCGACCGACTGGCCACTGAACTGGGCTGGCGGGAATGGCGCACCGTGCGGATGCCCGACGGCGGCGAGGTCGCGATCCTGCGCCACCCAGACGCTGCCCGACCGACCGGTTGACGGGCGACGGGGGCGATCAGGCGAAGGGGTACAGCACCAGCGGGGCGGTGACCTGTGCCGTGAGCGCAAGGGCCAGGAGCACCAGCCCGAGCAGGACCACGGCCACCACTGACCACTTCCGGTGCGCGGTGCCGAACCGGAGCGATTCGGCCACGACCCACGCGCACCCCGAGGGGCTTCTCGTGGAACACCACGGCGTCCACCTGATCCGCGGTGACGCCGGCAACCGAGAGGCACGAGGCCACGGCCCGCTCCGGCAGCGAGGCGTCGTGCTTGCGCCGGGTGAACCGTTCCTCCTCCGCGGCGGCCACCACCTCGCCGCCAACCACGACGCAGGCGGCCGAGTCGTGGTAATCGCAGCTGATGCCGAGGATCACCTCCGGCCGGGAGGTCATCCGGGACGCCCGACTCATCGGGGGGTGAGGCTGCCGATGAGTTCCGGCGGCAGTGGGGTCCCGAGACGGAAGAAGGAACCCTGGTCCACCGTGTCGGCCGCCACCTGGGCCGGACACAGACGGTTGACGGCACGGAGCATCGTGTTGATCGCCAGCTCCTGGTTGGCGATGACCGTGTTCATCCGGCCGAACAGCACCGGGGGGCTGCGGTCGCCCGACAATCCCCCGCGCAGGGCTCCGGCGATCGACCGGACCGGTGGAGCCAGGTCGGCCGGGGCCACGGCGGCGAGCCCGTCGAGCGAGTCGACCATCGACGCGAGGGAGCCGTAGGCGGCCTCCGGTCGCTCGATGCTGTCGACCACAGCGGTTCCACCCGCCCGCTGGAAGGCCACCATCTGGGTGCAGGTCCGTACGAGCACCTTCTCCGGTTCCGGCAGTGCGTCCCACCCGGGTCCGCCGGGAACCAGGGAGGTGGTCGTGGTCGCGCCGCGACCGCCGCCCGCACCGGACGAGGGCGCGCCCCCACCGGCCGACCCTCCGGCTCCGCCGGTCGCGCCACCCGGGGTGCCGGTGCCACCGGGCGTGCCGGCGCCACCGGGCGCCGTGGCAGCGTCGCCTCCGGCCGAGCCGGTGGCCCCAGCTGCGGCGCCCGGATCACCACCCGGTTGTGGGCCGTCGGCCGGTGTGCCGTCCGGCAGCGTGGACCGCGCGCCCGCGACCGTGGTGAGCGGCCGCCTGACCGTGGTCGACGGCCCGGACGCGGCGACGCCGGCCGGGTCGTCAGTCACGAATCCACACCCCGCCAGCACGGTCACCGCCCCGAGGACCGCCACCGCGGCCCGCCAACCGTTCACGATCCCGAAGGGTACCGGACGCGCTCCGTGGGGCGTCAGCGCGGCCACCCGAGGATCCCGTCGACCATCCCGGCCACCGCGCCGTCCCATCGCCGCACCACCTCGGCCCGCCGGCCCCCGCGATCGACGGCCAGCAGCCGATCGGCCGCTGCCGCGAGGGCGGCCACGTCGAGGACGGGCACGACCTCCACGCTGTCGTCCACGGGGGACACCGTCGGGAAGGTGACCACCCGGGCCCCGGACAGCAGCGCCGGCGCCAGTTCATCCGCGAGTCCGGGCCGGTCGCAGCGCAGCGGCAGGACGACGACGTCACCGGCCAGATGGGCCTCCGGACCCCGGAGCGGGCGCAGGTGGAACCGGTCACGCACCCCGCACCGGTCCGCCTCCGATTCCAGACGCCGCAACTCGGCGCGGTCCTCGAGACCGAACCACACACCGTGGGCGCGCCGACCGTGATGGTGCTCCAGCACCCACAGGACCCGGACCATCAGGTCCGGCCCGTCGAGCCATCCGTCCTCGCCCCATCCCGCCAGCAGCGGAACCCCGGCCGGCAGTGCCGCCCGTTCACGGGCCGTGCTGACTGCCCCCTCGCTCGGAGCGGCACCGGCATGGCGCAGCACGTGGGCCGGCGGCTCGACCACTTCGATCGACGAGCCGACCTCGGGAGCCGCCGCGGAGGGGGCCGTGCCGCGTTCGGCGTCCCGACGAGCCGGCACCAGCACGGCGTCCACCGGCGGGCAGGACCGCCGCTCGACCGCCCATTCGGCATCGGGTGTCGGCTCGGGCCGGGCGACCAGACGGGGCCGGCGCCGGGTCGACCCGAGCAGGCGACCCCCGACCTCGTCGTCGAGGATCACGACATCGGGGTCGACCTCGCGGAACCACGACCGGAGCCGAAGGCCACGGAGCCGGCCGGCCACCGGCCCCAGTCCCACGGCCGACAGCCCCTGCGACGGCCACCAGGCACGGAGGTCGTCCACCACCCGCTCGGCCGGGTGTGGCTGGTGCGGGCGCGGGAACAGGTACCACCTGCCGACCTCGGAACCGGCACGAGCGAGGCGATCCACGACGAGGTCGATCGAGGGGTCGTCGTGCTCCGGGGCCGGACACGGCCCGACGACCAGGACGCGGTTCGCCTTCATCGGACCGCTCCGGCACGGTTCAGTGACCGGTCCCAGGCCTCGGCGCGGCGCGCCGCTCCCCGGTAGCGGGGAGCGAGACCGAGCAACCGCTGGACCACCGAGTTCGTGAGCCCCGCTCCGGCGGGGAGCGGGCGGAGGATCTCGCAGAAGAGCGTCACCCGCTCGGAGGGCGCCTCGTTGCGGGCCGCGTGCTCCGCGGTGTCGTCGAAGAGGATCCCTTCGCCCTCGACGTACGGCGTCGGACGGCCCTCCACCTCGAGCACCGCACCGGGCCGGCACACCACACCCAGGTGGTACCGCAGGACACCGGCGTTGGGTCCCCGGTGTGCCGGCAGTTCCGCACCCGGGGCAAGCACCGACCACAACGCGGATCGGAGGCCGGGCACCCGGCCGAGGGCGGCGGTCGTCACGGGGAAGTGACGGGCAATCGGCTCGACGGGTCGGCCACGGCTGACGAGCAGGCCCGCCGCCCACACCTCGCTGTTGCCCTGGTGCTCGCCGAGCAGGTCCTCGATCCGCGGGAGCCGCCCTCCGGCGTCACGGAAGGCGAGCCACTCCCGACGGATCCCGGGGGTGGCGGCGCGCAGCTCGTCGTGCCACCGGAGCCCGGCCAGCGGGCGAGGATTCGGATCCGCGGCCCCGACCGACCGGATCATCCCGTTGTTCGCGCGGACGATTGCGCCCAGCAGGCGCTCCACCGCGTTCAACCGAGGTCGATCCCGTACAGCTCGGCCGCGTTCGCGCCCGCGATGCGCTGCTGGTCCGCCCACGTGAGCTCGGCGAGGTTGCCCGCGAGCTCCTCGGTGGTGCCCGGATACTTCGCGTCGGGGTGCGGGAAGTCGCTGGCCCACACGATGCGGTCGGCTCCCACGAGCTCGGACCGCGCCGTGAAGCACAGGGTGGACTCGTCCGCGTCGAAGCTGATCCAGCACTGGCGCCGGAAGAACTCCGACGGCATCGCTCCCTCCAACCAGGGCACGTCCCACTCGTAGATGCGGGCGTGGTGGTCGAGCCGCTCGAGCAGGGGCACGATCCAGCCGCCGTTGGACTCGAGGAACACGCAGCGCAGGTCGGGGAACCGCTGGAGCACGCCGCCCGCGGTGAGGAACATGACCGTGTTCATCATGTCGGCCGGGTTGCCGAGGGCCTGGGCGAAGTAGATGTTGTCGGAGCCGAAGTCCTCCTGGTCCTGGACCGGGATCTCGGAGGTGCCGAGCCGGTTCAGGTGCATGCCGCGGATGGCACCGGGCAGGTCCGCAGCGAGGAGCGGATGGAACCCGAGGGGCAGCCCGGTGTCGGAGCAGGCCTGCCAGATCGGGTCGTACATCGGATGGTTGAAGTGGTGACCCTCCACCGCGGGGTTGGGGCGGAGCTGCACCCCGACGATGCCGGGCAGGTCGGCGACCCGCCGGATCTCCGCCGCGGCGGCCACGGGGTCGCGCTGGGGCAGGTTCGCCACGCCGTGCAGGCGGCCCTGCCCGCGGGAGCACAGGTCGGAGAGCCAGTCGTTGAACGTGCGGCTCTGGGCAGCGACGAACTCGTGGGTACGGAGCCCCTGGAAGCCGAGGAGCATCGTGGCGTGGAGGACGGAGTGGGCGATGTTGTCGGTGTCGAGGACCGCGAGCCGGGCCGTGGCGTCCCAGCAGTGGTCCGGCAGGTCGGAGTAGCGGAAGTCGCCGGCGTGCATCTTGCGGCGCAGTTCCTCGTCCACCCCCGCGGTGCCGGCGAGCGCCATCACCGCGGTGTCCATGGGCTCCATGTCGTCCATGTGGAGGATCTCGGCGCCCGTGTCGTCGGGTTCGATCCGCCACACCCGGTCCTCGAAGCCCGGCGGGGCGAACTCGCGCATCGCCGTGGCGGGCTCGAGCACGTGGCCGTCGGCGTCGATGAAGGTCAGCGGCGGTGCCGTGCCGGCCGCGCTCATGCCGCACCCTCCGCATCGGTGTCGCCGTCGGCGAGTCCCTCGGCCGCGGCCTGCTCGTCGAGCAGCGGGTGCTCGGCGCGCAGCAGCATGTCGGTGAGCGTCAGCGGCCGCTCGGGGGCGACGAACGGCCGCCGGGGCTCGCAGGGCCCCACGTCCACCTGCGTCGCCCCGGCCCGGAGCGCGCCCACGGTGCAGTCCTCCGGACGATGGTGAGCGAACGGGTCGAATCCGAAGTGGCGCATCGCGTTGCGGTGGGTGATGTCGGCCACCACGTCCGCCGACAGCCCGCGGAGCTGCGGTGCCAGCCGTTCGGGGGTGTGCGGCCAGGTCGAGTCGGAGTGGGGGTAGTCGGACTCCACGCAGACGATGTCAGTTCCCACCCGGTCGATGAGGCGCAGGCCCGCGTCGTCGGTGATGAAGCACGCCAGGAAGTGCTCCCGGAAGACCTCCGACGGCGGCCGACCGCCCATGTCGGATCCGGTCCACACCGAGTGGTTCTCCCACACGTAGTCGGCCCGCTCCAGCAGGTACGGGATCCACCCGATCGAACCCTCGCTGAGCGCGAAGCGCACGTTCGGGAACTCGCGCAGCACCCGTGACCAGAGCAGGTCGGCCGCGGTGTCCATCACGGCCGTCGGCTGCAGCGTCATCATCGTGGTGAACGGCGCGTCGACCGAGGGCAGCTTCACGGCCGACGACGACCCGATGTGCAGGCAGATGACCATCCCGGCCTCGTCGCACGCCCGCCAGAACGGATCCCAGTGCTCGCTGTGGAAGCTCGGCACGCCCAGCTTCTCCGGGTTCTCTGACCACGTCACCGCCCGCACGCCGCGGGCGGCAACCCGGCGCACTTCGGCGGCCATCAGCTCCGGGTCCCAGTACGGCAGGAGCGCCAGCGGGATGAACCGGCCGGGGTGCGCGCCCGCCCAGCCCTCGACGTGCCAGTCGTTGTAGGCCTGCAGCACTGCGAGGGCCAGGTCCTTGTCCTCGGTGTTGGCGAAGATCTGCCCGCAGAACTGCGGGAACGACGGGAAGCAGAGCGACGCCAGGATCCCGCCCGCGTTCATGTCGTCGATGCGGGCGCCGACGTCCCAGCACCCGGGGCGGATCTCGTCGTAGCGGGTCGGCTCGATCCCGTACTCCTCCTGCGGGCGCCCGGACACGGCGTTGAGCCCGAAGTTGGGGATCTCCACCCCTTCGAACAGCCACATCTCCCGGCCGTCGGCCCGCTCGATCACCCGGGGGGCCCGGTCGACCCACTTCGCGGCGAGCCGGCCCTCGAACATGTCGGGCGGCTCGACCACGTGGTCGTCCACGCTGATGATCGTCAGCTCCTCCGGCGACGGCCCGTACTCGGCACCGTGCGCCTCCACCCCGCGGGAGTTCGCCACCATGTCTTCAGGATGGGGCATCGACCCCGTCGAGGGCCAGCCGCAGGGCGTGGGCGAGCGAGGGAGCACCCCTCGGCTCGAGGATCCCCTCGTGGTCGCCGGGGAACCGGTGGATGCGGAGGTCGCCCACGAGCGGGCCCCATCCCATCGTCGCGTCGGCGGACGCCGAGCCGTCGGCCCAGAACAGATCCATGCGGCCCGGATAGGTGCTGGAGCGGTCCCACCCGCGGGCGGCGAGCTTCCAGTGCTCCTCCCACGCGTACCAGAGACGCCAGTCCGGGCGGACCCGCCCGGTGCGGCGCAGGTCCTGACGGAACCGCCAGGGATCGACCGCTCGGGCCACCCCGCTGCGCACCATCAGGTGGCGGGCCGCGCCCTCGGGGCTGGCCTGCACCATGCGGCGGTAATGCCGGAACTGCTCGAGCACCGACGTGCCCGGCGGCGGCGGACCGGCGATGCCGAACCACGGCCGCAGGGGCGAGCGGTGCTCGTCCCAACCCGCACCGCGGTAGCCGGGTCCCACGTCGACCACGCCGAGGAACGCCACCTCCTGGCCGTCGCGGCGCAGCTGGCGGGCCATCTCGTAGGCGCAGATACCGCCGAAGGAGTACCCGGCCAGCCAGTAGGGCCCCTCGGGCTGGACCCGACGGAGGTCGCTCACGTAACGGGCGGCGAAGGTGTCGAGGCCGGTGTCGCGGTTGGGCTCCCCGGCGAGCAGGGGCGACTCGAAGCTCCAGACCGCCCGGTCCTCGCCGAGGGCCTCCGCGAGGTGCCGGATCCGGTAGGCCGAGCCCTGGAGGTCGTGGACGAACCACAGCCGCGGGTGCCGCGACAGGTCACCGTGCTGCACACAGGCCGCGGTCCCGGTACGTGACGGCCCACCGGCGCGGAGCCGGGCCAGCACCTCGGTGAGCGTTCGGACGGTTCGGGCGTGGACCAGCTCACCCATGGGAATGGCGGTGCCGGTGGAGTGCTCGAGCATCACCAGCATCTGGGCGGCGAGCAGCGAGTCGCCGCCCAGCTCGAAGAAGTCCTCGTCGTCACCCACCGGGCCCACCGGGAGGAGCCGCTGCCAGAGGGCGCGGACCTCCTCGCGCAGCTCGGAGTGCTCCTCCGGGGCCACCAGGAGCCCGGGCTCGTCGCCGGTGAGGCGATCGAGGAGCACGTCGGGATCGGGCAGGGCCCGCCGGTCGGTCTTGCCGTTGGGCAGGCGCGGCAGCTCGTCGAGCACCACCCATCGACTCGGCACGCGGTACGGCTCGCGACGTTCCAGCAGCTCGGCTCGCAGGGCCCGGGTGTCGGACCCGGTCGGGCCCGCCGGCACCACGTGGGCCACGAGCTCGGTGACACCGTCCACGTCGCGGGCCGTGACCACGGCGTCGGCCACGCCGTCGAGCTCGTGCAGGTCGGCCTCCACGTCGCCGAGCACGACGAACCGGCCCCGCACCTTGACCTTCGTGTCCAGACGGCCCACGAGGGTCAGCGCCCCCGCGTCGTCGAGGCGGCCGAGGTCACCGGTGCGGTAGCAGGGCCGGCCCGACCCACCCGGGTCGGCGGCGAGGACCCGACGGTTCAGTTCGGGATGGCCCCAGTAGCCGTCGAACATGTAGCGGCTCACCACCGCCACCTCGCCGGTGGTCCCGGTCGCCACGGGGGCACCGGACCCGTCGAGCACGACGATGTCGACGTCGGGCACGGCGTACCCGCAGTGGACGGCATCAGTGGGCAGCTGGTCGCGATCGAACACGGCGAGGGAGACCACGCCGGTCTCGGTGGTGCCGTACCCCACCGCCACGTGGGGCACGCCGAACAGGTCGGCGGTGACCTTCAGGATCTCCGGGTCCACCAGCTCGCCGCCGAGGGCGATCATGCGGAGGTCCGGGAAGTCACGACCGGCGAGGGCGTCCACGAGAAAGCGGACGACCGTGGGTGCCATGTAGGCGAGGGTGATCCCCTCCCCCTCGAGGAAGTCGGCCACCGGGGCCAGACCGACGGACCGGACGTCGAGGGTGGCCAGCGTTCCGCCGTTGAGCAATGGGAGGAACATCGGGTAGGCGGCCACCGCCAGCGACGTGGGGAACAGCATCGGCATCGTGTCGCCGCGCCCGATGCCCAGCGCGTCCGAGGCACCGCGCACCAGGTTGAGGAGGACGCCGTGGTTCACGATCGCGCCCTTCGGCGTGCCGCTCGTGCCCGAGGTGAACGCCAGCATCATCGGCGCGTGCCACCCCAGCGG
>JBMOJH010000124.1:0-9561 GCA_049316905.1 Microthrixaceae bacterium | reverse complement strand
GCCACGCGGGTGCTGGCCGTGGCCGCACCGGTCGGCGGGGCCGTGGCGGTCGCTGCGGTCGAGGGCGGCGACGCGCCCGGCCTCTGGGTCTGGGTGGGCCTCGTGCTCGCCGTGGGGGCCGCGGCCGCCACGCTCGCTGCGGAGAGCGGGATGTGGTTCGTCGACGGCGCGTCCTACGGCGACGAGCTCCGGCTCCCTCTCCGGCCGCCCGCCGCGCTGCTCGCCGGCCCGCTCGAGATCGCCTGGGTCCTCACGGTGGCCCCCGTGGTCGCCGGCGCCGTACTCCTCGCGGCCCGCCAGTGGTTGCTCGGCGGTGCGCTGCTCGTGGTCGGGGTCGCCACGGCCTGGTTCGGCTTCCGGGCGCTCGACCGGCTCTCGCAGCGGTGCCTGGTCTTCGTGCCCGCAGGCATGACGCTCGTGGACGACCTCGCCCTCGCCGAGCCCGAGCTGTTCCCCCGCCGGGCGGTGGTGCGCTTCGGGCCGGCTCCGGCCGACAGCACGGCGCTCGACCTGTCGGCCGGGGCCGCCGGCCTGATCCTGCAGGTGGACCTCGACGAGGAGATCGATCCCGTGCCCGCCGCGCCCCGTGGCGGGGTGGCCGAGGCGGTGCGCACCCGGTCGGTGCTGCTCGCCCCGAGCCGGCCGGGTCGGGCGCTGGCGGAGGCCGAGGCCCGACGGATCCACGTCGGGAGGGCCTGAGCGGCGACCGGCCGTGACCCGATCGACGGAGGTGGGCCGTGGCACCCTCCCCGTGCTACGACATCGGCGGCCCGAACGAGCGAGCGGCCAGGCGGGGGTGCAGCGTGCGACGAGTCCGACGACCGGTCCTGATGGGGGTGCTCGCTGCCGCGGCCCTGGTCGTGGCCCTGCCCGGCTGCACCGTCCCGAGCTACCCGTCCACCGCCGCAGCGTGCGGGGCCGCGGCGCCGGCGCCGGCCCGCTACGACCACGTGGTGGTCGTGATGATGGAGAACCGCACCTGGGACGCGGTGGGCGGCGTGGGCTTCGGTGACCGCTACATGCCGTACCTGAAGGACCTCGGGGCCAACTGCACGGTGTTCCGCGACTGGACCGAGACCAACACCGAACAGAACAGCCTCAACCAGTACGTCGGGCTGACGAGCGGTGTGAGCAACCCCAGCACCGTCGACGACTGCGACCCGAGCCCCACGTGCCGCTCCACCGACGACAACCTGTTCCGGCAGGTCCGGCGGTCGGGCGGCACCGCCCGTACCTATGTCGACAACACCCAGCACGCGTGCGCGGCGGAGGACAACCGCTGGAAGCACATCCCCGCCGCCTACTACCAGGGCACCTACACCGATGCGACAGGCGTCCACAACGACCACGACGTCTGCGGGGAGGAGGTCCGGCCCCTCGGCGAGTTCGACCCCGATCGCCTGCCGACCTTCTCGATGATCGTGCCCGACCAGTGCAACGACGGCCACGACTGTCTGAACTACCGGGTCGACGAGTTCGCCGCGAACTACGTGGGCGCCGTGCTGCGCTCCCGGACCTACGCGGAGGGTCGCACCGCGGTGATGGTCCTGTGGGACGAGGACCGGCCGGTGCCCAACCTGCTCATCGCGCCCACCGCCCGGCGTGGGGTGCAGGACCTGCCCGGCGCGGGCCACGCCGCGATGTTGCGGACCTGGGAGGAGATGCTGGCGCTGCCGGTGCTCCCCACCCCGGCGCTCGCCGCAGCCCCGTCACTGCGCACCGCCGCGAACATCTGACCGCTCCTCCCCCGCGGGGGACCGGGCGGCCAGACCGCCGCCGACCACCGTGTCGCCGTCGTACAGCACGACGGACTGACCCGGGGCGACGCGACGCTGCGGCTCGTTCCAGCGGACCGACGCCGTGCCGCGCTGACCCGGCTCCACCGTCGCGGGCAGGGCCTCGCCGTGGGCCGAGAACTGGGCCAGCAGCGGACCCGTCACCTCGCGGTCGGCCCAGACCATCCGGTCGAGATCCACGCCGCGGGCGAGCAGCCGCTCGGGCGGACCGACGGTGACGGTGCGACCGGGTACGTCGACGTCCACCACGAAGCGACGGTCCGCGCCGCCCGCGAGGCCGAGCCCGCGGCGCTGGCCGATCGTCACGAGCTCCACGGCCTCGGTGGTGCCGAGGTCGCGTCCGGCGGTGTCGACCACGCGGCCGGGGTGCAGCGGGATCCGCCGCCCCAGGAACTCCTCGCGGCCACCGGTACGGGTGATGAAGCACACGTCCTGACTGTCGGGCTTGGCCGCCGTGCGCAGCCCCAGCGCGTGGGCCCGCTCGCGCACCTCGGCCTTGGTGAGGTGACCGATCGGGAACCGCACCCGGGCGAGGTCGGCCGAGGTGAGCGGGTACAGCACGTAGGACTGGTCCTTCGCGGGATCCGCCCCGCGGGCCACCCGGCGGGTGCCATCGGCGTGCGTGTGCACCCGGGCGTGGTGGCCGGTGGCCACGGCGTCCACCCCCAGCAGCTCGGCGCGCTCGAGCAGCACGTCGAACTTCAGGTGGCGGTTGCACTCCACGCAGGGGTTGGGCGTGCGCCCCGCGGCGTGGTCGGCCACGTACGGGCCCACGACGAACTCGTCGAACTCGTCGGAGAAGTTGAACACGTGGTGGTCCACGCCGAGCTGCGCCGCGGCGCGCCGGGCGTCCTCGACGTCGGCCACCGAGCAGCAACCGGTGTCGGACTCGCCGCCCCAGAGCCGCATGGTCACACCGATCACCTCGTGGCCCTCCTCCGCGAGGAGCGCGGCGGCCACCGACGAGTCGACGCCGCCCGACAGCGCCGCCAGCACCTGCATCAGGGCCGGCCCGCGTCGAGAACCCGCCCGCGGTGGGCCCGGATGCGCCCCACCGCCTCCGGGAGGACCGTGAGCACCCGGTCGACGTCCGCCTCGGTGGAGTCCCAGCCGAGACTGAGCCGCAGCGACGCCCCACCCGATGCCGCCGCCGGGTTGCCGGCGGCCACGAGCGCCGCCAGCACGTGCGACGCGTGCTGCGCGCCCGACGCGCAGCTCGAGGCGGCGGACGCGGCCACCCCCGCCCGGTCGAGCAGCAGGAGCAGCTCCTCGGAGTCCGCGCCCTCGATCGTGAGGTGGCAGGTCCCCGGCAGGAGGTGGGACCGGTCCCGCTCCGGCGCGACCGTCATGCGCAGGTCGCCGACCGCGGCGGCGAGCCCGTCCGCGAGCCGGTCGCGCAGGGCACCGACCCTCTCGTTCGTGCGGGCACGGTCCCGCGCCGTGGCGTCGAGCGCGGCGGCGAGGCCCACCACCCCGGCGACGTTGGTCGTGCCCGACCGCCGGCCCCGCTCCTGGCCTCCGCCGCGCAGCAACGGTGACAGCGCCGTGCCGGCGCGCACCACGAGCACGCCCACACCCTTCGGTCCTCCGAACTTGTGCGCGGAGACCGACACCAGGTCCGCCGGGGCGGCCACGTCGCCGAGGTCGAGCCACGCGGCGGCCTGCACGGCGTCGGTGTGGATCGGTGCGTCGGTGTGGCGGCGGACCACCGCGGCCACGGCGTCGAGGTCGTTGATCGTGCCCACCTCGTTGTTGGCGGCCATGACCGAGACCACCGAGGTGGCCGGGCCGAGCTCGGCGAGCAGGTGGTCCAGCGCGTCGAGGTCCACCCGGCCGAGCGCGTCGACCGCCACCACGCGCCCACCGAGGGCGTGGACCGGTTCGAGCACCGCCGGGTGCTCCACCGCGCTGCACACGGGCGTGCCCGAGCGGGCGGGCAGTCCCCCGGTGACCGCGTGCACGTCGGCCTCGGTGCCACCGGAGGTGAACACCACCTCGCCGGGGGCGCGGCCGAGCAGGCCGGCCACCCGCTCGCGGGCCTCGTCGACGGCGCGCACCGCGTCGCGCGCCAGGGCGTGCGCGCCCGACGGGTTGCCGTAGCGGTCGCCGAGGAACGGTTCCATCGCGGCGCGGGCCTCGGGCCGCAGGCGCGTGGTCGCCGCGTGGTCCAGATCGGTGATCGCGACAGGTTCGCGCTCGGCGGAGCTCACCCGGGAAGGGTAGGCCCGCTCAGCTGCGGGGCAGGTCGCGGAACGGCACCGACTTGTCGGCGCGCACCTCGCCCGGGAGGCCGAGCACGCGCTCGCCGATGATGTTGCGCTGCACCTGGTCGGTGCCGCCGCCGATGCGGGGCGCCCACTGGGCCATGAAGAGGTCCTGGAACCGCCCGCCGTAGGGGGCATCGGCGTGGGTGAGCATGCCCGCCGCTCCCTCGAGGTCGAGCATGAGGTCGCCGCCGGTCTCGTAGAAGTCCGACACCACGAGCTTCATCACCGAGCTCTCCGGGCCGGGCATGACACCCTTCGCGGCCGCGGTGCGTACCCGGTAGCCGAGGAACTCGAGCACCCGCTCGGCGGTGTGCAGCCGGGCCAGGCGCTGGCGCACGATCGGGTCGTGCTCGCGGCCCATGGCGCGGGCCAGGTCGACGAGCTGCGCCACCCGGTACATCCCGCCGCCGCCGATGGAGGCGCGCTCGTGGGTGAGCATGCTGAGCGCCACGCCCCAGCCGCTGCCCTCGGGGCCCACCGTGTCGGCCACGGGCACGCGCACCTCATCGAGGAACACCTCGTTGAAGTGGATCGCGCCGTCGATCTGGCGCAGCGGCCGGATGTCGACGCCGGGCGAGCGCATCGGCAGCGCGATGGCGGTGATGCCACGGTGCTTGGGCACGTCGGGGTCGGTGCGGGCGAGCAGCATCCCGAGGTCCGAGTAGTGCGCCCCGGAGGTCCACACCTTCTGGCCGGTCACCACCCACTCGTCGCCGTCGCGCACCGCGCGGGTGGACAGCCCGGCCAGGTCGGAGCCGGCGCCCGGCTCGCTGAAGAGCTGGCACCAGACGTCCTCGGCCGAGAGGATCCGCGGCAGCCACCGGGCCTGCTGCTCCTCGGTGCCCCACTCGAGCAGCGTGGGCCCGACCATGTCGACGCCCACGGTGAACATGCGGCCGATCACGTCGTAGTCGGCCTCCTCCGCGGCGAACAGCGTGGCGAGCAACGGGCTCAGGCCCCGGCCGCCGTGCTCCGCCGGCCACGTGGGTGCCGCCCAGCCGGCCGCGGCCTTGGTGCGCTGCCACTCGCGGGCCCGGTCGAGGAGGGCCTTGTCCTCCTCCTCCGTGTGGGAGCGGTGGGTCTCGAGGTCCTCGAGGCCGGCTCCGTCGCGCCGGGTGGCGTGGGCATCGAGGAAGGCCCGGGCCTCGGCCCGCAGGGCGATCTCCTCGGGCGACTCGTCGAAGTCCATGGCCCCACGAGTGTGGCGCACGGACTGGAACAGGTTCTAGTCGCGGCCCGCGGCGGCCGAGGCCTGCTGCTCGGCGGCCATCTGGCGACCGCCACGGATCCAGCGCCGCACCACCGCGGGCGCCTGGGCCAACGCACCGGCCACGTCGTCGCGGCGCCGCACCCGGTAGCTCGACGGCCGGGCTCCCGTTCGCCGCTCCATCCAGGTGGAGTGCAGCAGCAGCGGCGGGTTGAAGCCCTCCACCGTGGCGCGGGCCAGCGGGCCGCGGTCCACGTGCTGGGCGTCGAAGACCTGGAGCTCCTTGCCGCCGTCCGCGTGCACGAGCACCACCACGTAGCCGTCGCCCGGGCCGTCCGCGCCGTCGCGGGGCACGAAGGTGGGCGGCGACGGGAACGAGCCGTCGGGGTAGGTCCACACCGCGGCCACCTTGCGGGCGTCGAGGTCGAAGGTGGCGAGCGCCCCGGGCCGGCCCTCGGCGGGCAGGTCACTGGGCTCCACGATGCAGTTGAGCCCGGCGTCCGCGTAGAGCCGCCACCACTCCTCCGGCACGAGCTCGGGGTCGTGGCCGGAGCCCGCGAACCACGCCCGGTCGATTCGCTCGCGGGCCTCGGGCGACGACTGGTCCCACGTGGTGAGGATCCCGCCCCAGAACGCGTCGTCCCAGATGCGCTCGCCCTCGAGCACCTCGCCGGTGGCCGCGTCGATCCGGTACGTACCCACGCACCCGGGCTGCAGGCCGAGGGCCACCATGCCCTCGTAGTCCACGGGCACCGGTTCGCCGGTGGCGTGCTGCGGTCGCTCGGTCGACATCGTGATCATCAGGTCCGCGAGCGGGATGTGCTCGAGCATCACCCGGATCACGCCGTCGTCGTCGTCCACGTCCACCGCGAGGTGCCCGGTGGGGAACGGCAGCTCCACGGCCACCACCGGCACTGGCGAGCCGGGGACGGTGCGGCGCAGATCCTCCTTGGCCACGATCCAGAGCCGGGTGATGTCCTGGTTGGGCTCGGTGCGCTCGCCGCCGCGCATGGCGTCGGGCTCCACCTTGAACGGCAGGTCGGAGATCACGAGGTGGTGGCGGGTGGCCTTCACGTCGTGGATCGAGTCGTAGCGGCCCATGCCCTCGAGCGGCCACTTCTCCACCGGGCCGCTGAGCCCCCAGCGCGCGAGGTACGTCGGGGTGCCGGGCATCGGCGAGTAGTTCACGAAGTAGAGCGCCCGCTCCTCGAACGCCGGCGCAGGGTGCGCGGCCACCGTGACCATCGGCTCGACCAGCCCGGGGAACATCTGGCACCACTCACCGTTGGCGCCCACCGGCGTGAGCACCTCGAGGGTGACGGGATCGATCTCGAGCGGGCGGCCGGCGTCGTAGCCCACGAAGAGCCGCCCGTCGATCGCCTGCAGGTTGGTGTTGCCCAGGTTCGACACGCCGAACGGCGACGCCTCGGCGAAGCCCACCCGGCGGAACAGCTTCGGGAACCGCTGCTGCAGTCGCTCCACCGGGGTGGACACCCGGCGCGCGGTGACGGGGATGCGGCCGTCGGGGCCGGGCGCGCAGCCGATGCGGTGCACGAGTCCCCACTCGGCGAACCAGTGGCCGCCGGGTGCCCGCTTGTCGGGCCCCACGATGAACACCTCGCCGCGGGCGTCGGTGGGCCAGTGACCCTCCACCACCTCGAGGCGCCAGTCGCCCTCCCCCGCGCCGCGGAAGAGGTTCGTCGTCAGCGTGGCCATGGCCCGTCCCCCGATCTCCCCCGGGCCCCACGCCCGGATCCCCTGCACGGTGCCCGACCCCCACGGCCGGACCCCGCGCCGCCACGCTAAACGGTGTTCACCGGGATGTCCACGACGGTGCGGCGATCGGGGCGAGGCCGAGCGCGGCGTCGGCGAGGAGGTTGCCCTGGCGCAGCTGGTGGGCGGAGGCCACGCAGACCAGCCAGAGCTCGGGGTCCATCGCACCGGGGAGGTCGTGGTCGATGCGGGCGCGCACCGCGGTGGCGAGCGCCATGGCCCGCTCGCGACGCGCCTCGGGCGACAGCTCCGCCACGCGCAGGAGGAAGGACCGGATGAGGGAGAAGTCCTCGTCGTCGAGACGGCCCACGTCGAGCGACGCCACGTAGGCCTCGTACCCCGGCGGCGCGAGGAACGCGATCGGGGTCTCGACCAGCGTGCGGTTGCGCTCGCGGAGCACCACGGTGCCGGCCGCCAGGTCGCCCGGGCGCTGGGCCTGCTGCGTGGACATCGCGGTGACGAGCGCCAGGAAGCCGAGCGTGGCGTAGATGTCGATGAGCGCCACCAGCCCGCGCACCGCGGCCTGGCGGGCGGTCGCGGGCGACCCGTCGCGGCCGACCACCCGCAGGCCGAACACGAGCTTGCCGAGGCTGCGTCCCCCGCTCAGCGACTCCACCGCGACGGGGAGCACGAGGAGCACCAGCACGAGGATCAGCAGGAAGCCGAGCTCCGGCGACATGCCCGCGGCCACCAGCTGGGCCACCACCAGGCCGAGGATGCCGGCCACCACGAACTGCAGGAACAGGTCGATGAGGCGGGCGAAGGCCCGGGTGGCCACGCCCGCGGTGGGCAGCTCGAGGACCACGGCCTCGGGGGTGACCACGCCGGCGCTCACGGCGTCTACCGTACGCGGGTCGGCAGCCCGCCGACGGCGCCGTCCGGCCGTCGACGGGATCGCTCGACCGGAGGCCCCGTGGACATCGACCGCTACATCCAGCGCCACGAGCCCACCTGGCGACGCCTGGACGAGCTTGCGGCCGCCGGCCGCCGCAGCGCCCGCTCGCTCGGCGACGACGGCATCGAGGAGCTGGTGGGCCTGTACCAGTCGGTCTCCGCGCAGCTCTCCCACGCCCGCACCGCGTACGGCGATCCCGACCTGAACGCCCGCCTCAGCCGCTCGATCGGAGCGGCCCGGGTGGTGATCTACCGGACCCGCTCCAACCCGCTGCGGACCGCGGCCACCTTCGTCACCCGCACCTTCCCGGCCGCGGTCTTCCACGCCCGGCGGTTCGTGGCGGTGGCTGCGCTCGCGCTGCTGCTCCCGGCGATCGGCCTGGGGTTCTGGCTCGCCAACTCCCCCGCCGCGCTCGACGCCAGCGTGCCGCCCGAGGTGCAACGCCTGATCGCCGAGCGCGAGTTCGCCGAGTACTACCGCTCGGACGCCGCGCAGAACTTCGCCGGCAAGGTGACGGTCAACAACATCTACGTGGCGGTCACGGCGTTCGCCCTCGGGGTGGTGCCGGTGCTGGGCCCGGTCTTCGTGCTGGCAACCAACGGCGCGAACGTGGGCGTGATGGCCGCGGTGATGCACCGCGCCGGGGAGGGCCCGCAGTTCTGGGGGCTGATCCTCCCCCACGGGCTGCTGGAGATCTCCGCCGCGATCATCGCCGCGGCGGCCGGGTTGCAGATCAGCTGGGCGATCATCGCCCCCGGCGACCGCAGCCGCGGCCAGGCGCTGAAGGAGGCCGGGCTCCGCTCGATCGTGATCGTCATCGGCCTCGTCGGCTGCTTCGTCACCGCGGGATTCATCGAGGGGTTCGTCACCCCGTCGGGCCTGCCCACCGCGCTGCGGGTGGCGGTCGGCGTGGCGGTGTTCGCGGCGTTCGTCACCTACGTGGTGGCGCTCGGCGGCCGGGCCGCGCGCGGCGGCTGCACCGGGCTCTGGGGCGAGGAGCGCCGCGACGTGATCGCGGAGGCCCAGGCCCGCTCCGAGGAAGGTCGGGTCATCCGGGCCTGACGGTGGATCAGCATGCGGGGCGGCTCACAGCCGGCCGGTGCCCTTGATCTCGAGATAGGTGTCGGCGAGGCGACGGGCCAGGCGCCCGGGCGGTTCGTCCACGACCAGCGCGCCCATCCCCCGCAGCCGCGCCGCGGTGCGGTCCCGCTCGCGCAGCGCCTCCACCGCGGCCACCTTGCGGAACACCTCTTCTCGGTCGGCGCCGGGACCGGTGGCCCACGCCACCACCTGCGGATCGCGCACCGAGGCCACGAGGACGAGATGCGTGCGCAGCACGAGCGGCAGCGCCGGCACCACCGAGTCGATCACGGCGCGTTCGTTGAGATCCGTGAGGAGCACGAGGAGCGAGCGCCGGCGGTGACGGGCGACCACGGAGGCGAACGCACCCGTGTAGTCCGACTCGGCCAGCTCCGGCTCCAGGGCGAACATCGCCTCGGTGACCCGCCCCACCTGGTCGCGGTGGCGGGCGGGGGCCACCTCGGCGCGCACCTCGCGGTCGAAGGCCACGAGCCCGCAGCGGTCGCCCAGGCGGGTGGCCACCGCGGTGAGCAGCATCACGGC
>JBMOJH010000123.1:0-9583 GCA_049316905.1 Microthrixaceae bacterium | reverse complement strand
CCGCTGCCCGGCCCGCGCGGGCCGTGGGATCCCGCCCCTGAATACGCGGCATTCTGCGCGCGGAGCGCGCGAATCCGCGGAATTTCAAGGGAAACGCTCGCCATGGCCACCCCACCGTGGTAGTTACACCTTTGCAATTTGCCGTCGGAGTCGACCGTTCCTCGGGGGGTCGACCAGGAGGAACAATGAACAAGACCGAACTGGTGGAGACCATCGCCCAGCGCACGGACATCTCCAAGAAGGACGTCCAGGCAGTGCTCGACACCTTCGAGGACATCGCCGGTGACATCGTGGCGAAGGGCAAGGACGCCCTGACCATCCCGGGCTTCCTGAAGTTCGAGCAGACCCGGCGTGCCGCTCGCACCGGCCGCAACCCGCAGACCGGCGAGACCATCCAGGTCCCCGCCTCCAACGCGGCGAAGGTCAGCGCGGGCGCCAAGCTCAAGAACCGCGCCAAGACCGGCAAGTGATCGCGGCGGGTCCGCCCGCCACGAAGCAGCTGGGGAACAGCTGGGATTCACGACAGGGGCCGCCTCCGGGCGGCCCCTGTCGCGTCCCGGGACCGGGGAGTCGTCCCCGCTCGATGGTCCCGGTGCCGTCACGGGCCCGTCGTAGAGTCCCGCCCATGGCGACTCTCCAGGCAGGCGACAAGGCTCCGGCCTTCGCCCTCACCGACCAGCACGGCACCACGCTCCGTCTCTCCGGCTTCAAGGGCCGCAAGGTGCTGGTGTTCTTCTACCCGAAGGCCTCCACGCCCGGCTGCACCACCCAGGCGTGCGGCCTGCGTGACGTGGCCGGCGACGTGGGCGACGTGGCCATCCTCGGCATCAGCCCCGACGCACCCGACAAGCAGCTCCGCTTCGACGAGAAGTACGAGCTGGGCTACCCGCTGCTCGCGGACGAGGACCATGCCGTGGCCGAGAAGTTCGGCGTGTGGGGCGAGAAGAAGCTGTACGGCAAGGCCTACATGGGGATCATCCGCTCCGCCTTCCTCATCGACGAGAAGGGCAAGGTGGAGCAGGCCTGGTACAAGATCAGCCCGAAGGACACCCCGAAGAAGCTGCTCGCGGCGCTGAAGTAGGCCGGCGGCGGGTCAGTCCCGCGACTCGTCCGCCTGCCGCAGCCGTTCCTCGAACTCCCGGTCGGCCTTGCTGATCGCGTACCGCCGGCCGGCCACGATCGCCCCGATGCCGAGGGCCACCAGCACGAGCCAGCGCAGCAGGTGACCGCCACCCTGCTCGGAACCGGTCAGGTCCGGGCCGGACAGGTCGGGCAGTGGGGTCGGCTGGTCGCTCATGGGTTCACCCTATTGGTCCGTCCGGCTGCCGCGTCGCCGGGTCCGCGGTCGGGTGGCGGCTACCATCACCCGCCTCGCCCGGGTGGCGGAATGGCAGACGCGGCGGACTCAAAATCCGCTGTCCGAGAGGGCGTGTGGGTTCGAGTCCCACCCCGGGCACGCCAGATCCAGTGGGGCCCACGGAGGTCCACGATGCCGTCGCCGGGCCCTCAGGTGGCGGGGCCGAGGTCGAGGGGCGGGCGTCCTCGGTAGCCATCGATGAGTTCGCGGTAGCGGGCCGTGGAGCCCGTGGCGTCCACCTCGCAGTCCCCACACGCGGAGGCCTGCTCCAGTACTGCTCCGGACCGCACGACGTAGAAGGTGCCGACTGCGTCACCGCCGCAGGCCGCGTCGTAGCCCGCAACGAAGTCGAGGGCGCCGTTGGCGAGATCCGCGCCGTAGACCTTGACGAAGGTGCAGCTGTCCGCGCCGCTGCCGAGCACGTTCCTGGCGAGCTCGGTCGCCCGGCCGGCGTCCGACGCCGACAGCGCCGGGAGTGGCCCTGCGGGGCTGCTCCCTCCGGTGTCGGTGGGGCGGATGCCGGCGTCGTGGACGAGCCCGAGGTACCCGTGCCAGTCGACGAACCGCCATGCCTTCCCGTTCCGGGCCTGCTCGGTGCGGCCGCTCACGCCGCGGAGACCGCAGTCGCCGGTGGGAACGGCGATGACGACGGGCGCGTCGGTGCCCGCCCCCACGCGGATGTTGAGGGGGTCCGGGTCGGCGACGCAGTAGGTGCGGTCGAGGTCGGTGTCGTCGTAGTTGCCGTAGACGGCGTCGCCGAACATGCCGTTCCAGGCGGGGCCCAGAACGCGCCAACCGTTCCCGCCTCGGGTGACATGGATGTTCCAGCCGGGGGTCGCGGCGATGAGGCCGCAGGTGGTGGCCCGGTCCTCGGTGCGGCACGACACGGCTGGCGCCACACCGCCCGGGCCGCTCCGGAACCATTCGTAGGCGGCGCCGGCGCCGGGGCCGTCGGACAGCGACGCCGCTCCGCCACGGTCCCCTCGGCGGACCGCGTCGATGAAGGCAGTGGCAACCGCGTCGGGCGAATCGAACGTGGCCGGCGCCGCCGTGGCGATCCGGATGTCGTAGATCGGGTTGCTGTTCCCGCCGAAGGAGGCGAGCCCGTCCCAGATCTCACGGATGCCCGTGGTGACGAGGTGCGCCGCGGTGAGCACGGCGCCGACGACGGTCCCGATGGCGGAGAGGAGGACACCCAGGCCGAACAGACCGGGCCCGCTCTCCACGAGGTCGGCCTTCATCATGGCCGGCACGCACTTCCATACGTACTTGACGACCGACGCCCCGGTCGCGCTGTTGGGGGTGTCGGTGAGGTTGTCCGTGAACGACTCGAAACACCCCTTGAGCGCAGCGGCCCACCCCTTGTTCGGGTCCCCCGCGTTGACCTCGCCGAGGAGTCGTTCCCATGCCGTGGTGGCGGACCTGCCGAGCTCCGAGTTCGCGGCGCCCGCGACCGTGGCGTAGGTCTCGAGGCCGAACCGGAGCGCGGAGAACAGCCAGGCGAGCGTGCCGGGTTCGGTGGTCACCGTCCCCGACGGGTTCGGGGGCATCGCCAGGGTGAGGGTGTCCCCACCGGAGAGAAGCCGCACCGTCCGCCCGGCCGGGGTCGCCAGGTGCTGTTGGATCCACGTGGAGCCACCGCGGATGGCGGCGTCGATCGAGATGCCCATGGGCCCACCGTCGAGGACCTCCCACCCGGCCGGGTAGGTGACCATCGTGTAGGTGCGCCGGTTGTTCGCCACCCGCAGCACGTTGCGCCCGCCGTCCACCCCGGCGCACCACTTCACGCTGTCGCCGTTGTCCGAGCCGACCGCGACGCGTGCGTCGCGGAGCGCCTGTTCGTCGCCGCAGGACGGCTGGGCGACGTCGGACCGGGCGGTGACGTAGCTCTTCAGGGCGTCGACGCGGTCGCGTGCCCACCTCGACACGTTGATCCGGCCGAGGAAGCCGCCGGAGAAGTGGTTCGTCTCGGCCGTGACCGTGGAGCCGCTGACGGTGGTGGGCAACCACTCCCATCCGCCACCGGGGTGCTGCCACAGCACCACGAGCGGGTCGCCGCCGGCGTCGACGCCGCCGAAACGGACCTTCGCCGTTCCCGTGAGCGTCGCCCCGGTGAGTTCCACGTCCACCGGCGACCCCACCCGGGACGTGTTCGCCGGGACCTCGGCCGTCCCGCCGCGCCGGCTGACCGCCAGCCGCCCGGAGCCCGACGACGCCCCCTCCGGCAGCCGCAACGTGACGTTGCCCGACGTCACCGCCACTGCCCGGCCGCCGGACACCTCGGCCTCGCTGCGGACGGTCTCCCCGTGCGAACAACCAGCGGCCAGCACCGCCACCACGAGCAGGCCCGCAACTCCCCGTCCCAGCTTCACCAGCGCCCCGCCTCCCCCCGTGGGCCACGACCCGCGGAAGATCCGGGTCCAATCTTGGCGCAGGCGTGGCCGCCCCTGCGAGAGCCCCGCAGGGGCACGCGCCCCCTTCTCCCTCCGACCGTCGTGGACGTCGGTCCTCGTCAGCGGTTCCGCAGGGCGTCGGCCACCGACGAGGTCGCCGCGGCGAGGCCCTCCAGCGGCACCGGGAGGGTCCCCCGCCAGTTCGGGTGCTCGTCGATGGTGCCGGGGAGGTTGACGCGGTGCTCCTCGCCCACGGCGTCCTCGAGCTGGGCGAGCACCAGATCGCTCCCCGCTGCGGCCAGTGCGGCGTGGGCGGCCACCGCGACCTCCACCGAGGTCGCGTCGTCGGCCTCGCCGGCCAACCGGGCGAGGCGGGCGCGCAGCAGTGCGTCGCCGTCGGGATCGGGCGGACGGGCCGCGGCGTCGCGGTCGGCGGCGTCCGTCCCGGACCACAGGCCGGCGATCGTGGGGAGGTCGTGGGTCGACAGCATGCCGACGGTGCGCGCCGGCCATTCGCCCGGCGGGGCGTCCTCGAACCATCCGACCCGGTACCCGTACACGCCCCGCTCGGCCAGCGCGGCCCGGACCTCGGGCTCGACGGTGCCGAGGTCCTCGCCCACGAGCACCGCCCCCGCCCGGTGCGCCTCGATGCAGGCCACGTCGAGGAGCTCGGTGGCGAACTGCCGCACGTACGCGCCGTGCCGGGCGTCGGCCCCGGGCGGCACGAGGTACAGGCGGAACAGGCCCATCACGTGGTCGATGCGCAGCGAGCCCGCGTGCTGCAGCACTCGCCGCAGGGTGTCGCGCCACGGCCCGTAGGCCGCGGCGCGGAGCCGCCACGGCACGTACGGCGGCAGGCCCCAGTCCTGACCCAGGGGGGCGAAGTCGTCGGGTGGGGCGCCGATGCGGCAGCCGTCGGCCAGCAGCTCCTGGTCGGCCCAGGCGTCGGAGCCGTCCGGGTCGAAGCCCACCGGGAGGTCGGCCATCAACGCCGCGCCCGCGTTCGCGGCGCTGGCGAGCTGGTCGTCGAACAGGCCCTGCACCCAGCACCAGAAGTCCACCCGCTCGGCCTCGGCCCGGGCGAAGCGGGCGACGCCCGGCGAACCCGGCGCGCGGTGCTCGGCGGGGAACGTGTGGCGCCCCCCACCGTGGGTTCCGGCGAGGGCGCAGAACGTGGCGTGGGTGACCAGGCCGTGGTCGGTCCGCAGGCGCGCCACGCGCTCGCGCACCGCGGGGGTGTGGCCCACCGCGTCCCAGATCGCGCCGAGCGCCGACAGCTTCAGCCGCCAGGCCTCGTCGTGCGCGATCCGGCCGCCGGTCCCGAGACGCCTCCCGGCCCGCGCCGCGGCGGCGAGCGTGCCCCCGGCGAGCCGCGCCCCCGGCAGGTCCTCCACGCGCAGGTACAACGGCGAGCCGAACCGCCGCGACGACGGGTAGTACGGCGAGCGCTGGGGACCGGTCCCGGGTGTGGAGGCGCCGAGCGGGGAGTGGGCCACGACCGACGCCCCCTGTGCGGCGGCGGTGCGGGCCAGCGCTGCGAGGTCGATCAGGTCGCCCACGCCCCAGCTGCCGGCCGAGCGCAACGCGGCCACCTGCGCGGTCCAGCCCCACGAGCGGGGGAAGCCCGGCAGCGTCGAGGGGCGCACGAACAGCTGCGTCCGATGCCCGCCGTCGGAGACCAGCTCGTGCACGCCCACGGGCAGGTCGGCCGGGAGCGCACCGGTCACGGCGACCTCGCCGCCGTCCTCGAGGGCCAGCACGCCCGGGGACCACACCGCGGGCGTGTCGCCCCGGCGGACGAACCAGAGGGCGGGGCCGTCCGGTGGCCCGTCGGGGTGCTGCTCCGCGCCGAGCGCGTCCCGCAGTGCCCGACGCGCCTCGGCATCCGTGGCCTGCCAGCCGCCGTCGGTGGCCCACCACCCGTCGGTCACGCCGAAGGCGTCGGTGCCCGTTCCTCCGTGGTCGCCGCCGTCCTGCACCGCAACAGTCTCGCCGCACCGCGCCCCGCCACCCGGCACCCGCGACGCGGCACCCCCGACGCGGGCCCGCGGCCACCGGTCCCTAGACTCCGGCCGTGGCGCTGTTCGTGGAACGCCGGCTCAAGGCCGTGGGGAAGCGTCTGTCCAAGCTGCGCAACGAGCTGGCCGTGGCCGACGAGCAGCTCGCCCACTTCGCGGACCTGTCCGACGACTCGCGGATCCGGGCGATGGTGTCGGAGACCCCGCAGGCCGACGAGGACCACCGCCAGGCCGAGCGGACCGCCACGGCGATGGCCCGTCACCGCGCCGACCTCGTCGAGTCCATCGCGAAGCTGGAGGCCGAGCAGGACGACCTGCTCGACAAGCTGGCCCGCCCGTGACCGACGGCCGCCGACCCTGCGTAGACTGATCCTCCAGGCCCGCCGGCGGCGGCCGTGCATCGAGGAGACGGAAGGCAACGGTGCCAACCCGAGTCGTGGTCGCAGAGGACGAGGCCATCATCCGCATGGACCTCCGCGAGCTCCTGCAGGAGGAGGGTTACGACGTGGTCGCCGAGTGCGGTCGCGGTGACGAGGCCGTCGCCCTCGTCCGGGAGCACCGGCCCGATGTCGCCCTGCTCGACATCAAGATGCCCGGCCTCGACGGCATCTCGGCCGCCCGCGAGATCTCCTCGGACCGCCTCGCCGCGGTCGTGCTGGTCACCGCCTTCTCGCAGCGGGAGCTGATCGAGGAGGCGGGCGACGCCGGCGTCCACGGCTACGTGGTCAAGCCCTTCGAGCGCCACGACCTCGTGCCGGCCATCGAGGTGGCGATGGCCCGGTTCCGCTCCGAGCAGGCGCTCGTGGACCAGGCCGCCACCGCCGAGGAGCGGCTCGAGGCCCGCAAGGTGATCGACCGGGCCAAGGGCACCCTGATGGACCGCCACGGCCTCAGCGAGCAGGACGCGTTCGGCTTCGTGCAGAAGACCGCGATGTCCACCCGTCGCACGATGCGCGAGGTCGCGCAGGACGTGCTCGACGGGCGGCTGCAGCCCACCACCTGAGCCCGCGGGCGGGCGCGGCGCCGGGGGTTACGCTCCGGGCCGTGCCCACGCTGATGCTCGTCGACGGGAACTCGCTCACCTACCGGGCCTTCTTCGCGCTCCCCACCGATCTGGCCACCGCGTCGGGTCAGGTCACCAATGCGGTCTTCGGGTTCACGTCCATGCTCCTCAACCTGGTGCGCGACCACCGGCCCGACCGCGTGGTGGTCACCTTCGACCTGCCCGAGCCCACCTTCCGGCACAAGGAGCTCGAGTCCTACAAGGCCAACCGGGAGTCCGCCCCCGACATCCTGCGGGAGCAGATGGGGCTGGTGCGCCAGGTGGTCGACACCCTCCGACTGCCGGTGGTGACCGCCCCCGGCTACGAGGCCGACGACGTGATCGCCACGCTCACGGACCACGCGGTGGTGGCGGGCGAGGACGTCATCATCGTCACGGGCGACCGCGACAGCTACCAGCTGGTCCGGGACCCGCACGTGAAGGTCCTCTACAACAAGCGCGGCGTGTCGGACTACGCGCTGTACGACGAGGCCGGGATCCTGGAGCGCACAGGGGTCCGGCCCGACCAGTACGTGTTCTACGCGGCGCTGCGCGGCGATCCGTCCGACAACCTGCCGGGCGTCCCGAAGGTGGGGGAGAAGACCGCCGCGAAGCTCGTGAGCACCTACGGCGACCTCGACGGCATCTTCGCCGCCACCGCCGAGCAGACCCCGGCGCTTCGCCGCAATCTCGAGGAGAACGAGCAGCAGGCCCGCACCAACGCCCGGCTCATGCGGCTGGTGCGCGACGTCCCCCTCCCCGAGGAGGCCGCCACCGCCACCCAGGGCGAGGTGGACCCCGACGAGGTGCTCGACCTGTTCCGGTTCCTCGAGTTCCCCACGCTCGTGCCGCGGCTGGCCGAGGCGTTCCCCGACCGGTTCGGGGAGGGCGCAGCGGCGTCGGTGGCCACCTCCGTGCTGGAGGCCGAGACCACGGTCGCCACCACGCCGGCGGAGGCGGCCGAGCTGCTCGCCCCGCTGGCCGGACTCGGGTCGGTGGCCGTGGCCGCGGTGTGGGCCGGCACGCCGGGGCGCAGCCCGCTGGAGGCGCTGGCCCTCGTGGCCGACGGCGCGGCCGCCGAGGTGGTGGCCCTGCCCGGCGACGTGATCGCCGCATCCGCCGGTCCGCTGGCCGAGGTGCTCTCGGGTGCCGCCCGGGTGGCCGCCCACGACGCCAAGCCGCTCGTCCGCTCCCTGCTGGGCCTCGGCCTCGACCTGCGGTCGCTGTGGCTCGACACGAAGATCGCCGCGTACCTCCTGGACCCGGCCGACACCGCCTACTCCCTCGAGGACCTCCTGGCCCGGCACGCGGGCATGGAGCTCGCGGGCGCGGACGCAATCCCGGAGGGCCAGCTCGACCTCGGCGGCGACTCGTCGCCCGCCACCCAGGTGGCGGCCCGCGAAGCGCTGGCGGTCGATCGGATCGCCGGCCCGCTGGGCGAGGCGCTGGCCGCGCAGGGCCTGGCCCGGCTGAACGACGAGGTGGAGGTGCCCCTGGTGCGGGTGCTGGCCCACATGGAGCACCTCGGGATCGGCGTCGACGTGGACGTGCTGCGCCGGCTCAACACCGAGCTGACCGCCGAGTGCGAATCCGAGCGGGCGGCGATCGTCGCCGCGGCAGGGAAGGAGTTCAACGTGAACTCCACGCCGCAGCTGCGCGAGGTGCTGTTCGACGACCTCGGTCTCACCCCGCAGAAGAAGACCAAGACCGGCTTCTCCACCGACCAGGGCACCCTCGAGAAGCTCCGCGGTGAGCACCCGATCGTGGAGCACCTCCTCCGCTACCGCGAGGTGGAGAAGCTGCGTTCCACCTACGGCGAGGGACTGCTCGCGGAGGTGGCCGACGACGGGCGCATCCACGCCACGTTCAACCAGACCGTCGCCCGTACCGGCCGGCTCAGCTCCGACGCACCCAACCTGCACAACATCCCGGTCCGCTCCGAGGAGGGCCGCCGCTTCCGCGAGGCCTTCGTGCCGGCGCCCGGCCTCGAGTTCCTCGTGGCCGACTACAACCAGATCGAGCTCCGCGTGATCGCCCATCTGGCCGAGGATCCGGGGCTGGTGGAGGCGTTCACCACGGGCCAGGACATCCACAACGCCACCGCGTCGCGGGTGTTCGGCGTGGACCCCGGCGAGGTGACCGTGGAGCAGCGGTCCAAGGCGAAGATGGTGTCCTACGGGCTCGCCTACGGGATGGAGGCCTACGGGCTCGGCCAGCGCCTCAACATCCCCACCGGTGAGGCCCAGGAGATCCTCGACGCCTACTTCACGGCCTTCCCGAGCGTGAAGGCGTTCATGGAACGCACCGTGGCCGAGGCCCGCGAGCGGGGCTACACCGAGACCGTGTTCGGGCGCCGCCGCCGGATCCCCGAGCTCAGCTCCAACCAGCGCAACGTGCGGATGGCCGGCGAACGCCAGGCGATGAACGCACCGATCCAGGGTCTGGCCGCGGACATCTTCAAGGTGGCGCTCGTGCGCCTCGACGCCGAGCTGGAGGAGCGGGGCCTCGCGGCCCGGCTCATCCTGCAGGTCCACGACGAGGTCCTGCTCGAGGTCCCGCCCGACGAGCTGGTCGTGGCGGAGGAGGCGGTGCGCCACGCGATGTCGGGCGCGTTCGACCTGCGTGTGCCGCTCGAGGTGAACCTCACGGTCGGGTCCAGCTGGGCCGCGGCCAAGGGATGAACCCCGTGGAGGACCCGCACGACGGCGAGGTCCACGAGTTCGCGGACGAGCAGGACCGTCACTGGTTCGAGGACCGTCATTGGTTCGAGGAC
>JBMOJH010000122.1:0-9607 GCA_049316905.1 Microthrixaceae bacterium | reverse complement strand
GGGGCCCCGGGAGGAGCGGTGACAGCTCAGAGCGAGTGGATGACGTCCACCATCAGGCTGCCGGCCTCGGTGGGGTGCGCTCCCACACGCACGCCGGCGTCGGTGAGGGCCTCCATCTTCGCCTTGGCCGTGCCCTTGCCGCCGGAGACGATGGCACCGGCGTGGCCCATCTTCTTGCCCGCCGGGGCGGTCTGGCCCGCGATGTAGGCCACGACCGGCTTGGACATGCTCGACTTGATGAACTCGGCGGCCTCCTCCTCGGCCGAGCCGCCGATCTCGCCGATCATCATGACCGCCGAGGTCTCCGGGTCGGCCTCGAAGCGCTCGAGGCAGTCGATGAAGCTCGTGCCGGGCACCGGGTCGCCGCCGATGCCCACGCAGGTGGTCACACCCACGTCCTGGAGCTTCAGCTCGTAGAGGGCCTGGTACGTGAGCGTGCCGGAGCGGCTCACGATGCCGACGTTCTTCTCCCCCGGCACGGGCTCCTTGGCGATGTGACCCGCGGTGATGCCGATGTTGCACTTCCCGGGGCTGATGATGCCGGGGCAGTTCGGGCCCAACAGCTGCACGTCGGGGAAGTCGCGCTGCAGCTTGTTGAAGAACCAGGCCTCGTCCTGGGCGGGCACGCCCTCGGTGATGCACACGATGAACTCGACGCCGCCCTCGGCGGCCTCCATCACCGCGGCCTTCACACCCGGGGCCGGGATGAAGATGCAGCTCGCAGTGGCGCCGGTGGCGGCCACCGCGTCGGCCACGGAGGCGTAGATCGGGATGCCGTCCACGTCCTCGCCGGCCTTCTTCGGGTTGGTGCCGGCCACCACCTGGGTGCCGTAGTCACGGTTCAGGAGGCCGTAGTAGCGGCCCTGGCTGCCGGTGAGGCCCTGGTAGACGACCTTGGTGTTCTCGTCGACGAAGATGCTCATTGGGATGTCCTCTTGATCGGTCGGGAGCTCGGTGGGCGGGACTCAGCGGGCGGCCGCGAGGCTCACGGCGGTACGGGCGGCCTCGAGCATGGTGGGCTGCATCTGCAGCTGCTCGGACAGGTGCGGTTCCAGGATCGCCCGGCCCTCATCGGCGTTGGTGCCGTCGAGCCGGATGACGATCGGGGCGTCGATGGTGACCCGGTTGAGCGCCTCGACGATGCCGTTGGCCACCTCCTCGCCGCGGGTGATGCCGCCGAAGATGTTGATGAAGATCGACTTCACCGACGGGTCGTTGTTGATGACCTCGAGGGCACCGGCCATGACGTCCGCGTTGGCGCCGCCGCCGATGTCGAGGAAGTTGGCGGGCGAACCGCCCACCTGGTTGACCACGTCGAGGGTCGACATCGCCAGACCAGCGCCGTTGGCGATGATGCCGACCGAGCCGTCGAGGCCGACGTACTGCAGGCCCTTCTCGTGCGCGGCCTGCTCGCGCTCGTCGCGGGACTGCGTGGCCTCGTACTCGGCCCACTCGTGGCGGAACGCAGCGTTGGCGTCGAGCGTGACCTTGGCGTCGAGCGCGTGGACCTCGCCGGTGGGCTTGAGGATGAGCGGGTTGATCTCGACGAGGTCGGCGTCGCCCTCGGTGTAGGCCCGGTAGAGCTTCAGGAGGATGTCGACCGCGCCCTCGGTGGCCTGCGGGTTCAGCTTCGCTGCGGCCACCCACTCGCGGGCGGTGGCCTCGTCGAGCCCGTCGACCGGGTCGATCCAGATCTTCGCGATCGCGTCCGGGTCGGACTCGGCGACCGCCTCGATCTCCACGCCGCCCTGTGCGCTCAGCATGCCGAGGTGCTGCTTGGCCGAGCGGTCCAGGGTGAAGCTGGCGTAGTACTCCTCCGCGATGTCGGAGCCCACCTCGATCCAGATGATCTCGACGATGTGGCCCTTGATGTCGAGGCCGAGGATGTTCGACGCGTGCTCGCGCACCTCCTCGATCGAGTTGGCGAGCTTCACGCCGCCGGCCTTGCCGCGACCGCCGGTGTGCACCTGCGCCTTCACCACCACGGGCCACTGGTCGAGCCGCTCGGCGGCGGCCACGGCGTCGTCGACGGTGGTGACGGCCTCACCGGCCGAGACGGGGATGTCGAAGGAGGCGAAGAACTGCTTCCCCTGGTACTCGAAGAGGTCCACCCTCAGGCCTTTCTGCTGGTAACCGGGGCGCCGCGGCCGGAACTCGGGCCGAGGGTCTGCCGGTCTGATGGGTCGGGCCCCCGCCGTGAGGTCGGCGGACGCACGGCGGGAGATACTAAGGGCGTGCGCCCCCACCGCCCATTCCGCGCCGCAGCCACCCCGGCTTTGTGCTGCTGATGACGACACATGTGTCGTCATCAGCAGCACAAAGCGAGGGGATGGGGGGCTGATGCCGGTCGAACGGCGTTCCGGCGGCCGCCAGGCCACGTCGATCGTGGTGGGCCTGCTCGCCCTGGTCGTGGCGGTCGGCCTCGCGTGGGGAGCGATCGCGCTCGCCTCCGGCGGGAAGGGCCCGGTGCAGGTGCGCCTCGGCGACGACGTGTTCGACGCCGGGCAGGCCGCCCGGCTCTCCCGGCAGGTGGCGGCCGACGGGCCGATTCTGTTCAGCGACGTGTCGGGCCGCGGCCAACTGCAACCGATCTTCGTCAACCATTTCGGTGACGACCCCAAGATCCAGTGGGTCGCGCTGTCGGCCCGGGCCCCCGGCGCTCCCGAGGGGTGCTTCCTCGCCTGGAACGCCGAGCGGAACCTGTTCGACGAGCGGGCGAACGTCGACGGCGCCGGCCGCAAGGTGGGCGAGCTGTGCCGCGACGTGACCTACTCGGCCGACGGGTCGGGCTCGAGCGACGGCTCGAAGCTCGAGACCTTTCCGTGGCGGATCGACGCGACCGGCGACCTGATCGTGGACCTGCGCCCGGAGGACGGGAAGAACGCCAACCGCGACGGCGGCTGAGCGGGCGACGGGCTCAGTCGTCGAAGAGGGCGGCGACCGCGGCGCGCTGCACCTTGCGGGTCCCGGTGCGGGGCAGCTCGTCGACCACCACCACCTGCCGGGGCGCCTTGTAGTGCGCCATGCGACCCTCGGCCCACTCCACGAGCCGGGCCGGGGTGAGCTTGCTGCCGGGACGCAACCGCACCGCCGCGGCGGGCACCTCGCCGAGGGTGTCGTCGTACAGACCCACGACCGCCGCCTCGAGCACGTCGGGGTGCTCCTCGAGGTCGGCCTCCACCTCCACCGGGTACACGGAGTACCCGCCGGACTTGATCACGTGCTTCGAGCGGCCCTGGAACAGCACCAGGCCGAGCGGGCCGGAGCGCACGAGGTCGCCGGTGCGGAGCCAGCCGTCCGCGGTGAGCGCCGCCTCGGTGGCCTCGGTGTCGCCCCAGTACCCGGCGAGGATCCCCGGACCGCGCAGCTGCAGCTCGCCCACCCCTCCGGGGTGGACGGTGCGGTCGTCGTCGTCGGCCACCCGGAACCGCCAGCCGGGCAACGGCACGCCGAGCGAGTCGCCGAGGCCGATCGGCAGCAGCGGCGGCGACACCTTGGCCGCAACGCCACCGCCCACCTCGACCATGCCGTAGCCCTCGAAGAACGCGGCCTCGCCGATCGGGCCGAGGAGCGGGAGCGTGACGGTGGCACCGAAGCGCTTGAACTCGCGCGCCAGCTCCGTGGGCATGACGTCGGCCCCGGACATCCACGCCCGCACGGAGGTGAGGTCGCGCTCGGCCGCACCCGCCTCGAGCAGCATCCGGTACATCGCCGGGACGCCCACGAACGCGCTGACCCGCCGCCGTTCGATCAGGTCGAGCACGCGGCCCGGCGAGAAGCGCGGCAGGAACGTCACCGGCACCCCGGCCACACCGGCGGCCAGCAGCGCGACGAAACCCATGATGTGGGCGACCGGGAGCGACATCAGCACGTCGTCGCGCCGCAGCCACCCCGGCCACAGCGCGGCGGAGGCCACCTGCCCCACGAGCGCCCGGTGGGTGAGCGCCGCACCCTTCGGCGCGCCGGTGGTGCCGGACGTGTAGAAGAGCGCGGCCACATCGCCCGGACGGGCGCGCGCCGGCTCGGGCGGCGCGGTCCGCGATCCGGGACCCACGTCGAGCTCGCTGGCGTGGCGCACCACCAGACGGGCGCCGCTGTCGGCGATGACGTGGTCCACCTCGGCCGGACGCATCCGGTCGTTCACCGGCGCCGGCAGGCCCCCGGCCCGGGCGACGGCCAGCGACACCAGCAGCTGGTCGTAGCTGTTCGGGGTGGCGACCACCACGGGCAGGCCGGGCCGGCTCCGGGCGGCGACCGCGGCCGACCACCTCGCCACCTGCGAGGCCGCCTGCCGGTAGGTGAGGCTGCGCGGCTCGGTCGGGTGGTCCTCCTCCGTGACGAGCAGCTGGTCGCCGTGGACCACGGCGAGGCGGTCGAGGAGGTCGCCCAGGGTCGCACGTCGGCGCACGGCCAGGTCGAGACGGCGGAGGGCCTCCGCGGGACCGATCAGCACTGCACCAGCCTCCCACGCCCGGTCGCCGCGCCGATCCCGGCGACGCCCATGCCCATGCCCACGCCCACGCTCATGCCTTCTCGAGCGGGGCCCAGGACAGGAGCAACCGCTTCTCCCCCACCGACGGGAACCGCACCACGGCCTCGGCCTTGTCGCCCTGGCCCTCCACGAGCAGCACCACGCCCTCGCCCCAGCTCGAGTGGCGCACGTCGTCGCCCACCCGGATGCCGAGCTCGTGCGCACCCGACTGCTGCGGGGGTGCCGGGCGCAGCGCCCCCTCCACCGCGCGCTCGCGGCCGCGGGGCGACCAGCTGGTGGACTCCCACCCGCCCGAGCGGGCCGACGACCGGCCGCTGCTGCGGGCCCGGCTGGCCGCGGACTCCTCGACCAGCTCGGCCGGGATCTCCTGGAGGAAGCGGCTCGGCGGGTTGTACTGCGTGGCGCCGTGCAGCGTGCGGCACCACGCGTGCGACACGAAGAGCCGCTCGCGGGCCCGGGTGATGCCCACGTAACAGAGCCTCCGCTCCTCCTCGAGCTCGGCCGGCTCGGTCAGCGAACGCATGTGGGGGAACACGCCCTCCTCCATCCCGATGAGGAAGACGACCGGGAACTCGAGGCCCTTGGCCGAGTGCAGGGTCATGAGCACGACGCCGGTGTCGGACGGGTCGTCGGTGTCGGGCAGCACGTCGGTGTCGGCCACGAGCGACACCTGCTCGAGGAACTCCTCGACCGACTCGACCTCCCGCGCGAGCCCGACCAGCTCGGCGAGGTTCTCGCGCCGGGACTCGTCCTCGATCGTGCCGGACGCCTCCAGCTCGGCGTCGTAGCCGGTGCGTTCGAGGATCCGTTCGAGCAACGGGCCGGGGCCGTCGGCCACCTCCGCCGCGAGTTCGTCGACGAGGTCGACGAACGACTGGATGCCGCGCGCGGCACGGGCCGAGGCGCCCGCGTCGTCCCAGCGGCGGAGCGCGTCCATGAACGGGATCCCGTGGGACCGGGCATAGGCGTCGAGCCGGCCGACGGTCTGGTCGCCCACGCCCCGCTTGGGCACGTTGAGCACCCGCTTGATGCTCACCTCGTCGGTGGGGTTCACCACGGCCTTCAGATAGGCGAGCGCGTCCTTCACCTCGCGGCGGTCGTAGAAGCGGGTGCCGCCCACCACTCGGTAGGGGATGCCGGAGCGGAGGAACTGCTCCTCCAGCACCCGGGACTGGGCGTTGGTCCGGTAGAAGACCGCCATGTCGGACCAGCGGTGCGAGCCGTCGGAGTGCAGCCGGGACAGCTCGTGGGCCACCCACTGGGACTCGTCGCCCTCGTCCTCGCCCTGGAAGCGGACGATCTTGTCGCCGTGGCCGGCGTCGGTCCACAGATCCTTCGGCTTGCGCGAGAGGTTCTGTGCGATCACCGCGTTGGCCGCGTCGAGGATCGTCTGGGTGGAGCGGTAGTTCTGCTCGAGGACCACCACCGTGGCGTCGGGGAAGGTGGTCTCGAAGTCGAGCAGGTTCCGCATGTCGGCGCCGCGGAACGCGTACACCGACTGGTCCTGGTCGCCCACGATGCAGACGTTGCGGTGCTCCTCGCCCAACAGCATCACCAGGTCGTTCTGCACCGGGTTGGTGTCCTGGTACTCGTCGACGAGCACATGGGCGAAGCGCCGCCGGTAGTGCTCGAGCACCTCCGGCCGGGTGCGCAGCAGCTCGACGGTCACGCCGAGCAGGTCGTCGAAGTCCATCGCGCCGGCCCGGCGGAGGCGCTGCTGGTACTCGGCGAACACCTCGGCGATCCGGCGCTCGTGGATGACCGACGCGGCCTCCGCGTAGGACTCCGGATCCTGGCCCTCGTTCTTCGCCGCGGAGATCGCGGCGTGCACCGAACGGGGCGGGAACCGCTTGGGGTCGATGTTGAGGTCGCGCACCACGTAGCCCGTGAGGCGCACCGCGTCGGCCTGGTCGTAGATGGTGAAGGCGGAGGGGTAACCGAGCAGGCCGGCGTCGCGACGGAGGATGCGCACGCACGCCGAGTGGAAGGTGGAGACCCACATCTTCTCGGCCACCGGACCCACCAGCCGGCCGATGCGCTCCTTCATCTCGCCCGCGGCCTTGTTGGTGAAGGTGATCGCGAGGATCTCGAACGGCGAGACCCGCCGCGCCTCGATCAGGTGGGCGATCCGGTGGGTGAGGACCCGGGTCTTGCCGGAGCCGGCGCCGGCGATCACCAGCAGGGGCCCCTCGGGATGGGTGACGGCCTCGTACTGGGCCGGGTTGAGCCCCTCGAGCAGGTGGTCCGTCACGGGCCCGAATCTACAGGTCGGCCCTGACGCCCGATTCCGGGATCTCTGGCGGCTGCACGCCCGTTCCGGGCGTTGCGGACCCCTATTTCCCGGCGGCGGCGGTGAGGAGGCGGGTGGTGAAGAAGTCGAGCACCTGCTCGAGCGCGTCGTGGGTGGGCTGGCCCGGCTCGTCCACGAGGTCCTCGGTGAGCACCGAGTGGGCGACGGCGCGGTGGCCCCACGGGTTGCCCCTCGACGAGTCGAGCTCCACCGCGATGAACCGGTCGCCCAGCTCCCGGCGCAGCGTGGCGAACCGCTCTGGGGGAACGAGCCGATCGCCGGTGAAGCGCAGGCCCAGCACGCAGAGGTCCTCGGCCTCGGACCGCTCCTTCACTGCGAGCAGGTCGGCGTCGGAGATGTTCAGCGCGCCCTTCGCGGCCGAGGTCATGCCGATGGGCAACGACGGCTGGCTCAGCACCGGGGCGAGGAGGGCCGGCTCGGTCGACATCGCCAGGGCGAACCCACCGGTGAAGCACATGCCGACCGCACCCACACCGGGGCCACCGCAGCGCTCGTGGGTCTCACGACACAGCGCCCGCAACCAGTCGACGGCCGGCGGCGTGCGGCGGAGGGCGAAGGCCGCGAACTCACGGCTCACACAGGCGGGCGGGAGCGACCGGGCGAACGCCAGCGCTCCCGGCTCGGCCCCCGGCTCGCCGAACAGGTGTGGCAGCACCACGGTCAGTCCCCGGTCGCGGACCCGTTCGGCGAACTCGACCACCCGTGGGGTGATGCCGGGCATCTCGGCCATCACCACCACGCCCGGGCCCTCGCCCGAGCGCCACACCGTGCGCCGTTTCGAGTCGAAGGTGAACTCGTCGCGCTCGAAGCCCGACAACACGGCCGCCGGATCGGTCATCGGCGAACCCTAGGTCCGCCGCGGGCGGTCGGGCCGACTCAGGCCGGCCGGACGAAAGCCGTGGGCCGCATGCCACCGCGCTCGAGCGGCACGACCTCGACGGACTTGCCGGTGCGCGGGGAGTGGACCACCCGGCCGTCGCCGGCGTACATGCCGACGTGGCCCGAGCCGTAGAACACCAGGTCCCCGGGGCGGAGGTCGAACACGCTCACGCGGGTCCCCGCCGACATCTGGGCCCCGGACACGCGGGGAAGGCGGACGCCCGCCTTCGCCCACGCCCAGCCGGTGAGACCCGAACAGTCGAAGCCGCCGGGCCCGGTGCCGCCGTAGCGGTACGGCGTGCCCAGCACCGACATCGCGGCGAACACGGCGATCTCGCCGGGCGCGGGCGGCGCGGGCGGCGGGGGCGGCGGGGTCAGCGCAACGGTCAGGTCGGCCGCCGCGTCGACCAGGGCAACCGCGGCACCGGTGGTCGCGGCGAGGGGCAGAGCCTCGGTCAGCCAACCACCCGCGGCACCCGGACCCTGGTCACGCCGGGCGGAGCTCTCCGCCGGGGCGGGAGCGGCGGACCGAGCGCCGGCCACACCGGATGGTCCGAGGGTCAGGGCGGCTCCGGCGAGGAGGGCGCCGGCCGTGGCGAGGGCAACCGATCGGCCGCCACGGCGACGGCGGGGAGCGCCGGCCGCGGGCAGGGCGGCGGGAGGGGCCGTGGCACCCGTGGGGGTGGAGGCGGGGCGGAGGGGGCGCACGTCGGGGCGCGCGCGTCGGGAGTGGGGGTTTTCCGACATGCGGACAGTATGTCGGGCATGTTCCGAATATGACAACCTGATGACAGAGCAATGTCACCCATGTGACGAAGAGCACGTCGGCGGGCCGGTCGGCCACACCCCCGGCCCGGTCGGCCACACCTCGGCGCCGAGCGGCCACACCGTCGGGCCGGTCCGCCGGGCGGGCCTAGCCTGCAGCCCGTGCCCCGACCGTTCCGTTTCACCATCCAGGCGTCCCATCTGGGCGGCCCCGAGGAGCTCGTCCCGCTCGCCCGGAGGGCGGAGGACGTGGGCGTCGCGGTCCTCACCGTGGCCGACCACCTCGACGACGAGCTCGCGCCCGTGGCCGCGCTGATGGCCGCCGCCGACGCCACGACCGAGCTGCGGGTGGGATCGCTCGTGTTCGCGAACGATTACCGGCACCCTGCGCTGCTCGCCAAGGAGGCCGCCACGATCGACCGCCTCTCCGGTGGGCGGCTCGAGTTCGGCCTCGGTGCGGGCTGGATGGCGACCGACTACGAGTCCGCGGGGATCCCGCTCGACACGCCGTCGGTACGCATCGCCCGGATGGAGGAGGCCATGACCGTCATCCGGGCCCTGTGGAGCGGCGAGCCGGTGCAGCACCACGGTGAGCACTACCGGATCGACGGGCTCGTCGGGCGGCCGCTCCCCGCCCAGCGCCCACATCCGCCGGTGGTGATCGGCGGTGGGGGTCGGAAGGTCCTGGAGGTGGCCGGGCGCCACGCGGACGTGATCCACCTCAACCCCGACCTCCGGGCCGGGGTGATCGACGCACGGGCCGGTGCCACCGCCACGGAGGAGGCGACACTGCGCAAGATCGGCTGGGTCCGTGACGCCGCCGGCGAGCGCTTCGACGGGCTCGAGCTCGGCGCCCGCATCCACCTGGCGATCGTGACCGACGAGCGAGACGCCGTGTACGACGCGATGGCCAGTGGATTCGGGCTCACGCCGGAGGAGGCGCGGCGCAGCCCGCACGCGCTGTGCGGGACCCTCGATGAGATCGCGGACGACCTGGTGGAACGACGGGAACGCCTCGGCATCTCCGCGATCGGGTTGTCGGCCTCCTCGCTCGAGGAGATGGCGCCGCTGATCAGCCGGCTCGCCGGCACCTGAGCGACCCCGGACGCGACCACCTCGAACGCGACCACCTCGAACGCGACCACCTCGAACGCGACCAC
>JBMOJH010000121.1:0-9744 GCA_049316905.1 Microthrixaceae bacterium | reverse complement strand
ACTGCTCCCGGTGTCACTGCTCCCGGTGTCACTGCTCACGGTGTCACCGCCGGAAGTGCCTCGATCCGCCGGACCAGCTCGGAGGCGAGTACGTCGAGCTCCTCGCGGCCCAGCTCGGAGCTGAACAGGTAGGGCAGGTGGAGCTGGGGGAGCGGGAGTTCCTCGGCCATCCGGTGCAGCTGCTGGTCCTGGAGCGCGGTGCGGGCATTCCGGAACGCCGCGGCCTCCCGCAGCAGGTCGGCCTCGCCGGCCACCAGCCCGACCCCCACCTCGTCGGCCGCCACCTGCGGGTCCACGGCCAGCCCGGCGAGGTGCGGGGACACCCCGTTGACCACCACCGGGGCGAGGGCCACACCCACCTGGTCCTCGAGGCTGTAGGCGGTCTCCACGAGCTCGTTCACCGGGGTCTCCTCCGGCACGGTCACCAGCATCACCCGGCACCGCGACGGGTCGGTCAGCAGGTCGAGCACGTCCTGGGCCTGGGTGTTGATCGGGCCGACCTTCACCGCGTCGACCAGGCCCCGGGCGGAGCGCAGGAAGGTGATGGCGTGGCCGGCCGCCGGGGCGTCGAGGAGGATCAGGTCCCAGTCCCCGGAGCGCTCGAGCTGTTTCACCTTGCCCAGCACGAGGATGTCGCGGATGCCGGGCACCGCCGTGGCCACCACGTCGAGCAGCCCGCTCGACACGAGCCGGTTCGACAGCCGTTGCAGCCCGCGGTCGGCGAGGTAGTCGAGCAGGGCGTCGTCGGGGGTGACGGTGCGGGCGCTCACCCCGGCGTGGTCCACCGCGGCCTCGATCAGCACGAGCTCCTCGTAGCTCAGCCGCCCGGACTCGAACAGCGACGCCATGGTGCCCTTGCCCTCGACCTCCACCACGAGGGTGCGCAGGCCCACGGTGGAGGCCGCCACCGCGAGGGCGGCGGTCACCGCGGTTTTGCCCACCCCGCCCTTCCCGGCGACGATGATCAGGCCGGATGCAGTGAGAAACTGCGCAGGATCCACGTCGTCCCTTCGGAGGCCACTTGCCGTGGGCACACTAGCGAGTCGCCCCAGACGCCTCGGGGCCGCCCTCTGCCTCGTCATCGGTGCCGCGCTCGGTCTGGCGGCCGTGGCCGCCACTCCGGCGTCGGCCGCGGGGTCCCAGAGCCCGGCCTGCCGGAAGGCCGGGTGCCTCGACGTGGTGGCGGTCAACGGCCTGATCGACGGCGTCGAGGCCGACTTCATCATCGACAGCCTCCGCTCGGCCCGGCCCGCGGCCGGCGTGGTCGGGGTGCTGCTGCAGGTGGACTCGGGCGGGGTCGCCGTGGCGCCCGACCGCTTCGACGAGGTGGCCCGCGCGATCCGTGACGCCGAGGTGCCGGTCTCGGTCTGGGTGGGTCCCTCGGGCGCCGAGGCGCTGGGCGGGACCGTGTACCTGGTGCAGCTGGCGGACAACTCGGGCATCGCCCCCGGTTCGTCGATCGGCGACGCGGGCCCGCAGGAGCTCGACCCCGCCGAGTTCGGCGAGCTCCTCACGGGGCCCGCCGCGGTGGCCCGCACCAAGGTGCTCTCCGGGCAGGCCGCCGCGAAGGCCGGGGTGGTCGACCGGTTCAGCCCCACGGTCGGTGACCACATCGTGAACCTCGACGGCGTGGAGACCCGCACGATCACGGCCGACGACGGCCAGCGCCGCCAGGAGCCGATCACGGTGGTGCGCTTCTCCAAGCTGCCGTTGGTGGAGCAGCTGTTCCACACCGTGGCCAGCCCGTCGGTGGCGTACCTCCTGCTCGCCGCCGGTCTCGGCCTGCTGCTCTTCGAGTTCTTCACCGCCGGTGTGGGTGTCGCCGGTGTGGTCGGCGCCGGCTGCACGCTGCTCGCCGCGTACGGGATCGCCGAGCTGCCGCACGCGAACTGGGCCCTCGGCCTGGTCCTCGGCGGGATGGTCGCGTTCGGGATCGACGTGCAGACGGGCATACCGCGTCTCTGGACGATCATCGGGATGACCATGTTCACGGTGGGCTCCGCCTTCCTGTTCACCGAGTTCCGGCCGACGTGGATCGCGCTGCTCGTGGGCGTGATCGGCATCGGCGTGACGATGTTCTCGGGCATGCCGGCCATGGTGCGGACGCGGTTCGCCACACCGACCATCGGCCGGGAGTGGATGGTGGGCGAGATGGGCTCGGCGGCCACCGCGGTGGACCCCGAGGGCGTGGTCACGGTGCGCGGCGCCCCGTGGCGGGCGCTCACCAACCGGGCCACCCCCATCGCGGAGGGCGACGCCGTGCGGGTGGTCGCGATCGACGGACTGGTCCTCGAGGTGGAGCCCGAGGAGGGCGGCGCCATCGACTACCGGGAGATGCGCAACCGGCGGAAGGCCGAGCCGTCCTGAACACTGGCCCCGTTGAACGCGGTTCGTTCGCGTTCGCGAGCGCCGCGTTCGCGAATTGTCCCTTGAGGAATCGCTGAGGCGGTGCCTAGGGTCGGTCCCACGCCGAAAGGGGGGGTCCGAACGGTGAGTGCACAACAGCAGACCGTCGAGTTGTGGCAGGTGAAGGCCGCCTGTCGCGGGCCACAGGCCGCGGTGTTCTTCCCCCCGCCCCACTTCGAGCGCAAGGCCGACCGGATCGAGCGGGAACGCCGCGCCAAGGCCATCTGCGCGGAGTGCGACTCCCGTCGCGAGTGCCTGGAGTACGCGCTCGAGATCCGCGAGCCGCACGGCATCTGGGGCGGGTTGAACGAGACCGAACGGCGGGCGCTCGCGGAGGCCTGAACCCCGCCGTCGCCACGGCGCACCGCTCCCGGCCCCGGGCCGGTGTCATTCCGAGGGGAGTCGCGGCCCCGCGACGCGCACATCCCCGCGCCGCCGGGTGATCCCCTGTTCGTCGCACCACGTCAGGAACGGCACGAGGGTCCGTCGCGTCCCGCCCAGCACCGCCCGGACGTCGCCGACGGCCATACCGTCCCCGGCCCGCGAGCGCAGCTCCGGTGCCAGCTCGAGGACCAGCCGGTCGAGGGCGTCGGCCGCGAACCACACGTCGCCGCTGCGCACGACGGTGCCCGACCGCCGCAGGTCGCGGAGGGCCTCCTCGCCCACGTCGGTCGGCGGGTGACCGGCGAGCGGCTCGGCCCGGAGCGCCGCCACCCACGGGTGCCGGTCGAGGGCGACCGCGGCGGCGTGATCGGCGGAGCGCACCACGCCACCGGCCACCACCCATCCGGCCCCGTCGTCGAGTGCCGCCAGCGCGCGCTCGAACCCGTCGAGCGCGGCCAGGTCCACCCCGGTCGCCCCGGCCGCCTCGATGCGGTCGCGGAGCCGGGAACGTGTCCCGCTGAGCTCCGCCCCGTCGACCACCCACCGGCCGACGGTCGGGTCGAGGCGCCGCCCGGTCAAGCGCTCGAGCTCGTCGACCTCCACCCGGCCCCGCTCGGCGACGACCCGCTCCACCGAGCCGTCGGGCCGGGCCCGTGCCGCCGGAAGGACCGGGTCCACGTCGAGGATCTCGCCGCCGCCGACCGTCTCGTCGCGGCCCGACTCGCGCAGCACGAACCGGTCGCCGGGCAGGAGCGGCACGGGGACCGGGAGGTGCAGCCGGACGGCGCCGTCGTCGCCCGGTTCGATGCGGTCCGGTCCGAGGACGCGCAGCCGTACGGTGTGCACCCCGGAGCCCAGGTGCGCCGTGTAGGCACCCCGACGCGAGACCGCGTGGTCGAGCGACGCCAGGACGCGGAGCCGGGCGTCCACCACCGTGGTGAGGTGCCAGCGACCGGGGTCCACCACGGCGTGGCCCCGCCGCAGGTCATGGTGCGCCACCCCGGTCAGGTTCACCGCCACCCGCTCACCGGGATCGAGGCGCTCGACGGCTCCGTGGTGGTGCTGGAGCCCGCGGACCCGCACGGCGGCCTCCCCGGGCCCGGCGGCCAGGACGTCACCGACGCCGAGTGAACCGCCGCCGAGCGTCCCGGTGACCACGGTCCCGGCGCCGGCGACCGGGAACACCCGGTCGATCCACAACCGGACCCGGCCCCGGTCCTCGGGCGGGGGTACGCGCGCGCACAGCTCGTCGAGCGCGGTGCGCAGTTCGTCGAGACCCCGGCCCGAGAGGGAGTCGACCGCGAGCACCGGTGCGGTCGCCAACGGGCCGCCGCGCAGGCGGTCCTCCACCTCGAGCACCGTGTACCCGCGGCGGTCCTCGTCGGTGGCGTCCCACTTGGTGACCGCCACCACCCCGCCGCGGAACCCCAGCAGCTCGATGATCCGGAGGTGTTCCTCGGTCTGGGGCATCCAGCCCTCGTCGGCGGCCACGACGAACAGGCAGGTCGTCACCGCGCCGACCCCGGCGAGCATGTTGTGCAGGTACCGCTCGTGGCCGGGCACGTCGACGAACCCGAGCGTGGTGCCCGACGGCAGCGTCGTGGCGGCGAACCCGAGGTCGATCGTCAGGCCGCGTTCGCGCTCCTCGGCGAGGCGGTCGGGGTCGGTGCCGGTGAGGGCCCGCACCAGCGTGGACTTGCCGTGGTCCACGTGGCCCGCGGTCGCGACGGTCGGCACCTCAGCCCCCGGTGGCGGCCCGCAGCGCGGCGATCACGTGGTGGTCGTCGACCGGATCGACCGTGCGGAGGTCCAACACGGTGCGGTCCTCCGCCACCCGCGCCACCACCGGCGGGCGGGCCGCGCGGAGTGCGGCCCGCACGTCGCCGTCGACCGCCACCCCCGCGGAGGGGATCTCCACGCCGGGCAGGGTGCCGCCGCCGGGCACCGACGCCACATCGACCACCTCCACCCCCGGTCCGGCCGCGGCGGCGATCGCGGCCGCCCGCTCCCGGAGCTCGGCGAGCGGCACGGTGGCCATCGCCCAGAACGGCAACCGGTGGGCGTCGCGCCGGAGGTAGGACAGGGCCACGTCCTGCAGCGCGGCGAGCACCAGCCCCCCCGGCCGGAGGGCGCGGGCCAGCGGGTGCCGGGCGCAGCGGGCGACGAGGTCGGCGGACCCGGCGATGATCCCGGCCTGCGGTCCGCCGAGGAGCTTGTCGCCGGAGAAGACGACCAGGTCCGCCCCGGCGGCGAGTGTCTGCCGCGCCGCGGGCTCCCCGGCCAGCCACTCCGGAGGACCGTCCGACAGCCAGGGGCACGCCGCGTCGAGCAGGCCGGATCCGAGGTCGACCGCGACCGGAACGCCGAGGCCGGTCAGCTCCGCGACCTCCACCGACTCGGTGAAGCCGACGATGCGGTAGTTCGACCGGTGGACCTGCATGACCAGGGCCACGTCGTGGCGCGGGTCGGCCACCGCCCGGCGGACGTCGTCGGCCCGCGTGCGGTTGGTGGTGCCGACCTCCACCAGCCGGGCGCCCGACTGCTCCATGACCTCCGGGACCCGGAACCCGCCGCCGATCTCGACGAGCTCGCCCCTCGACACCACGACGCCGCGGCCGTGGGCCAGGGCGGCCAGCACCAACAGCACCGCTGCGGCGCCGTTGTTGACCACGAGCGCGGCCTCGGCCCCGCAGGCCCGGGCGAGCAGCGCGCCGGCGCGCTCGGTGCGCGAGCCGCGTTCGCCCGTGGCGAGGTCCAGCTCCAGGTTGGTCGCCGCCGCGGAGGTGCGGACCTCGAGCGGCGCCCGCCCGAGATTGGTGTGCAGCAGCACGCCGGTGGCGTTCACCACGGGCTGCAGGAGCCGGTCCGCCGCGGCGCGCAGCTCGCGGCCGGCCAGCTCGTCGAGGTCCGCGTCCGGCCCGGGGTGCCCGCGGAGCTGGTCGACGACCCGCCGGGCCACGTCGACCAGGAGCGGAGCGGGGAGCCCGTCGGCGTCGGGGCGCGCGGCGAGGTCGCGCGCCAGACGGTCGACCGACGGTGGCCGGGGACGGCCGGTCGCGCCGTCCGGCGTCTCGGTGGAGGTCACTGAGAGCGAGCTTACGGAGGTGGTCCCCCGGCCATGTCGCGCCGGTGACGGGGTGGGCCCCCCCGACCTAGCCTCCCCGTGTGGCCGCACTCCTCACCTTCTTCCTCGTGGGGCTGCTCGAGGTGTGGTCGATCGTCCTCGTGGCGTCGTGGATCGGGGTGTTCTGGACCTTCGTGGCGCTCCTCGGCGTGAGCCTGCTCGGCCTGGTGCTCGTCCGGTCGCAGGGTCTCGCGGTGTGGCGCCGGGTCAACGTCGAGCTCGCCGCCGGCCGGATGCCCACCCGGTCGTTGCTCGACGGGCTCCTGGTGCTGCTCGGCGGCTGCCTCATGGTGGTGCCGGGCTTCGTGACCGGCGTGGCCGGCCTGCTCCTGCTGCTCCCGCCCGTGCGGGCGCTGGTGCGGCCCCGTCTGCTGCGACGCCTCGAGCGGCGAGCGGCGCGCGCCGGGGTCATGAACTCGGTGTACGTCGGCACCTTCACGGGGCCGACCACCACCTCCCGCGGTACCCGCAGCCCGTGGGGCACCGTCATCGGCGGCACGGTGGTCGACGTGGAGTCCACCTCCGTCACGCCCGCCGACGGCGGGTTCGTGGAGGCCGAGGTGGTCGACGTCGAGGTGGACCGCCGCCCCGAGCTCGATCCGCCGGCGGACCCGGCCGCGTGAGCGGCACCTTCCGCCACGACCACCCCGATCCGTCGTCGGTGCCGGTGCGCGACGCCGCCACCGTGATGCTCGTGCGCGATGGCGATGACGGCCTCGAGGTCTGCCTGATGCAGCGCAACCTCGACTCCGACTTCGTCGGTGGTGCGATGGTGTTCCCGGGCGGGGGTCTCGACGAGGCCGACGCGTTCCCCGCCGCCTACGCGCGCTGCGCCGGGCGCGGCGATGCCGAGGCGTCCCGGCTCCTGGACCTGCCGGCCGACGGCCTCTCCTACTGGGTGGCGGTGGTGCGCGAGTCGTTCGAGGAGGCCGGCGTGCTGCTCGCCCGCACGGCGTCGGGAGACCCGGTGGACCTCGCGGACGAGGCGCTCGCCGCTCGCTGCCGGGAGCACCGCCGGGCCGTGGACACGGGCGAGCGCACGCTGGCCGAGGTGCTCGAGGAGGAGGACCTGTACGTGGCTGCGGGCGACATCCACTACTTCTCCCGCTGGATCACCCCGCTGGGGGCGCCCCGTCGCTACGACACCCGTTTCTTCGTGGCCGCGGCACCCGGGGACCAGGAGGTCACCCATGACGACCGCGAGCTGATCGGGACCCACTGGTCCACGCCGGCCGCGGCCCTCGCCCGCCAGGAGGCGGGTGAGATCACGCTCATCTTCCCGACCGTCCGGTCGCTCGTCGCACTGGACCGGTTCGCGACCGCCGGTGAGGTGCTGGCGCACTCGGCCTCCCTCGCCCGCGTGGAGCCCGTGCTGCCGACGATCACCGAGTCCCCCGACGGGGTGCGCATCGTCCTGCCCGGCGACCCCGAGCACACCGGTGGCCGGTACGACGCGTCCACCGCCCGACCTGTGACGGACTGAGGCTCCGTCAGGAGGGCTGGTCCGCGGCGGCCAGCGCGTCCTCGACCGCCGACATGAGCCGGGCGGAGCACCCGGCCAGGTCCGCGGGCGGCACGACCTCATCGATGAGGTGGCGGGCGATCGTCCGGAACGCCTCGGCCGCCGGGCCCTCACCCAGCGCGATCGGGCGGCCCGAGTCGCCGCCCTCGGACACGGCGGCCTCGATCGGCACGCGACCCAGCAGTGGGACCCCGGCCTCCGCGGCGAGCTGGTCGCCACCGCCCCGGCCGAAGATGCGGTGCTCGCGACCGGTGTCGTCCACGAAGGAGGACATGTTCTCGATCACGCCGACGATCCGCAGGTAGTTCTTGCGTCCCATGTCCACCACCCGCACCGCCACCTTCTGGGCGGCGAGCGCCGGCGTGGTGACCACGAGCATCTCGGCGCGCGGCAGCAGCTTGGCGAGGCCCATCTGCACGTCGCCGGTGCCGGGCGGCATGTCGATCAGCAGGTAGTCGAGGTCGCGGCCCCAGTCGACGTCCTCGAGGAAGTGCTGCACCGCGCGGTTCAGCACGAGGCCCCGCCACATGAGCGCCGAGCCCTCCTCCTCCACGAGGAAGCCCATCGACACGACGCGGATCGTGCCGCGGCCCACGGGCACCTCCTTGGGGAGGATGCGCCCGGAGGTCTCGTCGCCCTCGAGCCGGCCCTCCACGCCGAGCATCCGCGGGACCGAGAAGCCCCAGATGTCCGCGTCCATCACGCCCACGGTGTGGCCCTCCGCGGCGATGGCCGCGGCCAGGTTCACCGTCACCGACGACTTGCCCACCCCGCCCTTGCCCGACGCCACCATCAGCACCTTCGTGGTGGGGGGCACGGCGGTGGTCTCCGGGCGCTCGGCGATGTTGCGCCGGGCCCGGTCCATCGCGGCGGTCTTCTCCTCCGGGCTGAGCTCGCCCCAGTCGATCTTCACGCGCTCCACGCCGGGGAGCGACAGCAGCCGGGCCCGCACGTCGTTCTGGATCTGGGCACGCAGCGGGCACCCGGCGGTGGTGAGGGCGATCGACACCCGCACCAGTCCCTCCGGCTCCACCGTGGCCCCACGGGCCATGCCCAGCTCGACGATGTCGGAGCCCAGTTCGGGGTCCACGACGCCGCGGAGCAGCGCCATGACGTCGTCGGGGGTGGGGAGCGGGGCGGTCACGGGGCCATTTTACCGGCCGACCCCGTGTTATCCGGGTCGGGGCAGTACCCTGACCCCGTGGAGCCACCGGCCACGCGCCTCGACCTCTTGAAGACGCTGGGCGACAACACCCGCTACGCGATCTACCTGGAGCTGGCCCGCTCGCCCCGCCCGCTGAGCACGGCCGAGGTGGCCGAGTCGCTGGGCCTGCACCCCAACACGGTCCGCCCGCACCTGGAGCGGATGCGCGACGTCGGCCTCCTCGAGGTCCGGCCGTCGAGCTCCGGTGGTCCGGGGCGGCCGGTGCACCTGTACTCCCTGAGCGCGGAGGCCCCGTCCCTCGGCCTGGAGCCCCCGGTGTTCCCGATGCTGTCGCGCATGCTCCTCGACCTCGCCGCGGACGCCGGCCTGCCGAGCGAGCCCGCGGTGGAGGCCGGCCGGTCCCAGGGCCGACGCCTCGCGCACCGCTCCGACGCGACCCCCGCCACCTGTGTGGCCGCGACCGTCGACCTGCTGGACCAGCTCGGCTTCGACCCGGCCGTGGTCGTCGAGGACGGCGACACCACGGTGGGCTTCGGCCACTGCCCGTTCGCCGAGCTCGCCGAGTCCCAGCCGCAGCTCGTCTGCTCGCTGCACCGGGGCATCGTGGAGGGCTTCGTCGACGAGGTCGGGGGCGCCGAGGCGGTGGACTTCCACGACCTGTCGCACCGCTCGCCCTGCCGGGTGGACCTGGTGGCCGCCGCCCCGCCCGGCTGAGCTCCGCGGGCCGCCACCCGATCCCGCCTTCATTTTCCCGAGGTCGGCCGGTACAATCCGGAGGTCCGACCCGGCGCCCGACCTGTGCCGAACGTGGAGGTAACGAGCGTGATCACCCTGACCGACAGCGCAGCGACCAAGGTGAAGTCCCTCATCGAGGCCGAGGGCGACGAGCAGCTCGCCCTGCGGGTCGCCGTCCGTCCGGGCGGGTGCTCCGGGTTCGCCTACGAGATGTTCTTCGACACCGACGTGGCCGACGACGACCTGACCCAGGCCTACGGCGACGTGCGCGTGGTGGTCGACCCGTCGAGCGCCCAGCTCCTGACCGGCGCCACGCTCGACTACAAGGACGGTCTCGACCAGTCGGGCTTCGCCATCACGAACCCGAACGCGCAGCGCACCTGCGGCTGCGGCCAGTCCTTCAGCTGA
>JBMOJH010000120.1:0-9759 GCA_049316905.1 Microthrixaceae bacterium | reverse complement strand
GGTGTCGGTGATGCGGGTGTCGGCCATGTCCCCCTCGGCCCCGCACCGTAACGCCCACGTCGGGGCGTCGTTGCGGGAGGGGGCGCCGGTCAGGCGGCGTCGAGACGCGCCGTGGCCTCCATGACGCCCTCGGCGGCGGGCCGGAGCCCGTCGAGGACCATGGTGCCGCCGCGCACCTCGAGGCGGCGGCGGGCCCGGGCCAGGGCACGGAAGGCGTCGAGCGCCTCGAGGCGGGCATCAGTGGCGTCGACGACGATGCGATCCACACCCGCCGCGACGAGCCGGTCGAGGCCCTCCGCGAGGCGGACGGCGCCGTCGGTGTCCACCGGGCCTGACACCAGCACCCGGCCGATCCGTCCGGCCGGACCCAGGTCCACGAGGTCGGCCTCGATCACGGCGTTCACGTGGTCGGCGGCGGGGCTGTCGGTCGTGGGACGGTCGAGCAGCTGCACGGTGTGCCTCCTGGTCCGGTGCGGACGTTCCCCTTGGGTTCGCCGACGGGGACCGCCCCGGATGCGGCCGCGGGTGTGACGTCGGCCGCACCCCGACCTCGCGGGCGACCGCGGCCGGAGCGTTCCCCGGACCGTCCGGCAGATGGACCGGATCGATAACGTCGCCGCCATGGAACGACCGGCGCAGGGCCGGGCCGCACCGCGGCTCGAGGTGGTCACCGGCGACATCACCGAACTCCGGGTGGACGCCATCGTGAACGCGGCGAACTCGTCGTTGCTCGGCGGCAGCGGCGTCGACGGCGCCATCCACCGCGCCGCCGGCCGCGAGCTCGTGGACGCCTGCCGCCTGCTCGGGGGCTGTCGCACCGGTGAGGCCAAGGTCACGCCCGGCTTCCGCCTCCCCGCCGACTGGGTGATCCACACCGTCGGGCCGGTATGGCGGGGCGGTGAGCACGGCGAGGCCGACCTGCTCGCGTCCTGCTACCGCCGTGCCCTCGAGGAGGCTGACGGCGTCGGCGCCGGCACCGTGGCCTTCCCCGCGATCTCGACCGGTGTGTACGGCTACCCCGCGGACGCCGCCGCGCGCATCGCCATCGGCACCGTGCGCACGGTCGAGACGTTGGTTCGGACCGTGACCTTCGTCTGTTTCGACGGCGGCTCGCGTGCCGTCTACGACTCGGTGCTCGAATCGACCGGGTGACCCCGGGCGGGCCACCCGGCCCGGCGGTGCGCGGCCGTTCGACCCGACGGGCCCCGCCGTGGGTCACGACGGCATCGGGTGCTTGCCCCGACCGCCGAAACCGGCACAGTGTGGGGGGAATCAGTCAACGAACAGTCCTCGGCGTCATCCGCCGAGGTCCCCGCCCACGTAGCTCAGGGGATAGAGCGTCGGTTTCCTAAACCGTGCGTCGCAGGTTCGAATCCTGCCGTGGGCGCCACCGGTCTCAGAGCGTCGGGCCCACCGTCCAGGCCACGGCGGACTCCGCGGCGGAACGGCCCACGAGCCGCCCGAGGCAGGACCACAGGTCGAGCAGCCGGGCCTGCAGGCCGTAGCGGCGCGCCACGGCGCTCCGGATCCGCCCGAGTTCCTCCGGGTCCTCCACCACCCGTGCGGTGCCCTCGTAGCGGGTCGTCCCCTCGGCCACGCGACCCCGTGCGTCGCACACCGAGAGTTCCACGCGGGCGGTGTGGCGCAGACGCTTCAGCTTCCCCGAACCGGCTCCGGTGGTGCACGCGTACCCACCGTCGTGGGGCACCACCCACACCGGGGTGGTCACCGCCTCGCCCGATCTCCGGAAGGTGGTGAGGGCCACGTAACGGGTGTCGTCGAACGGGGCGGCATCGGTCATGCCGCCAGCCTCGCACGGGCAGCGGTGTCACACGCCCGCGCTAGAACGAACACATGTTCGATTCACCGCCTCCTCCGCAGGGCCCGGGCCAGCCCCCTGTCGACCCGGCCGCACTGCGCGGCCTCGGTGACGACGAACTCCTCGCGACCGTGGAGCGTCTGGAGTCGGCCCGGCGGGCACTCGATGCGGCGGAGGTCGCTGCGCTCGCCGAGCTCGAGGGCCGGGGCGTGTGCGACGTCCGGTTCGGGCACCGCACCCGGGACTGGCTCGGGGCCCACCACGGGCTCGACCGTGTCGACGCCGGTCGCCGGGTGCGCGTGGGCCGCGGGCTCCGTCACCTCGGGGTCGTGGCGGCGGCACTGTTCGACGGGCGCCTCACGCTGGAGCACGCCCGTGTGGTCGTCGACGCCGCCACGCCCCGGGTCCGCGACGTGCTCGCGGGGGCGCAGGAGGAACTCGTCACCCTCGCCGGCCTGTGCCGGTTCGAGGAGTGGGCCGACCACGTGCGGGCCCTCGCCCGGCACGCCGATGCCGACGGCGGCCACGACCCTGCGCCCGAGCGACGATCGTTGACCTGGGGCCGGGTGGGCGACACGCTCCACCTCCGGGGCGTACTCGTGGGCGACCAGGCCAACACCGTGGAGCACCTGCTCGACACCCACGCCGACCGGTTGTTCCGTCGGCACGCCGAGGTCGCCCGCGCCACCCACGGCGACCTACCCACGCCCACCCGACCGCAACTGCGCGCCGATGCACTCGAGGACCTCGTCCGCCTCGGTGCCGCCGCGGGTGACCCGGCAGCCACCGTCGCGGACCTCACGGTGGTGATCCCCGTCGATCACCCGGCACTGGCCGCTGAGCCCGACCCGCGGGCGCACCCGCATCCGGATTCCTCCGCCCGTGACCGCTCGGGCCGGCGGGTGGGCACCGGCGAACTCGTGCCGCGCCTGTGCGATGCCATGGTCACGCCGCTGCTCATCGACCCGGCCACCGGCGACCCGCTCCGCCTCGGTCGCACGGCCCGCCTCGCCGGCCCTGCGCAGCGTCGGGCGGCCCGTGCCCGCGACGGCGGCTGCGTGTTCCCGGGCTGCGACGCCCCGCCGAACTGGTGCGACCTCCACCACGTGGTGCGGGTCACCGACGGTGGTGCCACCGACATCGAGTTCCTGGCCTCGCTGTGCCGTCACCACCACGGTGTGGTGCACCGCCGCGGATGGACGATGGTCGTCGACCCCGATGGCGGCTTCACGATCACCAGCCCCCGCGGTCGACGACTGGGCGCCCAGCGCCACCGCCGACGACCCCGCCCGACGGGGTGACGTCCGACGGTGCCGTGGCGGTACGGTCCCGGGATGCTGAGCGAGCTGGTCGGTCGGGTCCATGCCGGGGACGTCACTGCCCCGGAGCTGGTGGAGGAGAGCCTCCGTCGCATCGGCGCGGCCGGGGAGCTGAACGCGGTGATCCGGGTCGACGCGGAGTCGGCCCGTCGCGACGCCGCCGCGCACGACGGCCACGGTCCCCTCGCCGGACTCCCGCTGCTGGTGAAGGACATGGCGCGCTGTCGGGGCTCGGTAACCACGATGGGGTCCCGCCTCTACGCGGACGCCGCGCCCGACGAGGTGGACGACGTGGTCGTGGCCCGGATGCGCGCCGCCGGTGCGGTGGTGGTCGGCCGGACGAACAGCCCCGAGTTCGGTCACGCCCCGTTCACGGCCAACGGCCTCTTCGGCGCCACGCTGAACCCGTGGAACCCGTCGCGCTCGCCGGGTGGTTCGAGCGGCGGGTCGGCCGCGGCGCTGGCCGCCGGTCTCGCACCGCTGGCCACCACGTCCGACGGCGGCGGCAGCGTGCGCATCCCCGCCGCGTTGTGCGGGCTGGTGGGGCTCAAGCCGACCATGGGCGCGGTCGGCCGCAACGTCCTGCCCCGCTGGGTGGAGTTCTCCACCCAGGGCGTCTCCGCGGCCACCGTGGCCGACGTGGTCCTCCAGGCCCACGTGGTGTTCGGCCCGGCCGACGGCGACTGGACGTCGTTCCCCGCCGCCACGATCGACCCCACACCGCGCCCGCCGTCGCGCGTGCTGGCGTGCCGCACCTTCCGGGCCGACGTGGACCCGGTGGTCGAGGCGGCCTACGACGAGGCGCTCGCGGCGCTGGCATCGGAGGGGCTGAGCGTGGAACGGGTGGCCGCGCCGTCGGACCCGGCCGCGGTCATGGACTGGTACGTGATGGCCACCGCCGAGCTCGCGCAGAGCCTGGCCGAGGTGCGCGACCGCTGGGACGAGCTCGACGACTCCACGCATGAGATGGTGCGGTTCGGCGCGACCGTGACCGCCGGCGACTACCTGGCCGCCCAGCGCCGGCGTCATGAGGTGGGCGCGCGGATCGACGCGCTGCTGGGCCGCGATGCCGTGCTGGCGCTGCCCACCCTCAACGTGCAGGCGTGGGGGCCCGAGGGCCCCACGCCGGACCACGCCGGTGCGGTGGAGCACGACCCGACGATCGCCACCAACACCCCGGAGCTGAACGCGACCGGTCACCCGGCGGTGTCGGTGCCGATGGGCCTCGACGACGCGGGCGTGCCGATGGGCCTGCAGGTGGTGGCGCCACGGTTCGGCGACGGCCTCGCGCTCGGCACGGCGGCCGCGCTCGAGCGGGCCCGCCCCTGGCCCCTCACCGCCCCGAACTTCACCCCCTTCGCGGCATAGGGGTCCTCGGTCGCCCCAGAGGCGAGTCAACCTCCGCAGACGCGAGTGAGGTGGTGGGGTGACGGCGCTCAGCCGTCGGCGGTCGGCGCCCAGACGAGGTCGTCGTCGGGCTCGGGCGGGTCGCGGCGGAACAGCACCACGATCCCGATCAGCGCCCCCACCACTGCCGCGACCGCGCCACCGACGAACAGCGCCCGCTCGACCGATCCCGGTTCGGTGGCACACGTCTCGGTGTCGTTGGCGCCGGGAGCGAACCCGGCGCCACGCGTGGTCCCGTTCCACGACCGCACCTGACCCACCCCCACGGCCGCGGCGTTGAACGGAAGCGAGGCCGTGGTGCACCGGAACGACACCTCGGCCTGCCACGCGCCCTTGGCCACCGGCCCGGCCGAGGGCTGGGTGGTGCGGAAGCCCGGGGGCTGCTGACCCACCACGAACGCGGTCGGCGACGACGCCCGGTCCGCGCCCGCCTCACGGCGCACCCCCCACGCGATCGAGCCGCCGCTCCCCCCGGAACTCGACTGCAGGAGCCGCACCGCCCGCACGGCCGGCGCCGCGCCCTCCGGCACCAGGATCACGAGGTCACCGGGCGCGGTGCGGGTGACCGCGATGTCGGGGGTGCTGTCGGCGCAGCGCAGCAGGCCGCAGATCCCGTCGCGCAGCAGCGCGGGCACGACCATGCAGAGCACCCCGGCGGCCAGGAGCCCGGCGGCCAGCCATCCCCACCGGCGGTTGTGCGACACGGCGGGCACCGTAGCGGGCGCCCGACCCGTTCGGAGGGGCAGGGATCGACCGCTCAGGACGCCGTCACGCCGGTGAGCGTCAGCACCGGGCGCTCCAGCCGACCCGGCAGGGTCACCTCGACGCCCCCGTCGGGCCGGCGGGCCCACGGCAGCGACGGCTCGGTCCCCGTCCCGGCCAGGCGCACACCGGTGGTGGGCGTCGCCGCCACGCTGGGGACGACCACGGTGCCGTCCACCGGACCCTGCGGGCACGCGTACACCGAGCGGTCCGCGGCCCAGAAGCGCCAGTCCGTGCCGTCGACCCCGGTCGCCTGGGCGCGCACCCACGGCCGCGAACCCACCACCGTGGCCCCGCCGGTCTCACCCCAGTCGGCCAGCCAGCGCAGGCGGGCCAGCTGCTCGTCGGGGATCGCCGCGTCCTCGCCGCGGGGTCCCACGTTGAGGAGCAGGTTCCCGCCCTTCGCCACGACGTCGGTGAAGGTGGCGAGGAGCTCGTCGCGCGACAGGAAGTGCTCCGGGCCGGAGTTGCGGTTGTAGCCGAAGCTCTGGTCCATCCCCCGCACGCACTCCCACGGCTCGCTGCGCACGTCGGGGAACACCGCGTACTCCGGCGTCCGCACGTCGAAGTGGGGTGGCCGCGGCGGCACCAGCCCGCGGTCGGACCGACTCACCCGGGCGTTCAGCGCGTCGGCCCACCGGCGCACGGTGGCCGATCGGGCCGCGCCCATCAGCGGCGACCACGGCATCCACCGGTCGTTGAGGACGCCGTCGGGCACGTCGCGGTAGTACTCGGCCATCAGGGGCCACAGTTGGGCGGGTCCGCCGGGCCAGGCGATGTCGTTCCAGAGCACGCTGGGCCGGTACCGCGCCACGAGCTCGCGCACATGGGCAGCGGCGTACGCGGGGTACGCGCCCCGGGGCACCGCGGCGAGCAGGTCGCCGAGGTTCCCGATGGGCCGGTCGTCGAAGGTCCAGTCGAGACCGCCCGAGTAGTAGATGCCGAAGCGCATGCCCGCCCCGCGCACCGCCTCGCCCAGCTCGCCGACCACGTCGCGCCGGCTGTGCCAGAACGCACGGTGCGGGTTCGCCACCGACGTGGGCCACAGGCACCAGCCGTCGTGGTGCTTGGCGACGAGCACCACGTACCGCGCCCCGGTGGCCGCGAACTCGGCGGCCCATGCGTCGGGATCCCACTCGTCGAGCGCGGCCTCCCACTCGGCCGCGAACTCCTCCACCGGCTTGGTGCCGTAGGTGGCGCGGTGGTGACGGCTCGCCGGGCTGTCCGGGAACCGGAGCGAGTTCTCGTACCACTCGGTGTACGGGTTGTCGGCCAGCGCGTCGGACCGACCGGCACCCAGCAGGTCACCGATGTGGGAGTCCACCGGCGCCCACCCCGGCACGCTCGCCGGGGTCCAGTGCACGAAGATGCCGAGCTTGGCGTCGCGCCACCACGCCGGGACCCGGTGCCGCCGCAGCTCCTTCAGTTCCCCCCGGGTGCCCATCCCCGCATCATGCCCGACCCATCCGCCTGCTTCCTGAGCGTCCTTCCCGATATCGGGAACGCACGCTGAGGAAAGCAGGCCGTCCGGGTCTGGGAGAGTGGCGGCGTGAACGCACGACCTGACGCCGTGGTGGTGGGCGCGGGACCCAACGGGTTGGTGGCCGCGCTCACGCTCGCGCGCGCCGGGTGGGCGGTGGAGGTGCTCGAGGCCGCGCCCGTGGCCGGCGGTGGCACCCGCACCGAGGAGCTGACGCTGCCGGGGTTCCGCCACGACGTGTGCTCGGCGGTCCACCCGCTCGGCATCGCGTCACCGGCCCTGCGCGACCTCGGCCTCGAACACCACGGCGTGGAGTGGATCCAACCCGACGTCCCGGTGGCCCACGTGCTCGGGCCCGACCGCTCGGTGCTGCTCGAGCGCTCGGTCGCGGCCACCGCCGCGGGCCTCGGCGCCGACGGACCGGCGTGGGAGCGGTTGCTCGGCCCGCTCGTGCGCGGTGGCCTGCCGCTGGTCGACACGCTGCTCGCGCCGCGCTCGGTGCCCCGCCCGTTGCTGCGGTCCCCCGGTTCGATCGGCCCCACGGTGCGCTACGGCCTCGCGGGCCTGCGGTCGGCCGCGGCCCTCGGACGGACCCGGTTCCGGGGCGACGCCGCGCCGGCTCTGCTCGCCGGCCTGGCCGCGCACTCGATCCTCCCGCTCGACGCACCGGTCACCGCGGGCTTCGGGCTCCTGCTCGGCCAGCTCGCGCACCTGGTGGGCTGGCCGGTGGCGCGGGGCGGCTCACAGGCGATCGCGGACGCGCTGGTCGAGCTGCTCACCGCCGAGGGGGGCACGGTCACCTGCGGGCGCCGGGTGGCCTCGCTCGACGAGCTGCCCCCGTGCCGCGCCGTGCTGCTCGACGTCACGCCGCGGCAGCTGCTCGCCCTCGCCGGTGACCGGATCCCCCCGGCCCGGCGCCGGGCGCTCGAACGGTTCCGCTACGGCCCGGGCGTCTGCAAGGTGGACTGGGCGCTCTCCGGACCGGTCCCGTGGCGCGATCCCGCCACCGCGCGGGCCGGCACCGTGCACCTCGGCGGCACGCTGGCCGAGGTGCGGGTCGCGGAGGAGGCGGTCCAGCGCGGCCGCCACGCCGAGCGGCCGTTCGTGCTGCTCGCCCAGCCGAGCCGGTTCGACCCCTCACGCGCCCCGGAGGGCCGCCACACGCTCTGGGCCTACTGCCACGTCCCCCACGGCAGCGACCGGGACGCGTCCGCGGAGATCGAGGCGGTGATCGAGGCGGCCGCGCCCGGCTTCCGCGACCTGGTGCTCGAACGCCACGTGATGACCGCGGTCGACATGGAACGCCACGACGCGAACTACGTGGGCGGCGACATCAACGGCGGCAGGTCCGACCTGCGCCAGTTCCTGTTCCGGCCCACGCCGTCGCTGCACCCGTGGTCCACCCCGGCCGAGGGGGTGTGGCTCTGCTCGTCGTCCACCCCGCCCGGCGGCGGCGTCCACGGCATGTGCGGCGCGGGGGCCGCTCGGGCCGTGCTCCGCCACCACCGGAGCGGGCGGCGGGCTCAGCCCACGGGCTCCCAGTTCAGGTCACCCGCGTAGCGGTGCGAGATGCGGCCGCCGTCGTCCAAGGCGAGCAGCTGCAGCCAGCCGTTGTCGACGAGGTCCTTCACGCCGGCGTGGTTGGCGAGCACGTCGTTCATCGCGTCGATCGGCGCCTCGATGACCACGTTCAGCCGCAGCGGCTCGTGCTGGTACTCCTCGCCGTCGTGCACCGACTGCCACGGCAGACCGACCCGCAGGTCGCCGCCGTTGCCCTCGAGCACGCCGAGCTTGCCGACCACGTTGTGCAGCACCTTGTTGCCGGAGCCGAAGAGTCGGTTCTCCACCGTGGAGGCGTAGTACTGGAGGCTGATCCAGCTGGCCACCACCATCGGCGCCGTCATCACCAGCTCGAGCACCCCGAAGCCCTCGTCCTTGCGCCACTCGTAGGAGTGCAGGAACGCCCGGCCGCCGAGGTCGAGGTCCTTGGTGCGCCCACGGGGGGCGACCACGAAGGCCCGGCACCCGGCGAGACCCCACTCGGGTCGCACCTGGGCCCAGTCAGCGCTGCGCCGCAGCACCGCGGCGTCCACGTCGGAGGCCGGGTCGATGCCCATGCGGCGGGCCCGCTCGGCGCGGGCGCCTCGGCCCGCCACCTCGAAGGACGCCTCGAGCGACGCCAGCGCGTCGAGGTGCGACGCGGGGATCGCACCCCGGTCGAAGACCGTGATCTCGTCGGTGGTCGTGTTGTGCTGGGCGGCCACGAACCGCGTGTCGGCGGGGACCTCGATGCCGTTGTCGGCGAGGGCGGCCCGCACCTGCGGGTCGTTCAGGATCGCCGCGGCCACACGGGCGTTGGCCTCACCGGTGTGACCGCCGCAGGCACCGCAATCGAGGCCGGTGTCGTAGGGGTTGTTCGTGGTGCTGGCGCCATGTCCCACGATGGCGACGATGGGCGCGAAGCCCTCGGTGAGCGACATCGCGGTGAGCGCACCGGTCGCGAGCTGCACCCGTGCCTCGAGCGGGATGCCGGCCCCCGCATCGCCACCGTCAGGAGCGGGCGTGGGCTCCAGGGTCGGACCCTTCGCGTCGATGGCCCACCGGGGCAGCGCCTCGTCCTCCGGACGGGCCACCGGGCGGGTCCGGCCGTAGGCGTCGGTGAACATCTTCGGCAGGTACACGAGGCCGACCGGCCCCACGAAGCTGAAGCACGACACCGCGCCCATCTTGAAGGACTTCCACGCCCGACGGACGTGATGACGCAGCCGCCGGTCCTCCACCGCCTCGGCCTGGCGCTCGGCGTCGCCGACCGACTCGGCCACCGAGAAGGCCGGGGTGAGCAGCACCGGGCACTGCGTCTCGCCGCGGTCGTGGGCGAGCGGCAGGTACTCCACCGCGAACCCGAAGAAGCCGGCGAAGCCGATGGTCGCCACGTCGGTCGCGGCGGCCTCGAGGTGGCGACGGAACACCTC
>JBMOJH010000119.1:0-10224 GCA_049316905.1 Microthrixaceae bacterium | reverse complement strand
GCGGCCTCGAGGCGGGTGAGCGGGAACATGTTGCCCTCGAAGGTCCACCAGTCGCCGACGGTGCCCTCGGGGTCCTCCTGGAAGGAGAACACGCCGCCGACGAAGCTCATGCTGCTCTTCCCGCGGGCCGACTTCGGGCCCACCTCCTTGAACTTCTCGGGGAGGCGGTCCTGCCAGACGTTCGGCGGTTCGATGACGTGGTCGTCGACCGAGACGATCTTCGGCAGGTCGGTGTGGGCGGGCTCCGGCGACATGGCGCGATGCTACCGCGCCGAACTGGAACACGTTCTAGTCACCCCGCTCCTGACCGGGCTCAACCGCCCAGGTCGAGCAGCGGGCCGAGGATCGGATCCATCTGGGCCGACGGCAGGAGCGTGCCGCCGTCCAGCACCAGGTTCTGGCCGGTCAGGTACCCCGCCGCGTCCGACAGCAGGAATGCGATGAGCCCGGCGGTCTCCTCCGCGGTGCCCACGCGACCGAGGGGCGTGCGTTCCTCGATCCCGGCGCGGCCGGCCGGGTCCTGCACGAGCACGTCGTTGAGCGGCGTGTGGATGAACCCGGGCGACACGCAGTTCACCCGCACGTCGGGCGCCCACTCGAGCGCGGCCGACTTCGTGAGGGCGATCACCGCCGCCTTCGCCGCGGAGTAGGGGGCCTCGCCCCGGGTGGGGCGCACACCTGACACGCTCGCCACGTTCACCACCGCTGCGCCGCGCCCCGCGGCGGCCGACTCCCGTAGCAACGGCGCCGCGGCGCGGAGCCCCGCGTAGACGCCGGTGACGTTGACCCGCCAGATGAGGTCGAGCTCCTTGTCGGTGTAGGCCTCGAGGCGCTTCAGGTTGCCGACACCCGCGTTGTTGACCAGGCCGGTCAGCCCGCCCAGCTCGTCGTGGGCCCGGAGGAGCGCGGCCTCGAGGGCCGGGGTGTCGGCCACGTTCGCCTCGAGCGCGAGCCCGCCCACCTCGTCGGCCACGGCGGCCGCGCCCGCGGCGTCACGGTCGAGCACGCCGACCCGGGCGCCCCCGGCCGCGAGCAGGCGACACGTGGCCGCGCCGATCCCCGAGGCGCCACCGGTGACGACGACCGCGCCGGTGACCACCGCTGCGCCGCTCACGCCACACCCGTCCCGGCCGGACCACCCTCGGCATCACCGCGCGGCCCGTCGATCACCACGTTCGGCTCCTCCGTGATCAGGAACTCGATCCGCTCCATGTCGATGAACCGCAGCTCGTCGGGCGCCACCAGCTCCGGGTACAGCGGGTCGGAGATGAAGGCCGCGAAGTCATCGATGCTGCGGAACCACTGCACGGCCACGCCGTCGATGCCGTCGTTGCCGGAGAGGCCGTCCGGGCGGTGCCGCGGGTGCTGCTCGTAGCGGACGATGTGGCGGGCCAGCGCCGAGTCGCGGATGAGCGGACCGTGCACGTCTCGCCAGTGGGTCACGAACTCCTCGTGGGAGATCCCCTGCTTGCGACGCAGGACGGCGAACATCTTGACCACGGTGCTCCTCCTCGGGCGGCCCGTCACCCGCGCGGTGGTCCCGCAGGGCCGTCGGGCCGTGACGGGGCGAGGTTAGGCTCGGCCGCGTGACCTCGCGCCCCGACTCGCACGCACACTTCCGCCACCTGCCGATCTTCGCCGGCTGCACGGAGGACGAGCTCGCCGAGATCGACAGCGTGGCCGACGAGGTGCACGTGGAGGCCGGCCGCACGATCATCCGCCAGGGCGACCTGGGCCAGGAGTTCGCTGTGATCGTCGAGGGCGAGGCCGACGTGGTGAAGGACGGCGTCACCGTGGCGACGATCGGTCCGGGCGCCTACTTCGGCGAGGTCGCGCTGCTCGACGCCGTGGCCCGCACCGCCTCCGTGGTGGCCGCCACCGACATGACCCTCGAGGTGATCGACCGGCGCGGGTTCAACACGCTGCTCGACGACCTGCCCCGCCTCGCCCGTTCGATGCTGCGCGGCAGCGCCCGGCGCCTCGCCGAGCTGGAGGAGGAGAACCAGGAGCTGCGGCGCCGCCTCGCGGACGCCGGCGACTGACCGGTCTCAGCTCAGGATCTCCGGCCACACCTCGGTGCCGAACCGCTCGATCTGGTCACACAGCTCACCGGCCGAGCGGGCCAGGAAGCGCAGCTGGAGCTGGTTGACCCCGAGCGCCGGGTACTTGCGCAGCCCCTCGGCCACCCGGCCGGGCTCGCCGGAGAGCGTCCAGCGGGGCACGTCGAAGGCCGGCTCGCCCACGTGGATCGGCTCGCAGTTCACGCCCATGTCGAACCGCTCCGACAGGCCCGCGCCCTGGCGCTCGGTACGGATCATCTCGATCGCGGCGGCCATTCCCATCTTCGGCGGACCCTGCGGCAGCCAGCCGTCGCCGAAGCGGGCGGCCCGGCGGATCGCCGCCACCGACGATCCACCGATCCAGATCGGCGGGCCACCGGGACGCTCGGGACGGGGGCGCATGCCCACACCCACCTCGGCACCCGGCCCGCCGACGGTCGGGTACTCCTCCTCGAACGCCACACGGATCACGCGGATGGCGTCCTCCACGGCGGGCCCGCGGCCCTCGTAGTCGGCGCCGAGCAGGCGGAACTCGCTCTCGAGGTGGCCGGCCCCCACGCCGAGGATCGCCCGGCCGCCCGAGAGGGCGTCGAGCGTGGCGAAGGCCTTCGCGGTCATCAGCGGGTGCCGGTACGGCAGGACGTACACGTGGCTGAGCAGGTGCACCTGACCGGTGAGGCCGGCCAGCCATCCCAGCGTGGCGACGGTGTCGTACCAGACGGTCGACATCGCCTCGTCGGACGGTCGGGGGATCGCCACGTGGTCGCACACGGCCACGTAGAACGCCCCGGCCCGGTCCGCGGCACGGGCGATCGCCGCGAGCTCGGTGGGGCCACTGTCGGCCTCCCACGGCTGGGCGTAGATGGTCGACTGCGACTGGATGGGCAGTTGCATGCCCCACGCCAGGTTGCCGTTCGGGATGATCGCGGCCACGGGCCCTCCTGGGCGGCCACCCGGCCGCCGACGCTCGGACCGCCGGATGTTAGGAACCCGCCCGCATGAGGGCGAGCCGGGCCGGCCGGCCGCTCAGGACGCAGCGACGGTGAAGGTGCCCTTCATGCCCTTCATGTCGTGCTGCATGCCGTCGGCCGGGTCCTTCAGGATGCACTGGTAGGTGTACTCACCCGGCTCGGTGAAGGTGATGGTGGCGGTGCCGTTCGCACCGGGGGCGATCTCGGCGATCTCGCCGACGGTCTCGCCGTCCGGGCCCACCACCTCGAACTCGTGGTTCTGCGCGCCCGAGTTCGTCATCGCGAACTTCACGCTCTGGCCCTTGGTGATCCCGCTCACGTCGAGGTCCTTGTAGGCGAAGTCGGCGGCGTCGAAGGTGACCGTACGATCGGCGGCGGCCGCGGCGGCGCCACCGGACCCGGTCACCTTCACCGTGGACTCGATCCCGTTGCCCCCCTGGCCGGGCTTGCACCGCAACGTGTAGGTGCCCGCCGACAGGTCCGCCGTGAGGGTGCGGCTGGTCCCGGTGGTCACGTTCTCCACCTCGCCGACCACCTCGCCGCCCTCCCGGACGACGTACAGCTCATTCACCTTGTCGGCCTTGTTGGTGAAGTCGAACGCGATCGACCCGGCCGGGAGCTGGGTACGGGCCGCGGTGCAGGCGTCGTTCGTGCCGGTGACCGCGACCTTGGTGGCCGCCTCGTCGGACGAGCACCCGACCACCCCGGCGAGGGCGAGCGCGACGAGCGGGACGGCGCCGAGGGCGCGACGGACGGACGGACGGACGGGCATGGGGGCTCCCTCTCGGGTTGGTGGGGGTGGACGGGTGGGTTCAGGGTCGGCCGGCCGGCGTTCGGCCGGCCGCTCACACGGCGACGGCGGAACGGTCCGCGTCGGCCGGCGCGGCCGGCGCCGGGCGGGGCCGGGCCGGGCGGAGGAACAGCACCATCGTGGGCACCAGGTAGGCGAGGTAGACCGCCACCTGGAGCACGGTCATCTGGGGCGAGATGTTGAACACGCCCTTGAGCAGCGTGCCGAGGATGCTGTCGACGGAGTACGAGAGGCTCCACGCCAGGTTGTCGAGGCCGGGGAGGATGCCCGCCTCCTGCAGGTCGTGGACGCCGTAGGCCAGGACCCCGGCCGCGATCACGATCAGCGCGATGCCGGTGAACCGGAAGAACTTGCCGAGGTCGAGCCGGACCGCGCCGCGGTAGAGCAACCAGCCGAGGAACACCGCCGTGCCGAGGCCGAGCACCGCACCGATCGCCGGGCCGGCGCCCGCACCCTGCGCCTGGAACGTCGGGTAGATGAAGAGCGCGGTCTCCAGGCCCTCGCGCCCCACGGCCAGGAGGGCGGCGAGCCCCACGGCCAGGGCCCCGAGCTCGACCGCCTCGGCCATCTTGCCGTGCAGGTCGGCCTTGATCGTGTGGGAGGCCCGCTTCATCCAGAAGACCATCCAGGTGACGAAGCCCACGGCGATGATCGACAGGATCCCGCCGAAGGCCTCCCGGGCCTCGAAGCTCATGTTGGCGGAGGTGAAGTGCAGCACCGCGCCGAAGCCCAACGAGAGGACTACCGCCACGCCGACGCCGGCCCACAGCGCCGGGATGCGGTCGCGGTGGCCGCCGCGCACAAGGAAGGTCATGAGGATGCTCACGACCAGCGCCGCCTCGAGGCCCTCTCGCAGTCCGGTCAGGAAGGTCTGCAGCATCTCGTCCTCCGCCCGCCACTTCGACGGCACCGGCAGCCCTCAGGCTCGGCTGCCACTGGGTGATAGGTAACCCTTACACCTCGGGCGGTGTCAACCCCGGCGTCGTGCGAGGTCCATCTCCGCCCGCTCGAGCAGCGCGGCGGCCGGCTCCGTGGGCGCCGTGTCGGGACGGGCCAGACCCACGCCGACCGCGACCCGCAACGACAGCACCTGGCCGGCCACGTCGACGGGCAACGCGGTGGCCCCCTCGATGCGCTCCATCAGCGAGCCCGCCACCTCGGGCACCACCTCGGCGCCCACGAGCACGAAGCGGCCGGGACCGTCGGAGGCGAGCATGTCGCTCGAGCGGAGGATGCGGTCGAGACGCTGGGCGATGTCCTCCATCGCCTCCGTGGTGCCGTCGGGGTCGGAGGCGACGAGGTCCTCGAAGCGGTCGACCGCCACGAGGTACACAGCCGGGGCGCGGCCCTCGGCCAGCAGCTCCGCCACCCGGGCGACCGCCTCGGCGCGGCCGGGGCGGGCCGACTCGACCTGTTCTCCCACCCGGCGCTCCCTTTCTGCGGCCCGCGCCGACGGTCGGTGCCGCGGCGTTCCGGTGAGGGGCGAGACTACTCCCGCCCGGTTCCCCAGATCCCGACGAAGCTCACCATCTCGCCCGGGTACCCGCCCAGGTTGTGGGTCAGGGCGAGGCCGCGGTCCGCGGTGTCGATGCGCCGGTCCTCGGGGGCCTCGCCCCGGAGCTGCAGCCAGCACTCGAAGAGCATCCGCAGGCCCGACGCGCCGACCGGGTGGCCGAAGGACTTGAGCCCGCCGTCGGTGTTCACCGGAAGGTCGCCGTGGAGGTCGAACACGCCGGCCTCGCAGTCCTCCCACGCGTGGCCCCGCTCGGAGAATCCGAGGTCCTCCATGAGCACCAGCTCGGTCGGGGTGAAGCAGTCGTGCACCTCGGCCATCGCGAGCTCCCGCCGCGGGTCGGTGATGCCGGCCTGTGCGTACGCGTCCTTGGCCGCCCACTCGCACTCCGGGAAGTGCGTGTAGTCGTAGTCGGGGTCGAGCAGCCCGGAGCCGTTGCCGGCCACGAAGCTCAGGGCCTTCACGTAGAGGGGGTTGTCGGTGTAGCGGTGGGCGTCCTCGGCGCGCACGACGATGGCCGCGGCGCCGCCGTCGGCCACACCGGCGCAGTCGAACACCGAGAGCATCCCGGCCACCTCGGGCATGCGGCAGATCGCGTCCACGTCCATCTCGCGGCGGAACTGGGCGCGGGGGTTGTGGGCGCCGTTCGCGTGGTTCTTCGAGGCGATGCGCGCGAGCGTGCGGCGCAGCTCCTTCGGGTCCACCCCGTACTTCTCCGCGTACGCCGGGGCCACGAGCGAGAACATCGCGGCCGCGGTCAGGGTGCGGTTGGTGCCGTCGTTCGGGATCGGGAAGGCGTTCAGGCCCTGGTAGCCGGAGTCCTTCACCTTCTCCACGCCCACCGCGGCGGCCACGTCGTAGGCGCCTGAGGCCACCGCGTAGCAGGCCTGGCGCAGGGCCTCGGAGCCGGTCGCGCAATAGTTCTCCACGCGGGTCACCGGCTTGCCCTCGAGCTTGAGCGGAGCGGCCAGCGTGATGCCGCTCATGCCGGACTGCGCCGTGCCGAGCCACCAGGCGTCGATGTCGGGCACCGCCACGCCCGCGGACGCGGTGGCCTCGGCGACGGCGTCGATGGCGAGGTCGTCGGTGCTGCGGTCCCAGTGCTCCCGGAACGGCGTGCAGCCCATCCCGATGATGGCCACCCGGTCCTTGATCCCGTGACTGCCCATCACTGACCTCCCTCGACGGTGGCGGCGGCGGTCGCACCGGCGACCGGACCCGACCGTACGGGCCGCGCCTTCCAGAAGTAGTTCGCGATGCCGTCGGCGGCGTTGAGCCGGCGGAACGTCATCTCCACCGGCATCCCGATCGACACCTCGGCGGCGGTGGTGTCGGTGAGCTCCATCGGCAGACGGCCGCCACCCTCGAAGTCGCACACGGCGAACACCACGGGCGGCGACGGCGAGTACGCCAGCGAGTCCACGGTGAAGGTGGCCACGGTGGCGGGAACGTCGGCCATGGGGGCGGGGTCCATGTCGTCCACGTTCCCGCCCACGAAGCTCACCCGCGACGGCGGCAGGTGCAACGCGCCCGACTCCCGGTCGGCCGAGCCCACGAAGCCGTACTTCCAGTCGAGGCGGCGCTCGGCCGCGGACGCCGACATGCGAGCCGGTTCGGGCCGGTTCGGTGGCTGCACCGGCAGCACGCCCCGCCACGACAGGTACTTCGCGTAGGGCAGCGAGTCGTCGCCCCCGTCGAGCTGGTCCCCCACCGTGGGTACGGCGAGCGGTGCGGCGGTGCGGCGGAACAGGAACACGTCCGCGCCGTCGGCCAGGGCGACCAGCGCCACCACCTGGCCCTCCGCGGCGTCCTCGAGGAGCCGGGCGAGAAGCAGCAGCGGGTGCGCGGCACCGGTGAAGCCCACCGTGGCACCCAGGGCGTCGGCCACCTCCACGCCGGCGGCACCGAGCCGCTTCGCCAGCGCGGCGCCGGCCCGGGCGTGCGGCGCGCTGATCGCCACCCGCGCCACCTGGGCGGCCTCGAGCCCGGCGTCCGCCAGTGCGGACTCGAACGCGCGACCGGCGAGGTCGTCGTAGCGCTGCTGGCCGAACCGCTCCTCCCAGGCCCGGGTGCGCAGCTCGCCCGGCACACGCCAGCGGTCGAGGAACTCCCGGGTGGCCGAGCCGGTGCCCAGGAACTCCGCGACGAGCCCGGTGGCGTCGGCGTCACCCACCAGCACGGCGGCCCCGGCGTCGCCGCCGTCGCGCTCGTCGGAGGATCCGGCCGGCCCGGTGCGCACGTCGCCGGCCGCCACCAGCACGCCGGTCTCGGTGGAGCGGAGCGCGGCGCGGAGCGCTGCGTTGGTGCCCCGGAGCGCGCCGGCGGCATCCGCGGCCGGGGCCGTGGCAGGGAGCCGCAACGCCGCGTGCAGCACGGTGGCGTTCGTCTTCTCCATGTACGTGGGGCTCGTGGTGGCGAACCAGACCGAGGTCACGTCCGCGCCGGCGCCGCGCAGCGCCCGCCGTGACGCCTCCACGGCCAGGGTGGTGGCGTCCTCGTCGAAGGAGGCGACGGTGCGGGTGCCCTTGCCGGCGGAGCCGCCGAGCACCGCCGCGATGGCCGGGCGCTGCAGCCGCCAGTGGGGCAGGTACCCGGCGCTGCTGATGATCCCTCGCATGGTTCCTCCGGGCCTCCGCCTCGATCCCCGACCGGGACGCGACCGGGGCGACCGGTCAGTGTACGGCGACCTGACGGGTCGTCAGAAACCGTGCGCGCCGGGCGGGGCGCGCGACAACCGGGGATCGTGCCCGTACGCCGCACAATGAAATTCCGGGTGAACGGCTGGCAACGATCAACCGGAGCGGCAAGGCTGGCCGATGAGGGATGACGGGGACGCGCCGCGGACCCGGTGGATCGGCGATGGAACGGGGTTTGGGATGAGCACACCAGCACTCGGGCGACGGGCCCGGAACCGGGCGGCGCGCCACGACCAACTCGTCGCGGCGGCCACCGAACTGGTCACCGAGCACGGGCTCGACGGGCTGACGATGCAGGCGGTGGCCGACCGCGTCGACTGCGCCGTGGGCACCATCTACACGTACTTCGCCTCCAAGTCGGCGCTGATGGCCTCGCTGATGTCGACCGCCGTCAGCACCGTGCTCGGCACCTACCACCGCGCCGCGGAGGACTGGGACGCCTACCTCGCCGAACGGGCCGTGGACGAGCCCACCGCCTCGCTGGTGAGGATCGTGGCCAACGAGCGCCTGTTCGTGAACCTGCCCACGCTGCACCCCCGCGAGTTCGAGTTCATGCAGCTGCTGATCTCCACGCCCGAGCAGTACATCTCCGCGGACGACGTGGGCGGGGTCATGCCCCAGGCGCTCACGCTCCTCACCGAGACCTACCAGCTGCTCGACCAGGCCGTGACCAGCGGCGCACTCGCCCCCGCCGACGACCGCCCCGGCGACGACGGCCTCCGCCGGACGCTGCGATGGGTGGGCGCGATGAACGGCACGCTCATGGTCTCCAACGTGGGCGGCCGCAACGCCCTCCCCGAGGAGGACGCCTACGACGGACGCCAGCTCACCGAGCTGCTGACCTGCGACCTCCTGCTCGCCTGGGGCGCCCCGAAGGGCACCCTGAACGACGCGCTCGGCCTCGTGGACGACATGACCGCGGCCGGCGTCCTGCTCCCCTCGCCCGTCGCCTGACTCAGGCGGGGGCGGGTTCGCCGTCGAGCACGGCGACCGCCACGAGCTCCTCGCAGCGGCGGGTGTCGTTCCACGACAGCTGAAGCTGCTTGGCGCGACGGAAGTAGAGCTGGATCTCGTACTCGAGCGTGAAGCCCACGCCGCCGAAGATCTGCTGCGCGGTCGCGGTCAGGTCCCGGTAGGAGTTGCAGGAGAAGAGCTTGGCCATCGGCGCCAGCTTCTGCAGCGACCGGCCCGCGCCCTGTGCCCAGGCGGCCTCGTAGGTCAGGAGCTTCGCCCCGTCGTGCACGGTCTTGGCGTCCGCGAGGTAGTGCGACAGCGCCTGGAACGCACCGAGCGGCTTGCCGAACTGCTCACGGTCCTTGGCGTACTGGGTGGTGATGTCGAGCGCGTGCTCCGCACCGCCGTTGGCGAGCGCGGCGGCGATCACCATCGCCTCCTCCATGGCCTTCGACCACGTGGCCCAGCCGGTGCCCGGGTCACCGATCCGGTCGGCGGCCGACACCTCGACCCCGTCGAGGTCCACCCGGTACTGGGTGTCGGAGGAGATCGTCATCTGCTGCGTGAGCGTCACGCCCGCGGCGGTCGGGTCCACCAGGAACAGGTCGACGTCGGTGTCGCCCGCACCCGTGCGGGCCAGCACCACCAGACGGGCGGCCACCTTGGCGAAGCGGACGTGGGCCTTGGAGCCGCTCAGCACGAAGCCGTCGCCGGTCGGGGTCGCCGTCGCCTGCACCCCCTTGGGCGAGTAGCCGTTGCCGGGCTCGAGCCACGCCGGCACCACGATGGCCGAGCCGTCCACGATCGGGCCCAGCCACGCGGCGAGCTGCTCGTCCGAGCCGGCCGCGACCAGCACGCCGGCGGACAGCACGCAGCTCTCGAGGTACGGGACCGGGGCGAGCGATGCACCGAGCTCCTCGGCCAGCACCACGCCGTCGAGGAGCGACGAGCCGGCCCCGCCGTACTCCTCGGGAAGCATCAGGCCGAGCAGGCCGAGCTCGGCCAGCTGGCCCCACAGCTCGGGCGCGTAGCCGTCGGGGTCGTCCTCGTAGCGACGCACCACCTCGTTCGGGCTGTACTGGGCGCACACGCCGCGCACCATCTCGCGGAGCATCTCCTGCTCCTCGGTGAAGTCCAGGTCCAGCATCGGGTTCTCCGTGTTCCTCGGGTTCGTCGTTCTCAGGGACGCCAGGCTGCCCTTGGCTCAGGGCCGCCAGGC
>JBMOJH010000118.1:0-10272 GCA_049316905.1 Microthrixaceae bacterium | reverse complement strand
CACGAACACCGGGCCCGCACCCATCACCCGGTACGAGTGGTCGCTCACCAACGCCCAGGGTCAGATCTACAAGAACTTCACGGCGTCGGGGCAGACGGTCACGCTGCCCGATCCCGGCATCACCGACATCGGCGTCTACACGATCACGCTCACCGTCTACGACCTGAGCGACCCGACCGTCTTCACGCAGACCACCCGGGTGATCTCCATCAACAACCGGCCCCGCGCCGTGATCACCCAGGTCACGCCGACCGGCGGGGTCATCACACCCGACAACGGCCAGCCCTCCATCACGTTGAACGGCGGAGCGAACGGGACCGATCCCGGCTCGTTCGACCCCGACACCAACGGCTCCATCACCAACTACGCGTGGGAGTTCTGGACCAGCACGACCACCACCCGGCCCACCCAGGCCTGCTCGGTGTCGGTCGCCCCGCCCTGCATCATCGACGGTGGCACCACCCCGACCGTCACGTTCGGACCGGCCCAGACGAATGTGATCCCCTACGGCACCTACCGCGTGAAGCTGGTGGTGAAGGACGACAACAACGCGCCGAACAACTGCGCAGGGTCGTCCCCGTACAACTCCACGTGCATCGACAACCCGTCGACCACCACCCAGCGGTGGTGGACCGACGTGAAGATCAACCGCATCCCGCAGGCGTCGGTGGCGCTCCCGCAGCGGTGCTCGAACTCCGTCACCCTGCCCTTCACCGCGCCGTGCACGTCCGCGGGCACGATCGCGATCGACACCACGGGCTCGCCCAACCGAGCGGTGTTCCGTCGTGACTGGACGCTGTTCTCGGCGGTGGGTGCCTCCGGCACCGGGTCACCGACCGACACCGACGGCTCGATCTCCACCTACCAGTGGACCTTCACCCGTGTGGGTGGCGGAGCGGCCCCCACCGAGACCGCGACCGGTACGAACCTGACCGGAGCGAACGCCGTCGTGAGGTTCGTCGAGCCCCTCCGCGACTACCAGGTGGACGCCACGGTGCGGATCACCGACAACAACGGCGGCTTCTACACGAACACCTACCGGTTCTGGGTCCGCAACAAGGTGCCCACCGCCGGCGTCACGGTGGTCAACGCGCAGACCCAGCAGACGGTGGGGAACGCCTTCCTCAACAACTGGGCGACGACCAACCCGACGGGCCCGGCCACCGGGGCGTGCTCCACCGCCACCCCGCCCGCCGCGTTGGACGTGGTGTCGGGCCCGGCCTGCTTCCAGTTCGACGCCGGCGCCACCACCGACCAGGACGGCTATCGGGCGGCGCAGCTGTGGCGGATCTGGAAGGTGCCGGCATCCGGCCCCCGCGTGCAGGTGGCGGAGTTCGGTGACCAGAACTCGGGCGGCACGACCTGCCAGGTCAACACCGCATTCCCCGGGCGACCGGTGCTGCCCGCCGCCAACTGCTTCGTCTTCAACTACGCCTTCAACGAGTACGGCACCTATGCCGTGGTGCTCCAGGCGTACGACAACGACGGTGGCTTCTCCTCCCAGCAGGAGGTGCAGATCAAGGTCAACGAACCGCCGAAGGTGGACGGGATCTTCGCCTGTCCCGTGCCGGTCTCGGGCACGCCGAACTGCGCCGTCAGCACCTCGGTGCAGAACGTCGACGGCACCCAGGGCGGTTTCGCCTTCAACCCGCTGAACCCTCAGCCGGCGGCCACCAACTCGGGTGGCGCAGTGCAGAGCTACCGCTGGGAGTGGGACGACGGCACCACCAACACGCTGTCGAGCACCACCCCGTTCACGAAGCGCTACGACTCCACGAACCCCGGGGTGAGCACCGGGCTGAACGGCCAGTGGCGCGTGAAGCTCACGGTGATCGACGCCTCGAGCGGCACCGCGTCGGTGACCCAGCTGGTGCGCTTCAACCGCCGTCCCGTCGCCGGTCTCTCCTCGGCCGGTTCGCTCGGACTCGTGAGCGGGCTTCCCGCCTTCCGGCTGAACACCTGCACGCCGGTGTCGGGCAACCCCGACCAGGCCACCTGCACCCTGCCCGCCGTGGACGGCTCCGCTCCGACGTTCTCGAACGACCCCGACGCACAGACGTCCACGCCCATCTCGGAATGGCGCTGGTACACGCCGAACTACTCGTCGTCGAACCCCGACACCGGGATCCTGACGTTCCTGAACTCGGCCCAGGCGAAGAGCACCACGAGCGGCCTCTTCCCGAGCGCACTGGGTCAGTTCCAGATCGGCTACACCGACGCCACCGGCCCCCAGATCTTCCTGGCGGTGAAGGACCAGGACAACGCCTGGTCCACCAACAGCGCCGGCTTCCGCGTGACGGCCAACCGGGCCCCCCGCCGTCTGCAGGTCGACTCGCCCACAGCAGTGACCGGCAACGCCACCGTCCAGCGGAACGTCCCGACCAACTTCCAGCTCTCCACGCAGGACGACCTGTGGAGCTTCGCCGGGCCGACCACGTTCACCCTGGCGTTCCGTGACGGCGCCGGGAACCCGGTGACCTTCCTCGACGCCACGGGCGCGCCGGTCACCTCGGTGACCGGGACCGCCCCGCTGCTGAGCGGCGCGGTGAGCGGCGCCACCGGCTCGGTGTTCTCCCCGCGGGTGACCCTGACCCAGAACACCACCGGACTCCGCGCGGTGCTCACGGCCACCGACTCCGAGGGCCTGTCGACGACGGTCACCAACACGGTGCGCTACGACGTGGTGGACGCGAGCCCCGTGGCGATCATCACCCCGGCGCAGCCGGCCACCGCCGCCGGCACCCCGAACGCAGCGGGCACCTACGTGTTCACCTCCAATCTGGCCACACCGCCCGCCTTCTCCTTCCAGCTCGACGGCTCCACGTCGTACGACCCCGACGGCGGCCCGGGCGGCACGGTCGGCCCGGTGTCCTCCTACTCCTGGACGGTGGCCCCCACCTCGGCGGGTGCCGCTACGTCCTGCAGCACCGGTGAGTTCCCCAACACCGGGAGCAACGGCACGTTCGCCTGCACGCTGCCGCAGGCGTACGGCACGTACCGGGTGACCCTCGACGTGTGGGACGCACCCGCGGGCACCCCCGGGCGCCGCACCGGCTCCACCACCTGGACCGTGAAGGTGAACCGGGCGCCGAACACGCCCACGCTCACCACCAACACGCCGAGCGTGACCGGCCTCTCGACGCCGTTCACCTTCACCGCCACCGCGTCGGACAACGCCCCCGATGCTGGCATCTACAAGTACGTGTTCGACTTCGGCAACGGGGTCACCCAGGAGGTGATCTCGGCGGCCGGCACCGCCAGCGCGACCTACACCTACCCGGCGTTCGGCACCTACTCGGCCGCGGTCACCGTTACGGACTCCGCCGGGGCCACCGCGGTGTCGGCCCCGCGGACCGTCGTGGTGAACAACCCGCCCGTCGCCCGGATGGCGATCACCCGGGTGAACGACCCAGCGGGCTCCTGCGGCACGGCCGATCCCTGCGTGGTCAACCAGCCGCCGCCGGGCCGTCCCGCGCCCACGGTGTCACTCGACGCCTCGGGCTCGACCGACACCGAGGGCGGGATCGGTGGCTACTCGTGGACGATCACCCGGGTCTCCAGCCCGGTGACGCCCGCGCCGGCACCGCCCACCCTGGGCCCGGTGGCCTCGGGCAACGTGACCTTCAACGGGCCGGGCCTCTACAACGTGACGGTCCAGGTGGCCGACCAGAACACGCCCACCGCGGGCACGGCGACCATCTCCCGGCAGGTCCGGGTGAACGCGGCGCCGACCGCCACGCTCCCGTCGTCGTTCTCCTGCCAGCGCAATGTGGCGTGTGCGTTCACCGGCACGGCCTCGGACCCGGAGAACGACGCGATCGGCACCTGGTCGTGGCAGCTGCTCGACAGCGCCCGCACCCCGCTCGGTCCGGCCGAGACCACGGCCGCGGGGTCGTGGAGCAAGGTCGTGACCCTCCCGGCGCCCGGTACGGGGAGCGGCTTCGTGCGCCTGACGGTGACCGACGCCAACAGCGGCGTGTCGGACACGGTGGAGGCCCCGCTGACGGTGGCCAATCAGCTGCCCACCGGCCGCGTGACCACCACCCCGGCGCCGCCGCTGATCACGCCGACGAACGCGGGCTCGCCGCAGGTCGTGAACCTCAACGGGTCGGGCTCGACCGACCCCGACGGCGGCACCCTCACCTACGCCTGGACCGTGAAGAACGCCGGTGGCACCACGCTGTTCACCGCCACCGGCCCGAGCCTCGACATCGGGCCGGGCGCGGCGACCAACGCGCTGGGCCGCGGCACCTACACGGTCACGCTCGTGGTCAACGACGGCCAGGGCGGCAACTCGGTACCCCTCGACACCGTGGTGACCATCAACGGCGCGCCCGTCGCCAGCGCGGTGGCCACGCCGTCGGTGGTGAACCCGGATCCGGCCAACCCGTCGGCGCCGCCGACCGTCACGCTGAACGGCTCCGGCACCACGGATCCCGACAACGACCCGATCGACACCTACGCGTGGACGATCACCGGCCCGGGCGGATTCTCCACCACGGCCTCCGGGGCGCAGCCGCCCGCGGTGACCCTCGGCGGGTTCGGCATCTACTCCATCACGCTCACCGCCACCGACAACAAGGGCGGCATCGGCACCGCCACCACGACGGTCCGCCGCAACCAGGCCCCGTCGGCGTCGGCCACCCTCACGCCGTCGCCCCAGCCCACCCCGCCGGTCGCGGCCTGCACCCTCGCCCCGGCCACCACCTGTGTGATCAACCCGGGCCAGGACCTGGCCCTCGACGGGCGCGGCACGACCGATCCCGACAACGAACCGATCAGCTCCTTCGCCTGGCGGCTCCTCGACTCGTCGAACGCCGTGACGGCGAGCGCCTCTGGTGCGCAGGCGACGATTCCGCGACCGGCGAACGGCACCTACAAGGTGGAGCTCACGGTCACCGACCAGGGCGGCGCCACCTCGGTGGTCACCGGCAACGTGCTGGTCAACCAGGCGCCTGACGCGGCGATCGACGGGATCCTGCCCACGATCGTGGTGGGCCGCAGCGGCACGGCACCCGAGGACGTGGTGGAGTACTTCTTCTCCGCCACCGCGAGCGATCCCGAGGGCCGTGGCCTGCAGCGCTACGACTGGCGGTTCCTCTCGGGCGCCACCGTGCTGGCCACGGCCACCTCCAGCGCCCCGACGCTCGATCCGACCACGCTGCAGAGCTTCGCCGTGCTCGTGCCCAACGGCACCGTCGAGCTCACCGTGACCGACGTGGACGGCGCGGCGACCACCGTGACCAAGTCGTTCCAGGTGGTGAACCGGGCGCCGGTGGTCCAGCTCGAGCAGAACCCGACCGACACCGTCGGTGTGCCGGGCTACGTGGTGGACTTCACGATCCGGTCACTGCGTGATCCCGACGGCTCGCTCACCGCCAGCTCGTTCCAGGTGTGCCCGAACCCGGCCACGGGCACCGGGTGCGCCACCTCCGCCCCGGACCTGGCCAACGGACACACGGTGACGTTCCCGACCTTCGGCACCTTCACGGTCACGCTGAGCGCCACCGACAACGACGGCGTGACGAGCACCGACGTCCGCACGATCAAGATCAACCGCCCGCCGGTGGCCCGCATCCGTGACGCGGGCACGCCGGCGAACCCGATCGAGCTCACGTCGCCGGCCGGGGTGAACTTCACCCTCGACGGCACCGCACCCACCTACTCGAGCGACCCCGACGGCACCGTCCAGGGCTACTCGTGGACCATCACGAGCGGTGCGACCCTGGTGGACACCGGGTCGAGCCCGACCCTCACCCGTACCTACGCCCCCGGCACCTACACCGTGACGCTCCAGGTGTTCGACGACGACGGTGGCGACGACACGTTCACCGCAACGCTGAGGGTGACCTGATGCTGCTGATCGCGCGCGCGCTGCGGGACCGCCGACGAGGTGCCGACCAGTCGGGATTCGCCCTCGCGACCGCCGTCGCCATCCTCGGTGTGTCGTCCCTGCTGGTGACCGCCATGCTCGGCCTCAGCTTCGCCACGGCCACCTTCTCGGGCGACCAGGTCAACCGTGACCGCGAGACCCACGCGGCCGAGAGCGCGATGGAACCGGCGATCGGCATGATCGCCCGGGCCCAGCCCGTGGGCCAGGAGCAGTACCTGCTCGGCCAGCAGGGCACACCGGTGCCCGCGGATCCGAACGCGGTGAACCCGTTCGGGGAGCCGAACCCGTGCGCCTGGGTGCCCGACACTGCGAACGGCCAGACGGAGGCCAACCGGAAGCCGCTGGTGGAGAACGTGGTGGACGGCAAGCGCGTGTCGGTGTTCTGCACGGCGCTCGGCGCCGACACCTACGCCCCCGTCACCCCGACCGGCAGCACGGTGAAGGTGCTCGGTCAGGTGCCCACCGGGAACATGACCCGTACCAACGTCGACCCGTGCCAGCCACTCGCCGAGTGCGTCCCGTGGCGCGAGGCGTTGCGGCAGGCCAACGTGCCGGCCTTCACCACCGCCCAGGTGGACACGGCGTTCACCGCCGGCGCGGGCCGCAACGGCGTCGGCCTGGTGCATTCCGGGCCTGACGCGCTGCAGTTCGTGGGCAACGTCGACGTGTCGGGCGGCGCCGCCGTCCTCCGCAATCCCGACCGCGGCACCGGCACCGACTACGTCGTGAACCCGCCGGCGATCTCAGTCAGCGGCGGGTACCGCCAGGGCGACCCGGGCCTGTTCAGCTCGCTCTTCGCGAGCGGCTCGAACCCGTGCGGGGTGCTCAACGGCGATCCTCAGTTCGTGCCGTCCCTGCCCGGCGCCCAGGTCAGTTCGGGCGCCAACATCCAGTGCGACCAGTCGTTGTTGCGCAACGACCGGGCCGGGACCAAGGGTGTGGTGCCGGCCGCCACCCAGGTGTGGACCCAGGACCGCATCCGCCAGAACGACGTGACCGTCTCCCGACTGCCCGTCGGCATCGGCAGTTGGACCCAGCGGTTCACTTCCTCCCGTGACTGCCCGGTGAACAACGGCGCCAGCATCCAGTTCCGCCCGGGCGCCTACCCGGCGAACATCACCGCCCGCCTCAACGCCTGGTTCGCGGGCTGTGCCGGTGTGAAGTTCTGGTTCCCACCGGGCAACTACTGGTTCGACGCCGGCAACGCCGACGGCAACGCGCTCAACCTCCGGTCCACGTCGAACATCTACGTGTTCGGGACCCCGAACGCCGGCGACATCAACGCCGTGTCGAAGGCGACCACCCCGGGCTGCAACCCGATCTCGCCCGGCGTCCACGTGGTGCTGTCGGCCCGAACCGTGTTCAACCACGAAGCGGGTTACCTCGCGCTGTGTGGCGACTCCTCGGCCCCGGGGCGCCAGGCCCTGTGGCAGGACGCCACGGCGAACCTGGGCTACCAGTCGTCGGCGCCCACCACCTTCCAGGGTGGCACGGCGAGCACGGGGTGGTTCGACGGGCTCCGCAACATCTTCATCATCGGCAGTCTCATCAACCTCATCTTCGGCCCGGGCAGCCAGTTCCAGAACCGCTGGACGTCGCTGCCAGGTGGCGGCCTGTCGATGACCACGTCGTGCGTCTCGGCCCCGTGCAACGGCACCGCTGCGTTCTCCACCACGTGGACCCCGCCCGCCGGCCAGGACCCGGGCCCGGCCACGATCAACGTGGCCACCCTGAGGATCACCGGCGACGAGACGAGCGCCAACGACGTGTGGAACGGGGCCCTGCCCGCCACCGAGGTGATCGTCACCCTTCCCGACCCGGCCACCGGGATCCTGCCCGCCCAGCCGACCTGCCGGATCACGAGCCCGCGGATCAACGACACCGAGGGCCGTGCGGGTCCGCAGACCGTCGACATCGACATCATCGGGCCGAACTCGCCCTGCGGCGGCCAGATCGACCGGGCCGACCTGCTGAGATCACGGATCGACGTGGCGATGGGTCTCAACTCCGAGTGCAACCTGCTCAGCGTCTTCGTCGGCTGCACCTACGGCGTGCGGATCGACAAGGTGGAGCTCCAGACGCCGCAGGTGATCGCCCCGCCCGTCGAGTCGCTGCCCACGGTGGTGGGCGTGCCGAACGAGGGCGAGGTCCTCGGCAACGCCGGCTCGGTGCTCGCCGCCGACGGCAACTCGGTCCAGTTCAACTTCAAGAGCCGTTGCCGGAACTCGATCTTCGGCATCTGCATCATCTACAGGGTGCCGGACTCCGGCACCGGCACCATCCGCCTCCCGGCGCTGACCGATCGGTACGCGCCGTCGCTGTCGGACTCGAACCCGGCGATCGACGGCTCGCTCACCAGCGCCAGTCTCCGGGTGCGCGGCATCTCGTCGTGCGACAACTTCCACTTCCTCAACATCATCACCGTGTCGAGGATCGACTGCGTCGACTACGCGCCGGCCAACAACTCGCCGTCGCGGCTGCGGGCGACGGTCACGCGGAACGGCACCACCGTCTGCACGGCGAGCTGGGACCGTCTCCCGGAGTGGAACCAGGTCCGTTCCTATGACCTGCTCAACGCTTGCACCCTCGGTGGGACCAAGCGTCTGCGGAAGAACAGCGACCTGATCGGCACCGACGTCGATGTCGCCTTCGACATGGTGCGTGACAAGAGCTTCAACTACGGCTGCCGCAACGGCGCGGACTTCCCCGGCAACGGGTGCAGCTACTGGCGCTACTCGGTGGACTACGTGGGCCTGTCCACCACGGTGAGCACCGTGGCCAACCAGTCCTTCGACGGGCCGGGGCCGATCTTCCGGATCACGTCGAACGACTTCTCCCCCTCGAACCGTGAGGCCCGCTTCAACGTGTACGGAGGGGTGGTGCTGCCCCGCAGCGACGTGCGGGTGGAGTGGATCGGGCCGGCGAACCGCATCGGTGACCCGATCGTCACCGGCCCGCCGACGGTGGGCAACACCCGCCCGCTGGCGCTCATGGTGGGGTCGTTGCAGAGCATCATGCTCGCGAACTCCGGCAGTAACCCTCTCTCCGCGGCCGACGACCCGCGGACCGGGATCGTCTGCTGCGAACGGGCCCGGCCGGCGGAACGGGTGGTGGAGCTGCGCTCGGTGGTGGTGCCCCAGGACGCCCGCCTGACGCTGCCCACCCAGGATCCGAACAACCCGGCCAACCCGGCGCCGGCGAACATCCAGGATCCGACCGTGCGGGACTGCGGACCCGGCACCAACCCGACGTCGACCAACGGGGCCGGTGTGTCCACGTTCTCGGTCCCCGACCCGCCCGCGTTGGTGGTGAACGCCGGCGTGGCGGCCGTCCGGAGATGGAAGACGCAGTGGTTGGCCGACTGGAAGACGATCTGTCGTGACAAGGCGCTCCGCGCCACCGCCATCGTGCGGATCGCGGACCAGATCCCGGCGAACATCTCGCCCGCGCAGTACTCCGCGAGCGTGTACGCGCTGCGCGGCACCTGGGTCCCGGGATGGGACGTGGAGGTGCAGGACTGGCGTCTGTGCCGCGGTGGGACGTCCGCCACGGACTGCAACACCCCGTAAGGGGTCCGCCGCCGACCGCTCCCGTCGTGGCGGCCCCGATGTTGGGGGATTTGCCCGTCACGTCGGGGTGGACACAATCTTGAATGTCGGTCAACATGATGCTGCTCCGCAGCAGCGGGCGATGCGATTCGGGGGAGTGGGGCGGCCAATGGCGATCGGCTCATACCCTCGGACAACGTTAGGCAGACCGCGTTCCGTGTGGGGCGTGCGGTTTCTACCGATCCGGGAGGGTCAACAACAATGAACATGATTGAGAACCGGCGCCGCATGCGGGGCCAGGGGGGCTTCACCCTCATCGAGCTGCTCGTGGTGATCGCGATCCTCGGCGTCCTCGCCGGTGTGGTGGTGTTCGCCATCGGTGGCATCAACGACAACTCCAAGGAGTCCGCCTGCAAGATCGAGAAGCGGACCCTGCAGACGGCGTCGCAGGCGTACCGGGCGAACTCGAGCTCCAACGGTCTGTACCCGACCGGCTTCGGCCAGCTGGTCCCCGGCTTCCTGGAGTCGGCTCCGGTTGTGACGCCGGCTGCGGGTGCGAAGTGGACCGCAACCTTCGATGCGACCGGTGCCACCGCTCCGACGTTCGTTGGCGTCGGCCAGTGCAATGGCTTCTGATCGCGTGATCAGCTGAGTTTCCTGTTCCGGGGGCGGGGCTTCGGCCCCGCCCCCGGTACCGTTTTCCTGCAGCGTCGCTTTCCTGCACGCTCGACCTGCACCACGCTGTTGCCGCACGACGCCGACCCGGGGGACCCCCAGTGAACGCACCCGACCTGACCCTGCTCGACCCGTGGCTCCGCTACCTGTGGGACA
>JBMOJH010000117.1:0-10318 GCA_049316905.1 Microthrixaceae bacterium | reverse complement strand
TCGACCTGTCGCTGTCGATGCCCATGCGCGACAACTTCCTGCCGGCCAAGAAGGTCGCGATGGCGCTGCACTCGCTGATCTCGATGCAGTACCCCCGGGACTACCTCGGCATCGTCGGCTTCAGCGAGGTGGCCCGCGTGCTCACCGCCGAGCAGCTGCCCGAGGTGTCGTGGGACTTCGTCTACGGCACGAACATGCAGCACGGGTTCCAGCTCGCCCGCCAGCTCCTGGCCCGCCAGTCCGGTACGAAGCAGATCATCATGATCACCGACGGCGAGCCGACCGCCCACATCAACTCCTACGGCGAGCCGGAGTTCCACTACCCGCCGGTGCGCGAGACCGTCGACGCCACGCTCCTCGAGGTGGCCCGCTGCACCCGGGACCGGATCCGGATCAACACCTTCATGCTCGACCCGGACCGCAGCCTGCAGCACTTCGTGGAGCAGCTGACCCGGATGAACCAGGGCCGCGCGTTCTTCACCAGTCCCGACACGCTCGGCGACTACGTGCTCGTGGACTTCATCGAGCAGAAGCGCGAGATGCTGCGCGGCCGACGCTGAGCCGTCGGCCCCCGATCCGCCCACGGCCGCGCTCAGCGGGTCGGCCCACCACCTGTCTGCACGCGCGGTGTCGCGCGCGTCCCGCTCCGCGCGGAACTTTTTCTTGCAGTTCCCGGCGACAGCGGCTTAGATAACGCCTTACATCGGTGTAATTACACCGATCAACCACCGTTCCTGTGGCGTCGGTCTCACGACCTGGCCCACCGGTCGAGGACGAAACCCATGGCCTCCGCCCCGGCGGGGTCGGAGGGGGGAACCGATGAACGACGAGGCGCACGACACGGAGACCGGCACCGAGAGTTGGCAGAACTTCGCCAACTGCCTCGGCGTCGACCCCGACCTCTTCTTCCCGGAGCGCGGTGCCTCCACCAAGGAGGCCAAGCAGGTCTGCCAGGGCTGCGTCGTACGCGAGGAGTGCCTCGAGTACGCGCTGGCCAACGGCGAGAAGTTCGGCATCTGGGGCGGGCTCTCCGAGCGGGAGCGCCGTCGCATCCGCCGGCAGCGGGCCCTCGCCCGCGCCGCGCAGCAGTCACGCACGGCCTGAGCCGGCTGCTCCGCTCCGGAGGTTCCCCCCGTCGGTGACGACGGCGTCGAGGCGCACGTCCCAGTCGTCCACGGGCACGGCCTCCGCCACCTGGCACGAGAACACGGCCGCCACCGTGAGGGCGTCGGGGCGCAGCCCACTCAGCGCCCGGTCGTAGTAGCCGGCACCGAATCCCAGCCGGTTCCCCTCCAGGTCCACCGCCACGCAGGGCACGACCACCACGTCGAGCTCGTCGGTCGCGACCGGTGTCGCGCCCACCGGGGTGGGAATCCCGTAGCGGTCCGGCGCCAGGGCGGAGCCCGGCTCCCAGAGGGCGAAGGACATCTGGCCCTGCGCCTGCACCACCGGCAGAACGAGTCGCCAGCCGCGTTCGCGGAGCGTGCCGACGATCGCCGAGAGGTCGGGTTCGCCGTCGGTGGCCACCGAGAGTGCCACGGTGCCGACGGGCAGATCAGCGAGCAGCCCGAGGAGGTGGTGCTGCAGGCGTTCCTCGGCCCGCAGCCGCTCGTCGCCGGTCAGCTCGCGCCGGGCCCGTCGGCCCGCATGGCGCAGGGCGGAGCGGAGCGTCGACGGATCCGCGGGAGCCGGCGCAGGGCCGGGCCCCGCGGGGCCACGTCGCGCCGGGGCGCCCGGAGGCGCCCCGGCGGACGGTGAGGGATGAGGGAGATCGTTCAGCCGACGGGGAGGGGCCGTTCGGCACGGGCCTTGAGCAGGCGCCGCCGTTCCCGTTCGGAGGTCCCGCCCCAGACGCCGTGGTCGATACGGTTGTCCAAGGCGTAGTCCAGGCATCGTGCCCTCACGGGGCAGTCCGCACAGACACGCTTTGCCACCTCGACCCCCACGCCGTCGGAGGGGAAGAACAGGCTCGGCGGCCGCTCGGCGCAGTTGCCCTCGGCCATCCAGTCGGTGTCCAGTACCGAATTCATACGAGGAGTCTGACGCCTGACCGGCCTCATTTGTTCCTCCGTTCCTGAGGCTCTGAGAGCAGGTTCAGTCCCTTCCCACCCCGGGATGCGCTACGGCCACTGAGAGCGCTCTCCGAGGGTGGGGCCGCTCGCGCCGGGAGCGGCCCGCCCACGGCGCATACTCGGACCATGACCGACCAGGCCCCCACGCCGGATCCGGCGCTGCCGCCCACCACGGGACCGTCCGCGGCTCCCTCCCCGACACCGGCGGACCCGCCGACCGTTCCGACCGCGCCGGCGCCCCCCGCCGCCCCGCCGGCCTGGACCAGTCCGGGCGGTCCTGTGCCTGCCGCTCCGGCTCCCGCCGCCACCGCACCGGTGGGTCCGCCCACCGGCCCGCCGGTCGCCCCACCCATCGCCCCACCGACCGCGCCGCCTGCTGCTCCGAACACGGCCCCGATGGCCGCGTCGGGTTGGTCGGCCCCGGCGGCGCCGGTTGCCGGCGGCACGCCCCCTGTCGGTCCGCCGACCGGGCCGATCGGCGCCTCACCGTCCTCCGCGGCCGCCCCGTCCTCCGGCGGCGGGTCGGGTCGTCACGGGATCCGCGCCGCGCTCATCGGCGGGCTGGTCGGCGCGATCGTCGCCGGCGGCGTGACCGCTGCGGCCCTCTGGGACCGATCGGGCACCACGACCGTTGCCACCCCCCTGACCACGCCGGGCCGACCGAGCGCCACGCTCTCGGGCCAGCAGCTCGACATCCAGGCCCTCCTCGACAAGGTCAGCCCGTCGGTCGTGTCCATCCACACGGGCGTCCGCGGCGGTGAGGCCGCGGGCTCCGGCGTGATCATCTCCGGCGAGGGCGTGATCCTCACGAACGCCCACGTGGTCGAGGGCGCCGAGAGCATCGAGGTGGACCTCTCCGACGGCCGCACCGCGGAGGCGCGGCTGCTCGGCTCCGTTCCCGAGAACGACGTGGCGGTCATCAAGGCCGAGGGCCTGCAGGGGCCGGTCACCCCGGCCGACCTCGGGTCCTCGTCCGAGCTCCAGGTGGGCGATTCGGTCGTGGCGATCGGCAACGCGCTGAACCTGGGCGAGGAGCCGAGCGTGACCACCGGCATCGTGTCGGCCCTGAACCGGTCGATCACCGCGCCCGCGGGCAACGCCCTGGACGACCTGATCCAGACCGACGCGGCCATCAACCCGGGCAACAGTGGCGGGCCGCTCATCAACACCCGCGGCCAGGTCGTCGGCATCAACACCGCGATCCTGGCCAACGCCCAGAACATCGGCTTCGCCCTGTCGATCGACAGCATCCGCTCGATCGTCCAGGACCTCGAGGCGGGCAAGCAGGTGCAGGCCTCGAAGCCCCTGCTCGGCGTGGAGACGGTGAACGTCACGGGTCTCAGCAGCGACGTGGTCTCCCGGTTCGGGGTCACCGCCAAGGGCGGGGCGTTCGTGCAGCGCGTGTCCCCGGGCAGCGGCGCGGCGGGCGCGGGTCTCCAACAGGGGGACGTGATCGTGGCGATCGACGGCAAGCGGATCCGCACCAACGAGGACGTCGGCCAGGTGGTCCGCTCCAAGCAGCCCGGCGACCGGATCGAGATCACCTACGAGCGCAAGGGCCAGCAGCAGACCGGGACCGCCACGCTGGGCCAGCGCTGACCCCGGAGGGCCACCCCGCGGAGCGGGGCTAACCTGTGGCCATGTCCGACGACGTCCTCGACCCCGATGCACCGGCTGAGCCCCCGCGGGCGCACGCCACGATCGTGTACCTGGGGCCCGTGGCGCCCCACTGGGAGATCCGCCAGGACTTCGGCGACCAGCAGATCGTGGACGAGTTCCGCACCCGCGTGAACGCCCGGCTCATGCTGCTGCCGCCGCACGATCCGCAGTTCAAGCGCAACCGTGAGCGGGTCAACCGCGACGCCGAACGTGAGCTCATCCTCCTGGACTGGGACCTCGGCGACGACGAGTACGCGAACCGCTGAGCTTCGCCGGGCCCCCCGCCGCCGGCGCCCACCGGTAGCCTGAGGGCCATGTCCGCCGCCCAGCCCGACCTGGTCGGGTCGCCGTACCTCAACCGCGAACTCTCGTGGCTGGATTTCGACGCCCGGGTGCTGGCGCTGGCCGAGGACCCCCTGACGCCGCTGCTCGAGCGGGTCAAGTTCCTCGCGATCTTCAGCCAGAACCTCGACGAGTTCTTCCAGGTCCGCGTGGCCGGGCTCAAGGACCAGTTGGCCGCCGGCGTGAAGGGGCGCAGTCCCGACGGGCGCACCGCGGCCGAGCAGCTCGCAGTGGTCCGGGCCCGGGTGCGGGAGCTGGCCGCCCGGGCCGACGACGTCTTCCTCGACCTGCTGTGCCCGCAGTTGGCCGCCGAGGGGATCGTGTTCTCCACCTGGGCCCAGCTCGACGACGACGACCGCGACTGGCTGGCCGAGGAGTTCCACCGACGGATCTTCCCGGTGCTCACCCCGCTCGCCGTGGACCCGGGTCACCCCTTCCCGTACATCTCGAGCCTCTCGCTGAACCTGGGCGTGATCGTCCGCGACCCGTCCACCGACGAGCGCCGCTTCGCCCGGGTGAAGGTGCCGCCGTTGCTGCCCCGGTTCGTGGTCATGCCCGACGGCGAGCGGTTCGTGCCGCTCGAGCAGGTGATCGCGGCCCACCTCGACGACCTCTTCCCGGGGATGGAGGTGGTCGACCACGTGGCGTTCCGCGTGACCCGCAACGCCGATCTGACCGTGGAGGAGGAGGAGGCGGACGACCTCCTCGCGGCCATCGAGGTGGAGCTCCGTCGTCGCCGGTTCGGCAAGGCGGTCCGCCTCGAGGTGGAGGACGACATCTCCGCGGAGGCCCTCGAACTGATCCGCGAGGAGCTCGAGCTGACCGAGGACGACGTGATCGCGCACGCCGCACCGGTCGACCTCGGCGGGCTCTGGGCGGTCTACGCGGTGGACCGGGGCGAGCTGAAGTACCCCGACTTCAAGGGGATCACCCAGCGCCGCCTCTCGCCGGACGAGGACGAGGAGCTGCTCGATGTCTTCTCGGCGATCCGTCAGGGCGACCTGCTGGTGCACCACCCGTACGACAGCTTCTCCACCTCCGTCGAGGAGTTCATCCGCCAGGCCGCCAACGACCCGGGCGTGCTCACCATCAAGCTCACGCTGTACCGCACCTCCGGTGACAGCCCGATCGTGGCGGCGCTGATCCGGGCGGCGGAGCAGGGCAAGCAGGTGGTGGCCCTCGTCGAGCTCAAGGCCCGCTTCGACGAGGAGCGCAACATCGAGTGGGCCCGGCGGCTGGAGCAGGCGGGCGTGCACGTCGTGTACGGCCTCGTGGGGTTGAAGACCCACACCAAGACCTGCCTCGTGGTGCGGGAGGAGGGCGACGGCGTGACCCGCTACGCCCACATCGGCACCGGCAACTACAACCCGACCACCAGCCGGCTCTACGAGGACCTCGGGCTCCTCACGTGCGACCCGGAACTCGGGGCCGATCTCACGCAGCTGTTCAACTACCTCACCGGCTACGCCCGCAACGTCGAGTACCGGCGGCTCCTGGTGGCCCCCCACTCGCTGCGGCCAGGCCTGGTCGAGCTGATCCGCAACGAGCGCCGGGCCGCCCCCGGGAGCGGCCACATCGTGATGAAGATGAACTCGCTCGTGGACCCGGACATGATCGACGAGCTGTACGCGGCCTCCTCCGACGGTGTGCGGGTCGAGCTGATCATCCGGGGGATCTGCTGCCTCCGCCCCGGGGTGCCCGGGCTGTCGGAGAACATCACCGTGCGGAGCCTTGTGGGCCGGTATCTGGAGCACTCACGCATCTACCGGTTCGCCAACGGCCGTGGGCCCGGCGGGGCGGTCCACCTGATCGGCTCGGCCGACCTCATGCCCCGCAACCTCGACCGGCGGGTCGAGGCGGTCACGCCGATCCTCGAGCCCGAGCTGCAGGACCGCGTCGACGAGCTGCTGCAGATCGAGGCCGACGACGACACGCTGGCCTGGGAGCAGGTCGACGACCGGTGGTCGCGGGTCGAGCGGAACCTGACCGTCGAGGCGCACGTCGCGCTCCAGGAGCAGGCCCGCAAGCGCGCCGCGGTCGGCTACCGATGACCCGACCGGCGCCCGTCGTGCGGGCGGCCGGCGGCCTGGTGTGGCGACTCCACCGTGACCGGGTGGAGGTGGTGCTGGTGCACCGCCCCGCGCCACGGGACGACTGGAGCTTCCCCAAGGGCAAGCTCGAGCCGGGTGAACGCCACCGCACGGCCGCGCTCCGCGAGGTGGAGGAGGAGACCGGGCTGCGGTGCTGTCTCGGCACGCGGCTCGCCGACACGCGGTACGTCACGCCCGCGGGTGAGGACAAACGGGTCCGGTGGTGGGCGATGACCGTCCGGGAGGACACGGGATTCCATGCCGACAAGGAGGTCGACGCCCTCCGGTGGGTCCCGGCCGACGAGCTCGCCGGGGTCCTGACCCATCCGGACGACCGTCGGCTCGTTCACCTGCTGCTCACCTCCGGCGACCTCATCCGGCCCTGAACGGCGGGGCCCTTCGGCCGGCCGCCCTGAAGGTTCGGGGGTCATTCATCTTCCGTTCACCAATGGGTCGCCGAGTGTCCACCGTCGCTCCGTAGGTTGCGCGGTGAACAGCCGCCCCGGGCTGCCCTCGAACACCTCCTGAGGAGGACCTGCATGAAGCGCCTGCGCCCCACCACCGTGCTCATCGCAACGGTCGCCGCTCTCGCACTTTTCGCCGCAGCCTGCGGTGACAGCAAGGACGACACCAGCAAGGAGTCGACCACCACCGCGACCGCCAAGGCCGCGGACGCGCCGACGGACGCCCAGATCCAGGCCCTGACCGCCAAGGCCGCCGGTGGCGGGGCGAGCTTCCCCGACGCCTTCTACCAGGCCGTCAACACCGACTTCAACGGTGTGGCGGGCAAGGAGCTCGTCACCTACGCGAAGAGCGGCTCCTCCGACGGTCGCAAGCAGCTCGCTGACCAGACGCTCCAGTTCGCCGGCTCCGACTCGCTCCCCAAGCCGGAGGAGACCTTCAAGGGCGGCGAGATCCTGTTCTTCCCGACCGTCGCCGCCCCGATCACGGTGAGCTACAACGTCAGCGGGCTCACCGAGCTGCAGCTCAGCCCCGACACCCTCGCCGGGATCATGTCGACCGACATCAAGGTCTGGAACGACCCGAAGATCGCGGCCGACAATCCCGACGCCACGCTGCCCTCCACCCCGATCGTGGTCGTGCACCGCTCCGACGGCTCGGGCACCACGAACAACTTCACGAAGTACCTCGTGGCGGCTGCCCCGAACACCTGGAAGCTCGGCTCCGGTGACACCGTCGCCTGGCCGGCGGGTACCCAGGGCGCGGAGAAGAACTCCGGCGTGGCCCAGCTGATCAAGCAGACCAACGGTGCGGTCGGCTACGTGGACCTGGCGGACTCCCAGAAGGCCGGCCTCAGCGTGGCCGCCATCAAGGACCAGACCGGCGAGTTCGTGAAGCCGACCGCCGCCGGCGTGACGGCGGCGCTCGAGAGCGCCGAGGTGGCCGACAACCTCACGTACAACCCTCTGAACAGCAAGGGCAAGGGCGCCTACCCGATCACGGCCCCGACCTGGCTGCTCACGTACACCAAGTACACCGACGCGGCGCTCGTCAGCACCCTGCAGACCTACCTGCGCTACGTGCTCACGACCGGCCAGGAGCAGGCCCAGAAGCTGGGCTACGTGGCGATCCCCGAGTCGCTGCAGACCCAGGCCCTCGCGCAGGTCGACAAGATCACCGCGGGCTGATCGACTGTGGGGGCCGGCTCCGGCCGGCCCCCACAGCCATCCCGCCGTCGACCCATCCGGACCGACCCCCAGGAATCGAACCCCCCGACCATGGCCGTCACCGCTCCCGCCGACGGATCGCCCGCCGCTTCCCTGCTCGAGGACGGGGCCGGCGCGGGTCCGGATCGCGCCTTCAGGACCCTCACCCTGATCGCCGGGACGATGGTCCTGGTGATCCTGCTGCTCATCGCGGTCACGATGACCGTGCGGGCCTGGCCGGCGTTCAGTGAGCTGGGCGCCAGCTACTTCTTCGGCACCGAGTGGGTGCCGTCGCAGGGCAAGTACGGCATCCTGCCGCTCGTGTGGGGCACCGTGCTGGTGTCGCTCATCGCCCTCCTCTTCGCCGTGCCGATGAGCATCGGCATCGCGCTCTTCGTCACCGAGCTCGCTCCTCGACGGCTCCGCCGGCCAGTGGTCACGGTGGTCGACATCCTCGCGGCGGTGCCGTCGGTCGTGTTCGGCCTCTGGGCCTTCTACAACCTGCTGCCCGGCTTCCAGACGGTCTTCAACTCGATCGCGGACGCCGTGTCGGGGATCCCCGTGCTCAGCACCCTGTTCGGGCCCAGCACCGGGTCGTCGTTCATGAGCGCCGGGCTGATCCTCGCCCTGATGATCACCCCGATCATCACCTCGGTCACCCGTGAGGTCTTCACCACCGTGCCGGTGAACGACAAGTCCGGAGCCCTGGCGCTGGGCGCCACCCGCTGGGAGATGGTGCGGGGCGTGGTGTTCCCGCACTCCATGGGCGGTGTGACCGGCGCCGTGATGCTGGGGCTGGGCCGGGCGATGGGCGAGACCGTGGCGGTCGCCCTCATCATCGGCGCCCGCCCCGAGATCACCCTCAACCTGTTCGGCGTGGGCGAGACCATGCCGGCACAGATCTTCCGCCAGCTGTCGGAGGCCGGGGCGCTGCTCCGCTCGGCCCTGATCGGCCTCGGCGTCATCCTCTTCGTGTTGACGATCCTCGTGAACATGGCCGCCCGCCGGGCCGTGGTCGTCGTGGACCGCCGGGTGAAGGGAACCGCATGACCACCGAGGTCGAACCCGGGCCGGTCTCCCGGTCCTCCGAGGTGGCGGCCGCCCTCACCGGGGGCACGCTCGGCACCGGCCGACGCGTCCGGAACCTGGCCGCCTCCGTGCTGATGGTCCTGGCCTTCCTGTTCGCCGCGGTGCCGCTCGTGATCATGGGCGCCCAGGTGTTCAGTCAGGGGATCGGCGCCGTCACGAGCGGCTCCTGGTGGACCTCGCCCATCCCGGAGACCGGCCGGGCGGACCTCGCCGACAACCAGGCACTCAAGGACCTGGGCTTCGGCGACACCTCGGGCGACAGCTCGTCGTCGTCGTCGGTGGAGCTGGGGATGGCGCCGGCCATCGTCGGGACGATCCTCACGGTGTTCGGCGCCTCGGTCCTGGCGATCCCGTTGGGGATCCTGGGCGCCGTGTACCTGCACGAGTACGGCAAGAAGGGCCGCCTGGCGCGGCTGATCAGGTTCATGACCGACGTGATGACCGGCGTGCCGTCGGTGGTCATGGGCGTGTTCATCTACACGGTGTGGGTGCTGCCCCGCGGGGTCGACGGCAAGTCCGCGCTCGCCGCGTCGCTGGCCCTGGCCTGCCTGATGCTGCCGATCGTGGTGCGCTCCACCGAGGAGATGCTCAAGCTCGTGCCGGACAACCTCCGCGAAGCGTCCGCGGCGTTGGGCACCCGGACGTGGAAGACCACGGTGAAGGTCGTGCTGCCCGCAGCGCTGGCCGGCATCACCTCGGGTTCCCTGCTCGCGGTGGCCCGCGCCGCGGGAGAGACCGCCCCGGTGGTGTTCGTGATCGGTTTCGTGACCACCACGAACCTGGGCCTCACCGGCCAGAACACCACGCTGTCGGCCCAGATCTACTCCCAGCAGCAGAACGGCGGCGACCTGTCCACCCAGCTCGCCTGGGGCGCCGCGCTGACCCTGGTGGGCATCGTGCTGGTACTCACGATGGTGGCCCGCGCCATCTCCCGACGGTTCCAGATCGGTTGAACGCGGTGGAGGAAGGACGCACACCATGAGCGACACCACGGAGCGCGACATGTCCGAGCAGGACCCGAACCCGGCGACCGTCTCCCTGGCACCCTCCGGGCGCGAGGACGATGCGGACGCGCCGGAGCGCCCGGTGGTGTTCGACGTGCGGAACCTCGACGTGTACTACGGCAACCACCACGCGGTCCGCGACGTCCACATGGGGATCCGGCGCAACGAGATCTCCGCGTTCATCGGTCCGTCGGGCTGTGGCAAGACCACCGTGCTGCGCTGCTTCAACCGCATGAACGACCTCATCGAGGGCGCCCGGGTGGAGGGCGACATCGAGTACCACGGCGTGAACCTCTACGACGAGCGGGTGAACCCGGTCGAGGTACGTCGCCGCATCGGGATGGTGTTCCAGAAGCCGAACCCGTTCCCGAAGTCGATCTACGAGAACGTCGCCT
>JBMOJH010000116.1:0-10475 GCA_049316905.1 Microthrixaceae bacterium | reverse complement strand
CCCCCCCCCGCCGCGTCCCGGTGCTCCCTCGTCCCGGCCGTCGCCCCCTCGCCGCCGGCCGGAGGGTCCCTCGGAACCCGTTGCCGGTCGACCGTGACCGGACTACTGTCTGGACACATGTCCAGTTCGCCGCTCGTCGCAACGCCGTCGGCCGCCCCCCGGGGCGTTCCCGAGGCCCCGGCGGAGACGACCCGGCGCCACCTCAGCGACCGGCAGGCGGCCACGGTGCAACGCCTGGTGGACGCGGCGCTCGAGGAGCTGCGCGACGGCGGCTACGACGGGCTCACCGTGCGCAACGTGGCCCGCCGGGCCGAGGTCGCACCGGCCACCGCGTACACGTACTTCGGCTCGCGCGAGCACCTCGTGACCGAGATGTTCTGGCGCCGGCTGGCCGCGATGGACGACACCCCCTTCGCCGCCGGCGCGTCGCCGAGCGAGCGGGCGGCGGCCACCCTGCGGGACCTGGCGCTGCTGGTGGCCGACGAGCCCCAGCTGGCCGCGGCGTGCACGGTGGCCATGATGGCGCCGGCACCCGACGTGGCCCTCCTGCGCGACCGCATCGGTGCGGAGATGCACCGGCGTCTCGTGGTCGCCGTGGGGGAGGACCAGGACCCCGCGATCGTGCGGGCGCTCGACCTCACCGTGTCGGGCGCGTTGGTCCATGCAGGCACCGGCCACCTGGCCTACCGGGACCTCCCGGCGCGGCTCGCCGAGGTGGCCGAACTGGTGATGGGGGAGCGGTGAACCTCCGGAGGGGAGCGACGGCATGAGCACGACCGGCACCGACCCGCTGGTCTACGACCCGTGGGCCTACGAGATCCACGAGGACCCGTACCCGACCTACGCCCGCCTCCGCGAGGAGGCCCCCCTCTACCGCAACGAGGAGCTCGGCTTCTGGGCGCTGTCGCGCCACGCGGACGTGCTCGAGGGCTTCCGCGACTACGAGCGGCTGTCCAACGCCCACGGCGTGTCGCTCGATCCCGCGGCGTCCGGCCCCCATGCGCACCGCACCATGTCGTTCCTCGCGATGGATCCGCCGATGCACGGCCGAATGCGGGGCCTGGTGTCGAAGGGCTTCACGCCCCGGCGCGTGGCCGAGCTGGAGCCGCGCATCCGCGAGATCGCCCGCGACTACATCGCCCGCATGCTGGAGCGCCGCGACGACCTCGACTTCATCTCGGACTTCGCCGGACGCATGCCCATGGACGTCATCTCCGAGATGATGGGCGTGCCGGTGGCCGACCGGGAGGAGCTGCGCCGGCTCTCCGACCTCCTCGTGCACCGCGAGGAGGGGGTCCGCGACGTGCCGCCGGAGGGGGCCGCGGCCGCACTGGAGCTCGTCGTCTACTACGCCGACATGCTCGCCCAGCGCCGGGCCCGACCGACCGACGACCTCACCTCCGCGCTGCTCGAGGTGGAGCTCGACGGCGACCGACTCACCGACGACGAGATCACCGGCTTCCTGTTCCTGATGGTGGTGGCGGGCAACGAGACCACCACCAAGCTGCTCGCCAATGCCTGGTACTGGGGGTGGCGCAACCCCGACGAGCGGGCCAAGCCGTTCTCGGACCCGTCCCGCATCCCCATGTGGGTCGAGGAGACGCTGCGCTACGACACCTCCAGCCAGATGCTCGCCCGCCTCGCCACGGTCGACATCCCGCTGCACGACAGGGTGATTCCCGCCGGGGACCGGGTGCTGCTCCTCGCCGGCGCCGCGAACCGCGATCCCCGGGTGTTCGCGGATCCCGACCGTTACGACCTCGACCGCGATGAGCCGCTGCCGCAGCTCGCGAGCTTCGGCTTCGGGCGGCACTTCTGCCTGGGGGCGTCGCTCGCCCGGTTGGAGGCCCGGGTGGCGCTCGAGGAGCTCGTCGCCGCGATCGGGACCTACGACGTGGATCCCGACGGCCTGGAGCGGGTCCACTCGATCAACGTGCGCGGGTTCTCCCGGGTGCCCACCTCGATCACGCCGAGAGCGGGAGTGCGCTGATGCCGCGGTTCGAACCCCATCCCGAGCGCCGCCCCGCCGTGGTCACCGGCGCCTCCTCCGGCATCGGCGCCGCCACCGCGCTGCGCCTGGCCCGTGCCGGTCACCCGGTGGTGCTGGGCGCCCGCCGCGTCGAGCGCCTCGACGAACTGGCCGACCGGATCCGGGAGGACGGCGGCGAGGCGGTGGCGTTGCCGCTGGACCTGACCGACCCCGGGTCGGTCGCCGCGTTCGGCGCGGCCGCCGAGGCCACGGTCGGCACGGTCGAGGTGCTGGTGTCGAACGCCGGTGACGTGCAGCCCGTGGACACCTGGGCCGATCCCGTCGAGTTCACGCGCCAGATGCAGGTGAACCTGCTCGGCGCGCAGGCCCTGGTGCACGCACTGGTGCCGCAGATGGTGGCGCGCCGCCGCGGCGACGTGGTGTTCGTGACCTCCGAGGTGGCCGTGCGGCCCCGGCCCCACGTGGCCGGGTACGCGGCGTCGAAGGCCGGGCTCGAGGGCTTCGCCGCCGCGATGGCGATGGAGTGCGAGGGCACCGGCGTGCGCGTGGGGGTGGTCCGTCCCGGGCCGTCCACCACCGAGCAGGGCACCACGTGGAGCGAGGGCTCGGTGAACAAGGTGGTCGCCGCGTGGAGCGAGTGGGGCTTCCTGCGCCACTCGGGCGGGCTGCGGGCGGTCGAGCTCGCGGATGCGGTGCTGGCCATGGTGTCGGTGCCCCGGGGGACGCGTTGGGCGCTGCTCGAGGTGCAGCCGGAGGCGCCGGTGCGAACGGAGGACTCGTGATGGGCGACGACGTCGGCAGCGGGTCGGGCACGGCGCCGCCGAAGGTGTCGGGTGACGACGGGGGCACCGGCCACCTCGAGGGGCTGCGGTCCGACCCGATCGGCCTGATGTGGCGGGTGCGCGAGGAGTGCGGCGACGTCGGGGAGTTCCGCCTCGCCGACAAGGACGTGGTGCTCCTCACCGGCGCCGAGGCCAACGAGGTGTTCTTCCGCGCCTCGGACGAGGAGCTCGACCAGGCCGCGGCCTACCCGTTCATGACGCCGGTGTTCGGCGAGGGCGTGGTCTTCGACGCGTCGCCGGAGGAGCGCCGCCGGGCGCTGCACAACCAGTCGCTGCGCGACAAGTTCATGCGCGGTCACGCGGCGACCATCACCACCGAGATCGAGCGGATGCTCGCCGGCTGGGAGGAGGAGGGTCGCATCGACCTGCTCGACTTCACCGCCGAGTTGTTCATCTACACGTCCACGTCGTGCCTGATCGGCCCCAAGTTCCGCGAGGAGCTCGACGTCCACGTGGCCGAGCTGTTCCACGACCTCGAGCGCGGCACCGACGCCATCGCGTTCGTCGACCCGTACGCCGACATCGAGAGCTTCCGTCGCCGTGACGCGGCGCGGGCCGAGCTGGTCGGGATCATCGAGGGGATCATGCAGCGCCGGCGGGAGGCAGGGCCGCCCGCCGAGGGCGAGGAGCGCGACCTCGTCGACGTGCTGATGTCGATCAAGGACGAGGACGGCAACGAGCACTTCTCGGCGGACGTGATCACCGGGATGTTCATCTCGATGATGTTCGCCGGGCACCACACGACCTCCACCACGGCGTCGTGGCTGATCATCGAGCTGCTCCGCAACCCCGATGTGATGGCGGAGGTGATCGCCGAGATCGACGCGCTGGCCGAGGAGGGCGGTGGTGAGATCACCTACCAGGACCTCCGCGAGCTGCCGTGGCTCGAGGGGGCGATCAAGGAGACGCTGCGGCTCCACCCGCCGCTGATCCTGCTCCTGCGCCTGGTGGTGGAGCCGGTCGACGTGGAGGGGTTCCACATCCCCGCGGGCAAGCTCGTGGGTGCGTCCCCCGCGGTGTCGAACCAGCTCGCCGAGGCGTTCGACGACGCGGACCGGTTCGACCCGTCGCGCTACATCGAGCCGCGTCAGGACGACCTGGACAACCCGTGGAACTGGATCCCCTTCGGGGCCGGTCGGCACCGCTGCGTGGGCGCCGCCTTCGCGCTGATGCAGCTCAAGACCATCTTCTGCGTGCTGCTGCGCGACTGGGAGCTGACCGCGGCGCAGCCCCCGGAGAGCTACCACAACGACCACTCGAAGATGGTCGTGCAGCTCGCCCAGCCGTGCCTCGTGGACCACCGGCGCCGCGTCCGGCCGGACGGGACGGCCTGATGGGGTACCGCGTCGAGGTGGACCGCGACCTGTGCCAGGGCCACGGCGTGTGCGAGTCCGAGGCCCCCGAGGTGTTCGAGGTGGGCCCGGACCGCACGGTGGTCGTGCTCACGGAGCATCCCGGCGACGACACGCGCCGGGCGGTGGAGCTGGCGGTGAAGTACTGCCCGACCCACGCACTGAGGATCGTCGACGAACCGGCACCCGAGGCCGGCGAAGGGGGACAGCCATGAGCGCGTATCCGCGCGAGGAGCTCGAGGAGATGGTGCAGCGCTGGCTGCAGGCCAACAAGGACTGCGAGGCCGCCGGCGACTGGAAGCCGCTCGCTGACATGTACACCGAGGACGCCACCTACGGCTGGAACTACGGGCCCGACACCGACTTCATGGCAGTGGGGCGCGAGGAGATCCGGGAGCTCGCGCTGGGCGCCGAGATGGGCGGCCTCGACGGGTGGGAGTACCCGTACCAGGAGATCCTCATCGACGACCGCCAGGGCTTCGTGGTGGGCTTCTGGAAGCAGGTGGCCGACGCCCGCCGGGCCGACGGCAGCGCGTACGAGGTCCTCGGCATCGGCGGCAGCTGGTTCCGCTACGCGGGGAACTTCCAGTGGTCGTGGCAGCGGGACTGGTTCGACTTCGGCAACGCCGGGGCGCTGTTCCTCGAGATGATGTCGGCCGGTGTGCTGAGCGACGGGATGACCGAGCGCATGCACCGGTCGATGCGCGGGCCGCTCCCCGGCTACTACCCGGCGGGCACCGCGCCGGTCGGGATCTGGGAACACCGGTGACCCTCGGCGAGGGCCTCGACGTGGTGCTCGTCGGTGGCGAGCTCCGGGCGGCGACCGGCGGCGCCACGTTCCCCACCTCCAACCCCGCCACCGAGGAGGTCCTCGGCTCGGCGGCCGACGGCACGGCGGCGGACCTCGACACCGCGGTGGGCGCGGCCCGGGCCGCCTTCGACGGGACCGACTGGTCGACCGACCACGCGTTCCGGGCCCACTGCCTGCGCCAGCTGCGCGACGGGCTCGCGGCGCGCGGCGAGGAGCTGCGCGCCCTCACCACCGCCGAGGTGGGGGCCCCGGCCTTCCTGACCACCGGGCCCCAGTTCGACCTGCCGGTCGCGGACCTCGGCCTGGCCGCGGACCTGGCCGAGAACTACGACGGCTGGCGCCGCGACCTGGGCGAGGCCAGCCCGATGGGCGTGCGGACCCGGCGGTGGGTGCTGCGCGAGGCGGCCGGCGTGGTGGGGGCCATCACCCCGTGGAACTTCCCGCACCAGATCAACATGGCCAAGGTGGGCCCCGCGCTCGCCGCGGGCTGCACCGTGGTGCTCAAGCCCGCCCCCGACACGCCGTGGTGCGCCGCGGCGCTGGCCCGGGTGGCGGTGGAGGAGACCGACCTTCCGCCGGGAGTGCTGAACGTGGTCACGTCCGACGACCACGCGCTCGGCGCGCAGCTCGCGGGCGACCCCCGCGTGGACGTGGTGTCGTTCACCGGGTCCACGGCGACGGGCCGCCGGGTCATGGCAACGGCGGCAGAGCATCTGTCCCGGGTGTTCCTGGAGCTCGGCGGTAAGTCCGCCTTCATCGTGCTCGATGACGCGGACGTGGGGGCCGCCGCGGCGATGGCCGGCTTCGCGGCCAGCACCCACGCCGGTCAGGGCTGCGCGATCACGACCCGCCTCGTGGTGCCCCGCCGCCTGCACGACGAGGTGGTCGAGGCCACCGCCGCGACGATGTCGGCGCTGGCCGCCGGGGACCCGACGGACCCGGGCACGGTGTGCGGCCCGCTGATCTCTGCCCGCCAGTACGAGCGCGTGCTCGGCTATCTGGACCTGGCCCGCGCCGAGGGCGGGACGTTCGCCTGCGGCGGCGGGCGTTCACCGCGGTTCGACCGGGGTCACTTCGTGGACCCCACGCTGGTGGTCGGCCTCGACAACTCGGCCCGTGTGGCGCGTGAGGAGATCTTCGGGCCGGTGCTCACGGTGATCGCCCACGACGGCGACGAGGACGCGGTCCGGATCGCGAACGACTCCGAGTTCGGCCTCTCGGGCACCGTGTTCTCCGCGGATCCCGAGCGGGCGTGGGCGGTGGCCCGGGCCGTGCGTACCGGGACCATGAGCGTGAACGGCGGGGTCTGGTACTCCGGCGACGTGCCGTTCGGCGGGTACAAGCACTCCGGCATCGGCCGGGAGATGGGCCGGGAGGGCTTCGAGGAGTACCTCGAGGTCAAGGCCGTCGCGGAGGGGTTGTGAGCGGGGCCGGGGGTGTGGGTCGCCACGCGGTGGACCGGTCGGGACGAGCAGAGGGGTTGTGACGATGGGTTCGGTCGGTTTCGTGGGGTTGGGCAACATCGGGGCGCCGATGGCGCGCCGGTTGCTGGCGTGGCCCGAGGGGCTGGTGGTGTTCGACGTGCGTGCGGAGGCCTGCGAGCCATTCGTGCGGAAGGGCGCCACCGCCGCGGCCTCGCCGCGCGAGGTGGCCGAGCGGTGCGACGTCATCAGCGTGATGGTGCAGGACGAGGCCCAGGTGCGCGACGTGCTGTCCGGCCCCGACGGGCTCCTCGCCGGTGCCCGTGCGGGCACGGCGGTGGCGGTGCACTCGACGATCAGTGCGGACGGCGCGGTGGCCCTCGCCGAACTCGCGGCGTCGGCCGGGGTGGCGCTGGTGGACGCGCCGGTGTCGGGCGGCGCGATGGGTGCCCACGAGGGGACGCTGGCGATCATGGTCGGTGGCGAGGAGGAGGCCGTGGAGCGCTGCCGCGGTCCGTTCGCGCTGATGGCGTCGCTGGTGACCCGCTTCGGGCCGGTGGGCGCGGGCACCAACGCCAAGATCGCCCGGAACCTCATCACGTTCGCGTCGTTCGCGGTGGTGGGCGAGGCGTCGCGGCTCGCGGCGGCCGCAGGGCTCGACCTGGTGGCGCTCGGCGAGGTGGTCCGGCACTCCGACCGGGTCACCGGCGGGCCCGGGTCGATCATGCTGCGCGACAGCGCCGCGCCGATGGCCGACGACGACGGCCTGCGCCCGATCTTCGGCCACACCGCCACGCTCGGGGCCAAGGACCTGGACCTCGCACGCGACCTGGCCGAGGAGGTCGGCGTCGAGGCGCCGTTCGCCGCCCTGGCCGCCCGGCTGCTCCCCGCCGCGCTCGGCCTCACCGACCCCTGAACCCCCGCTTTGTGATGCTGCTGACGACACATGAGTCGTCAGCAGCATCACAAAGCGGGGGGCGGTCCGGGCCGCACGGGTCGGTCCGGTAGATTCCAAGGTTCCCGCCACGAGCCGTAGCGAGACGACCGACGCCCGTGCCCCCCGGAACCGACCGTCCCACGATCCCGCCACCGGCGACCCCGTCCGGTCGTCGGCTGCGCTCGGCCGCGGCGCTCGGCCTCGGTGGCCTGGCCAGCGGGCTGTCCCGGGCGCTGGGCCGCGGCAACGGGAACCAGATCCGTGGCCGGGTGGCGCTCGCGGTGGACCCGGAGCTGCCCCGGACCCTGGCCCGGGGCCGCACGGTGGTGCTGGTGTCGGCCACCAACGGCAAGACGGCGACGGCGTCGATGCTCGCCGCCACCCTCCGCGACACCGGCCGGTCGGTCACCACCAACGCGGACGGCGCCAACCTGCTCGCCGGCATGACCTCGGCGCTGGCCGCGGACCCCGCGGCACCGGTGGCGGTGCTCGAGTGCGACGAGGCCAACCTGCCGTTCGCCCTCGAGCTGATGTCGCCGGCGCTGGTGGTCCTGGGCAACCTGTCGCGTGACCAGCTCGACCGGCACCTCGAGGTCCGCCGCCTCGCCGAGCGGTGGAAGGACGTGCTGGCCAGGTTCCCCACCCGGGTGATCGCCTCGAACTCCGACCCGAACGTGGCGTGGGCGGTGGAGGACGTCGAGGACGTCACGTGGGTCGACACCGGCCTCGTCTCCCGCCTCGACAACGCGATCTGCCCCCGCTGCCGCGAGCTGCTCGACCTGTCGGCCGACACCTGGAGCTGCAAGTGCGGGTTCGCCCGTCCGGATGCGACCGTGTCGCTCGACGGCGAGGAGCTGCGCCTCGGCGACCGCCGGCTGCCGCTGGAGCTGCGGCTGACCTGGTCGTGGCAGCGGGCCAACGCCGCGCTCGCCCTCGCCGCGGCCGACGCCCTCGGCCTGGACGCGGCCGGCGCGGCGGCCTCGGTGGGTCGGCTCGAGTCGGTGGGCAACCGACGGAGCCGGGTGGAGCTCGGCGACGGGCGGTCGGCGGAGCTGGTGCTCGCAAAGAACCCGTCGAGCTGGGCGCTGCTGATCGACGAGCTCGAGGGGTCGTCGCACGCGCTGGTGATCGCGCAGGACGACAACGCGGCCGACGGCACCGACCCGTCGTGGCTGTGGGACGTGCCGTTCGAACGGCTCGGGGGCCTCACGATCGCCACGGCGGGGAGCCGGGCCCTCGACGTGGCGGTCCGCCTTGCGCACGCCGGCTGTCGGCCCATGGCGATCGAGGACGACCCGCTCGAAGCGGCCCGCGCGCTGCCGGGCGACGATCTGGTCGTGGCGGCGAGCTACACGATCTTCCACGGGATGGCCCTGCGGTGAGCGGCGCGTCCACCGTCACGGTCGGGCTCGTGTACCCGGAGCTGCTCGGCACCTACGGCGACCGAGGCAACGCGGTGGTGCTGGTCGACCGGCTGCGGTGGCGCGGCATCCCGGCCGAGCTGGTGGAGGTCCACGTCCGAGAGCCCCTGCCCGAGCAGCTCGACCTGTACGTGCTCGGCGGCGGCGAGGACGCCGCGCAGCTGGTCGCCCTCGACGAGCTGCGTCCCCAGGCGGGCCATCTGCGCGCCGCGCTCGACCGCGGGGCGCCGGTCTTCTCGGTGTGCGCCGGGTTCCAGCTGCTCGGGAGCACGATCAGCCTCGTCGGCCGCACCGAGCCGGTGGAGGGGCTCGGCCTGTACGACGGCCACACCGCGCCGACGGGCAGCCGGTGGGTGGGCGAGGCGGTGGTGGCGACGGACCTGCCGGGCGTGGGCGCGGTCTGCGGGTTCGAGAACCACGGCGCGTCGACCCGGCTGGGCGGCGGGGAGCAGCCCTTCGGCCCGGTGGTGCTGCCGACGGGGGAGCCCCGCGCCGACGGGGTGCACCACGGGCGCCTGATCGGCACCTACCTGCACGGCCCGGTGCTGGTGCGCAACCCGGCGCTCGCGGACCACCTGCTGTCGCTCGTGGTCGGAGAACTCGGTCCGCTCGAGGACGACCTGGCGGTGCGCCTGCACGACACCCGCATGGCGGTGGCGCAGTCCGGTGGCCTGCGCCAGACCGACCCCGGCGCCCGCCGCCGCTGACCCTCCCGCCCGCGACATAGGGGTCCTCGGTCGCCTCTGGGGCGAGTCAACCTCCGCAGACGCTGCGGCCCGCGACATAGGGGTCCTCGGTCGCCTCTGGGGCGAGTCAACCTCCGCAGACGTCGCGACGGGTGGGCAATTCACCCGATCGTCACCCCGGGCCCGTGACACGGACACGTGTGACGGGTACCACTGGGGCAGGGCGGCGAACCGGGGGCGGGCGATGCCGGAGATGACGATGAGCGGGACGGCGACCGCGGCGACGACGGGTGACACCGAGCACCCGGAGCCGCGGGACTGGGACGGGACCTACCCGGTTACGGTGGGCCGCATGCTGGTGACCGACGCCTACGGACCTCGACCGGTCCTCCGTGGGCGACTGCACTTCGTCGCCGCCGTCGCGGCCGTGCCGGCCACGCTGGTGCTGCTCGCGGTCTCGAGCGGCGTGACCGCCCGGGTGGCGGCCGCGGTCTACGGCGCCACGCTGATCGGCCTGTTCGCGGTGAGCGCCTCGTACCACCGGCTCGCCCGCACGCCCACCACCGTGAAGTGGTTCCGCCGAGCGGACCACTCGATGATCTTCCTGCTCATCGCCGGCACCTACACGCCGATCTGCCTGCTCGCGCTGCCGCCGTCGTGGGGCATCACCACCCTGGCGATCGTGTGGATCACCGCGCTCGTCGGCGTGGGCCTGAAGATGGCCCGCCTCGGGAACGGTCCCGGGTCCAGCGGGTCGTGGCTCTACATCGTGCTGGGCTGGGCCGGGCTGCTCACCGCGCCGCTGCTGATCACGCACCTTGGCGCGACCCAGCTGATCCTCCTGGCGGTGGGCGGTGTGCTCTACACGGTGGGTGCCGTGGTGCTCGGCCGCCGTCGCCCCGACCCGGTGCCGCACGTCTTCGGCTACCACGAGGTCTGGCACGCGATGACGATCGCCGCCGGCGGTTGCCACTTCGCCGCCGTGATGATGCTGCTCGCCTAGGCCCCTCACTCC
>JBMOJH010000115.1:0-10562 GCA_049316905.1 Microthrixaceae bacterium | reverse complement strand
CTTTGTGATGCTGCTGACGACTCATGTGTCGTCAGCAGCATCACAGAGCCGGGGGTCAGGGGTCGAGGGAGCGCAGACCGCTCATCGCCCACCATCCCAGCAGCACCGCGGAGCCGGCCAGGGCGACGAGGCCCGGCCAGATGTCGGCCCAGGCGTTGGTGCCGATGAACCCCGCCCGTGAGAGGTCGAGGATGTAGGTGAGCGGGTTGATCCGGGCCACGTGGGGCAACCAGCCCTCCTGCAGGTCGAGTGGCACCGTTCCCACCGACAGGAACATCACGACGAACAGACCGATCTGCACCAGCCCGCCCGCCGACTGGCGCTGCGCCCGGTACATGACGCCGAGACCCCACAACGCACCGAGCCCCGCGATCCCGAACGCCGCGACCATGAGCCAGAGGACCGCCTCGAGCCCTCCGGGGAATTCCATCCCGCCGGCGATGCCGATGGCCAGGGTGATCGACAGCGGGAGCACCGCCCGGACCATGGCCCACAGCACACCGGAGGCCGGCACCACCCAGCGGGCGGCCGGCGACAGCAGCAGCCGGTCGTAGAACCCGCCCTCGAGGTCGCGGCCCAGGCCGAACGCGGTGGCGAGCGCCCCGAAACTCGCCGTCTGCAGGCAGGCGTAGGGCACCATCCAGTTGTAGATGTTGTCGGTCGGGTAGCCCGGCAGCTGGGTGAGGCCCCGGAAGGTCCCGGCGAACGCCACCGTGAAGAAGATCGGCATCACGATCACCGGGATCAACGCGGCCGGGATGCGACGGATCGAGGTGAAGCTGCGCCGCATCAGCAGCCGCATCATCGGCATGGCCGGCACGTGGTGACCGACCGGGGCGACCGGCTGCGCCGTGGCCGTCACGACGCCACCCGCAGCCGTCGCTGCACCTGCGTCACGGCGAACGTGAGGCCCAGCGCGCAGATGACGAGGCACACCCCGATGCTGGTGGCCGCAGCGGAGGCCGAGAACCCCACGAGCACCTGCTCGCGCATGCCGTCGATCATCCAGGTCAACGGGTTGTGCTCTGCGACGACCTGGTACCAGCCGCTCATCAGCTGGGTCGGGAAGAAGGCGCTCGAGAGGAACAGGAGGATGAACACGAGCGGGAAGAAGCCCTGCACCGCCTCGGCCTGGCCGGTTCGGGCCGACAGGCCCGCCGCCACCGCACCGAGGCCCAGGCTCAGGAGCACCGCCACGACCACCAGCACGAGACGCCCGGCGAGCCCGCCCTCCACGTCCGCACCGAACGGCCAGAGGACCACCTGGAAGAACACGGCCTGCAGGGCACCGAACACCATCGCCCCACCGAGGCGGCCGACCAGGATCGCCGGACGACTCACCGGCGAGCTGACGAGGCGGTCGAAGAATCCGGTCTGGATGTCGGTGGCGAGCTCGGCCCCGCCGTTGATGGCGCCGAACATCACCCCCTGCACGATCGCCGCAGGGAGGAGGAACATCAGGAACGTGGTGCCGGGCGGGACCACACCCGGGATCGACGTCACGCGGCTCATGGCGGACGAGTTGACCGCCACCAGCAGGAGCGGGAACACCGTGGCCGGGATCCACGCCTGCGGTTGGCGGGCCAGGCGCACCACGGCCCGCCAGCTGAGCGCCCCGGCCTGACGCAGCAGGCGGGGCCGCCCGGCGGGGAGAGGGGTGGCCGCGACGACCGCGGCCATCAGCGACCGGCCTCGGCGGCACCACCGATGGCCCCGCCGAGCTCGTCGCCCATCGGCTCCTCGAGCACCGCCACCCCACCGGCGGTCGGATCGCCGTCGGTCGCGTCCGCGCCGTCACCGGCACCCTCGAGGCGGCGGCCGGTGGCCTCGGCGAACACGTCGTCGAGGCTCGGTTCGTTCAGCTCGATGTGCTGGATCTCGACCCCGGCGCCGTCGAGCGCCCGGACCACGTCGGCCATCGCCGCGGCGCCGCCGTGGAGCCCGAGCGCGATGCGGCCGCGGCGGGCCGGACGGAACTCGCCGTGGGGCGCGAGCGCGGCGCGGGCGGCCTCCTCCTCGTCCGCGTGCACGTCGATCAGGAGCGTCGGGTCACCGACATCGCCCTTCAACACCGTCGGGGTGCCCTCGCGCACGATCCGGCCGTGGTCGATGATCGCGACGCGGTGGGCCAGCTCGTCGGCCTCCTCGAGGTACTGCGTGGTGAGGAACACGGTCGTGCCGGCCTCGGTGTTGAGACGACGCACCTCGTCCCACAGGTTGGAGCGGCTGGACGGGTCGAGGCCGGTGGTCGGCTCGTCGAGGAACAGCACCCGGGGCTCGTGCATGAGCGCGAGCGCGAGGTCGAGCCGGCGACGCATGCCGCCCGAGTACTTGCCGACCAGACGATCGGCCGCGTCGGTGAGGCCCACGCGGTCCAGCAGGCGCTCGGCCCGGGCCTGGCCGTCCTTGCGGCCGATGCCGTGCAGCACCGCCTGGAGCCGCAGCAGCTCCCGCCCGGTCATCAGCGGGTCGATCGCCGCGTCCTGCAGGGCCACCCCGATCGCCGCGCGCACCGCGGGGGCGTCGCGCACCACGTCGTGGCCGGCCACGCGGGCGGTGCCACCCGTGGGGCGCAAGAGGGTGGTGAGCATCCGCACCGTCGTGGACTTCCCGGCACCGTTCGGGCCCAGGAATCCGAAGATCTCCCCCTCGGTGACCTCGAGGTCGACGCCCTCGACGGCCCGCACGTCACCGAACTCGCGCACGAGCCCCTCGGCCACGATCGGGGCCTCGGTCCCGGCGGCCGGGCCCGAGGCCGCGCTCATCGACGCGCTCATCGGCGCGCCGAGGCAGTGGCGATCGCCTCGTCGAGTCGGTTGAACGGCCACGAACGCGGCAGGGCCAGGCCGGCGGTGGCCGGCGGGAGGATCGTGTAGGACTCCTCGCCCACGCCCACGAGCCCGTAGTCGCGCCGGGCGATCCTCTGGATCTCCGCGGGCTCCTCGAGCCGGTCCTTGTGCCGCTGGAGGCGGTCGTTCTGCTGCTCCAGCCGGGCCAGCTCGGCCTGCTGGTCGGCCACCTCGGCCCGCGTCTCCAGGTACCCGCGCACCGGCGCCCACAACAGCGCGGCGGCGACCGCCACGGCGACCAGCCCCACCAGGAGCTGGGTGGTGCGCCGACCCGGCGGCCTCACGACGCCGCGCCCCCGATGGGCGCGAGGGCGGCGGCCCCGCGGTAGACGGCGGCCTCGGCGAGCTCCTCCTCGATGCGCAGGAGCTGGTTGTACTTGGCCACGCGGTCGGAACGGGCCGGGGCGCCGGTCTTGATCTGGCCGCAGTTGGTGGCCACCGCGAGATCCGCGATGGTCACGTCCTCGGTCTCGCCGGAGCGGTGCGACATCACGCTCGTGTAGCGGTTGCGGGTGGCCAGCTCCACGGCCTCGAGGGTCTCGGTGAGCGAGCCGATCTGGTTGACCTTCACGAGGATCGAGTTCGCGACGCCGACCTCGATGCCCCGGGCCAGGCGCTCGGTGTTCGTGACGAACAGGTCGTCGCCCACCAGCTGGATCCGGTCCCCGAGGTTGGCCGTCAGCGCGGCCCAGCCCTCCCAGTCCTCCTCGGCCATGCCGTCCTCGATGCTCACGATCGGGTAGCGGCCGACGAGGTCGGAGAGGTAGTCGGCGAACTCGGCGGGCGACAGGCTGCGGCCCTCACCGGCGAGGGTGTAAGCGCCGTCGGCGAAGAACTCGGTGGAGGCCACGTCGAGCGCGATGGCCACGTCGCCGCCGGGGGTGAGCCCGGCCTTCTCGATCGCCTCCACGAGGAGCGCCACGGCCTCCTCGTTGGAGCCGAGGTCGGGGGCGAAGCCGCCCTCGTCGCCGATGGCGGTGGACAGACCGCGATCGTGCACCACCTTCTTGAGCACGTGGTAGCACTGCGTGCCCCAACGCAGCGCCTCGGAGAAGCTCGCCGCGCCCACCGGCATGAACATGAACTCCTGCAGGTCGACGTTGTTGTCGGCGTGCTCACCGCCGTTGATGACGTTCATCATCGGGACCGGCAGCACCGACGCGTTCGGCCCGCCCACGTAGCGGTAGAGCGGCAGACCCACCTCCACCGCGGCGGCCTTGGCCACCGCGAGCGACACGCCGAGGATGGCGTTCGCCCCGAGACGGGCCTTGTTGGGGGTGCCGTCGAGGTCGAGCAGGAGGCGGTCGATGTCGCGCTGGTCGGTGGCGTCGAGGCCCAGGAGCGCATCCGCGATCTCGCCGTTGACGTTGTCGACCGCGGTGAGCACCCCCTTGCCCAGGTAGCGCTCGGCGTCGCCGTCGCGCAGCTCCACCGCCTCGAAGGCGCCGGTGGAGGCACCGGAGGGCACCGCGGCGCGGCCCACGGCGCCGGAGTCGAGCTCCACCTCCACCTCCACGGTGGGGTTGCCGCGGGAGTCCAGGATCTCCCGCCCCAGGATGCCGTCGATGATGCTCACGTCCGCTGACTCCCTCGTGGTGTGCACGCCGGCCCGCGGCGCGACGGACACCGTACCGTCGGCATCGACCCCATCGGGGCCAGCGGGTCAGAGCTTGGAACGGATCAGCTCGGCGAGGGCCCGGGCCCCCTCCGGGCGCAGGTGGGCCCCGTCGGCCACGAACCACTCCGGGTGGTCCGCCGCCACCGAGAACCAGTCGACGAGCACGGCGTTGGGATGGCGCTTCACGGCGGCGTCGATCCGCTCGTTGACCAGGTCCTCCCAGGGCCGCTCGACCTTGGCGTTCACCAGGAGCACGGGCCGGTCCCCCGCGATGTCGAACAGCTTGTCGAGGTCCGCGTCCTCGAAGGTGCCGTTGGTGCCCGCATGGACCACCAGCGGGCCGGGGATCTGGTTCTTCTTCGCGTACCACTGCACCACGTCGATGATGGTGTCGAACTGCCGCGCCACCTTGGCGTCGACCGTGATGCCGGGCATGGCGTTCTTGAGCGCCTGCTGCGCACCGAGCACCACCGAGTCGCCCACCACCAGGGCGTTCGTGGGCGTCTGGGTGACGGCGCCGCCCTCACCGGCGGCGGCCGCGGCGTCGACCGCGGCGGCGTCGACCGGCCGGGCGGCGGCACCGGGCACGGAGGTGGAGGTCGTCGTGGTCGTGCCCGTCCCGTCCCTGGCGTCCGCGGTGGAGAGCACCGTGGCCGCCTCGAGCGCGAGCTGCTCGCGTTCCGGGCTCGTGGCGGCCGACTGCAGGCCCCAGGTGATGAGCACGAGGAGCACCGCGAAGGTGCCGCCGAGCACGAGGCCCTGGCGCCGGGCGAACATCCGCTGGGTGGTGCTGCCGTGGCGGAGCCGATCCCACCACTCCCCGATCCGGCCGTCACGGATCGGCTGCTCCACGTAGCGGTACGACAGCTCCGCGGCGACGAGGGTCAGCGCGATACGCAGGATGAACGTGGGCCACCAGCCGAACGGGGTGTCGAGCTCGGGGCGGGTGACCATGAAGATCGGCCAGTGCCAGAGATAGATCGCGTACGAGCGCTGGCCCAGCCACACGAACGGTGCCAGCCCGAGCACCTTCGACAGCGACGCCGAGGGGTGCACCAGCACGGCGATCACCGCGATGCACACGAGGTCGAGCAGGAAGAACCCGCCCCGGTAGATGAAGGGATCGAACGCGTTCACCCGGGTGAAGAACCAGGCGATCACCACGAGGCCGAGGACGCCGGTGACGTTCAGCGCCGCGCCCGCCCCGGACGCCGCGCCGCGCCGGTTGGTGCTGCGCCACGGCGCCCAGACGAGCGCCAGGACCGCACCCAGGAGCAGGCCGGAGCCACGGGCGAAGGTGTTGTAGTACGCCTTCGAGGGATCCGTGAACGGCTGGTAGAGGATGGCCATGTAGACCGCGGAGGCGATGGCGCAGCCGATGAGCACCTGGCGCACCCGGCGGTGGGCCAGGCGGCTCAGGGCGAGCATCAGGAGCGGCGGGAAGATCAGGTAGAACTGCTCCTCGATGCTGAGCGACCACAGGTGCTGCAGCAGGGGCGGCCGGCCCGCCTTGGCGAAGTACGACTCGTCGAGGTGGATCTGCCACCAGTTGCTGACGTAGAGCAGCGCGGCGATCACGTCGCCGCCCATCCGCCCCGCTGCGTCGCGGTAGACGATGATCGAGGCGACCGACACCACCGCGAGCAACAGGTAGAGCGCCGGGAGCAGGCGGCGGCCGCGGCGGATCCAGAAGTTGCGCAAGGACACCGCGCCGGAGTGGTGGCGTTCCTCGAGCAGCAGCGTGGTGATGAGGAAGCCGCTCACCACGAAGAAGACCTCGACGCCGAGGAACCCGCCGGGCATCCACGAGACGTCCGCGTGGTAGAGGACCACGGCGGCCACCGAGATGGCGCGCAGACCGTCGATCGAGCGCTGGTACCCCAGTTTCGGGGGCGCGGCAGAAGAGACGGTCCCGGTCATTCCGTTCCATTGTGGCCGCTGGCCCCTCGCAGCGGGGAACCCCCGGGCCCCGGTCGGGCCGACCCCGAAGGGCCGAACAGGGCGTCCGGTAACCTCCCGCACGGGGAGGGAGGACCATGAGCGACGCACCGCAGGGACCCGGCTGGTGGCAGGCGTCCGACGGACGTTGGTACCCGCCACAGGGCCCGATATCGGGACCGCAGTCCGGCGGGGCAGCGTGGGGCTCCGCTCCGGGTCCGGTCCCCCCGTCGTCACCCGCTCCCCCGGAGGGTCGCACCGAGGGGCGAGCGGTGGCGTCGCTCGTGTTCGGGATCCTGGCCCTGGTCGTGCTGCCGCTCATCGGGTCGGTCGCCGCGATCGTCCTCGGCCACGGGGCCCGGAGCAGGATCCGGCGCTCCGGCGGCCGACTCCGCGGCGACGGGATGGCCGTGGCAGGTCTGGTACTGGGGTACGTCTCCCTGTTCCTCGTGGGACTCGGGGTCCTGGCCGCCGTCGTGGTGTTCGCCGCCGGCGACGCCGGCAACGACGCGAAGGACCGGGCGTGCGCCGTCGAGCTACGGACGGTGCAGACGGCGGCAGCGGCCTACTACGCCGACCGGGGCGTCCCCCCGTCGAACTCGGGCGAACTGGTCGGCCCCTACCTCGAGGAACCGCCCCGGTACTACGAGTTCACGAACCTGAACGGGAGCCTCCGCTTCAGGAGCCTCGACCCGGCGTGCCCCGAGCCGGGCTGAGCCCGGCCGCACGACACGACGTCAGCGGGGCGTCAGGCCCACCCGGAGGGAGCGGACCGAGCGGGCGAAGATGTTGGGCTCCACCTCCACCGGCGAGCGCAGCTCCGGCGGCCGGAACCGGCGGGTCAGCTCGCCGAACAGGATGCCGAGCTCGAACCGCGCCAGGTTGGCCCCGATGCAGAAGTGGGTGCCGTGACCGAAGGCCACGTGCGGGTTCGGGCTGCGGGTCACGTCGAAGGTGAACGGGTCGGTGAACACGTCCTCGTCGCGGTTCGCGGAGGGGTAGACGAGCACGATCCGGTCACCCGGTGCGACGGGCCGGCCGCCGATGGTCGGGGCCACCGCGTCGTCCGCCACGGTCCGGAAGAAGTTGTTGAGCGGGGTGACCCAGCGGATGAGCTCCTCGACCGCGGTGGTGACGTGCTCGGGGCGCTCGGCGAGCAGTTCCCACTGCTCCGGGTGCTCGGCGAAGGTCGCGAGGCCGTGGGCGATCACCGTGCGGGTGGTCTCGGCGCCGCCCGCGATGAACAGGCCGACCTCGTGGATCATCCGGTCGTGGGCGTAGCCGTGCTCCCCCGCGATGTCCGCGTTGGCCCACACCGAGAGCAGGTCGTCCATCGGGCAGCCCCGGCGCTCGGGCACCACCTCGGCGAGCAGCATGCCGAACTCGCCGATCGTGGCGAAGAGGTCGTCGAAGACCTCCGGGTCCCGCGGGGCCATGTCGATCCGCATGAGCTTCTCGGACCACACCCGCACGTCCGGCCAGCGGTCCTCCGGGAAGCCGAGGAGCTTGGCGGTGAGGCGGCAGGGCAGCTGCGCGGCGAGGCCGGGGATCACGTCGAGCTCACCGGTGGCCTCGATCGGGGTGAGCAGGGCGTCGATCGTGGCGTGCAGCCACTCGTCCTGGGTGCGCACCGCGCGGGGCGTGAACCGGTTCGACACGAGACGGCGCTGGGCCAGGTGCTCGGGGTCGTCCTGGGCGATGATGCTGTTCTCGCCGGGGGCCCACCACGACCGGTAGCCGCGACCGGACTCGAACACGTCGCTGCGGCGCTCCACCTCGAGGACGTCCGCGTGGCGGGTCACGGCCCACAGGCCGTTCGGCTCGTCCCGGTACAGCGGCTCGTTGGCCCGCATCCACGTGTACGCCGGGTGCGGGTCGGCCTGGTGGAAGGCGGGGTCGAGCAGGTCGAAGTCGCGGTGCCCGGTGGTGGTCGACATGGGCCAGAGTCTGCCGCGCGGGGCTCAGGAGCCGCCGACGGCCAGCCAGGCCGCCGCGATCTCCGGGTCACCCACCACCTCGACCCCACCCTCGGGCACCGGCCGGCCCCACAGCGCGAGCAGCAGATCCTCGGCGCGGCCGCGCAGGACCGCGTCGCCCTTGCGGTGCTCCGGCGTGACCGCGTAGCCGTCGGCCGCGGTGACGAACCACTCGCCGTTGACGCCCTCGAGGTCGTCGTCGGTGCAGTGCACGTGCAGGCTGCCGGAGGGGAGGTCGATGCCGTCGCGGGCCACCCGCCGGGGGACGATGAGCGTGAAGTACTCGTCGACGCCGTCCGCCGCCAGAGGTGCCGCGATGGGGCCGGGCTCGCCCACGGCGGACTCGGCGTCCCAGCGGTGGACCGAGGTCTCCTGGGTCATCCGCCGCAGCCACACCCCGGCCACCGGTCGTTCCAGAACCCACGGCAACCACGAGGGTGCCCCGGGATCCATTGCGTCGAGCGCGTCGGCCAGCTCCAGCGCGCCACCGGTGAACCAGTCGAGGAGCCGGCCGTCGTCGTCAGGGGCGGGATCGGCGCCGCCCTCGCCCGGCATCCGGCCAGGCGACTCGCCGGTGCGGAGCACCTCACCCGCCCACCGGTGGACCGACCCCAGGTGCACCAGCAGGTCGCGCACCGCCCAGCCGGGACAGGCGGGCACCTCGGCGTCGAGGTGACCGGCCGCCACCGCGGCGATGCGCCCGGCGTCGGCCCGGTAGGTCGCCGTGTCGGTGATCGGCGTGCTCACGGGCCGGACCTCAGTCCTCGGCGTGGGTGACCGGGTCCTCGCCGATCCAGGCCCGCAGCGTGTTCTTCAGCTTGGTCTGCTGGATGAAGATGTCGTGCTCCGGCGGCACGCCCCCGGCCGGCTGCGGCGACTTCCAGTAGAAGCTGAGCCACTCCTGCACGCCGGACTGGCCCGCACGCTGCGCGAGGTCCAGGAACAGTGCGAGGTCGAGCACGATCGGCGCGGCCAGGATCGAGTCGCGGCAGAGGAAGTCGACCTTGATCTGCATCGGGTAGCCCATCCACCCGAAGATGTCGATGGCGTCCCACCCCTCCTTGTTGTCGCCGCGCGGCGGGTAGTAGTTGATGCGGACCACATGGTCGATGTGGCCGTAGAGCTCGGGGTACACCTCGGGCTGCAGGATCGTGTCGAGCACGCCGAGCTTCGAGACCTCCTTGGTCTTGAAGTTCTCGGGGTCGTCGAGCACCTCGCCGTCGCGGTTGCCGAGGATGTTGGTGGAGTACCAGCCGCGCATGCCGAGCATCCGCGCCTTGAACCCGGGCGCCAGGATCGTCTTCATGAGCGTCTGGCCGGTCTTGAAGTCCTTGCCGGTGATCGGCACGCCGTTGCGGGCGGCGAGCTCCTGCATGCAGGGCAGGTCGATCGACAGGTTCGGCGCCCCGTTCGCGAACGGCACTCCGGACACGAGCGCCGCGTAGGCGTAGATCTGGCTGGGGGCGATGTTCTCGTCGTCGGCCCGGAGGCCCGCCTCGAACGACTCGACCGTTGCGTGCACCTCGGAGGGCTCCTGGTAGGCCTCGGTGGAGCCGCACCACACCATCACGAGGCGGTCGCAGCCCTCCTCGATCCGGAACCGTTCGATGTCCTCGATCACCTGCTGGGCGAGATCCCACTTGTCGGTGCCGGTCTTCACGCGCACGCCGTCGAGCTTCTTCACCCAGCGCTGGTCGAACACCGCGGGCATCGCGACGATCCCCTCGAGCTCGGACGACAGCGGGGCCAGGTCCTCGGAGGTGAGCACCCCGGCGGTGCGGGCGGCCTCGAGCGCGTTGGGCGAGATCGGGTCCCAGCCGCCGAAGACCAGGTCGTCGAGGCCGGCGAGCGGCACCGCTTCACGGATGAGGGGGTTGCGGCCCTCCTCCCGGCGACCGAGACGCATGTGGGCCATCTGGGAGAGCGAGCCGATCGGGGCGGCGAGGCCCTGGCGGGTGGCGATCACGCCGGCGTAGGCCGTGGAGGCCACCGCACCGACCCCGGGGGTCAGGATCCCCAGCTTGCCGGTGGCGGGAGCGATCTCGAGGGCGTCAGGCATGGACGGGCACGCTAGTGCGCTCCTATAGCGCCCCTCCGACGTTCGCGGAGGTTGACTCGCCCCAGGGGCGACTGACGACCCCTATTCGCGGGATTCGGCGGTGCGGTAGCGGGATTCGGCGG
>JBMOJH010000114.1:0-10642 GCA_049316905.1 Microthrixaceae bacterium | reverse complement strand
GCCGGACCACCTCGCCGACCAGCCAGCCGTACGTGACGGCGTGGTAGCCGTGCTGTCGCTGTGGACCTGCCCGTCCGCAATGGATCCCGGGTGTCGGCCGAGCCGCACCTCGCCGTCGGACGGTGTCACAGCGTTCGCGTAGGTTCGGGAGCCGTGGCCGGGCGCGCTTGCGCGGTCGGCCGAGACAGGCAAAGAAATGGGCACAGAGTGGGCACAGGACCGTGTGCCCGGGAGGTGACGATGCAGCAGGAACCGCTCAGGAGAAGGCCGGGAGCCCTGTTATCGCCTGGCCGAGGATCAACGTGTGGATCTCGTTCGTGCCCTCGTAGGTGAACACCGACTCGAGGTTGTTCATGTGGCGGATCACCGGGTACTCGGTGGTGATGCCGTTGGCGCCCAGCACGGAGCGGGCCTCCCGGGCCACCTCGAGCGCCATGCGGACGTTCTCCCGCTTGCCGAAGCTCACCTGCGGGGTGGCGAGCGTGCCGGCGTCCTTCATCCGGCCGAGGTGCAGGGCGAGGAGCGTCCCCTGCTGCACCTTCGTCATCATGTCCACGAGCTTCTTCTGGGTGAGCTGGAACGAGGCGATCGGCCGGTCGAACTGCACCCGCTCCGTCGCGTAGGCGAGCGCCGCCTCGAAGCAGGCGCGCGCTGCGCCGACCGCGCCGAAGGAGATACCGAAGCGGGCCTCGTTGAGGCATGACAGCGGGCCGCGCATGCCCGAGACACCGGGGAGCACCGCGGTGGCCGGCAGCCGCACGTCGTCGAGCACCAGCTCCGAGGTCACCGACGCCCGCAGCGACACCTTCCGGTGGATCTCCGGGGCGGAGAAACCCGGGGTGGCAGTGGGCACCACGAAGCCCCGCACGGCGCCGGCGTCGGGACCGTCGGGGTCGGTGCGGGCCCACACCACGGCCACGTCAGCGATCGACCCGTTGGTGATCCACATCTTGGCGCCGTTGAGCACCCAGTCGCCCGAGACGTCCCGGCGGGCCGTGGTGCGCATCGAGCCGGGGTCGGAACCGGAGTCCGGCTCGGTGAGCCCGAAGCAACCGACGAGCTCGCCCGCGGCCATCCCGGGCAGCCACTCCTGCTTCTGGTCCTCCGAGCCGAAGGCGTGGATCGGGAACATGGCCAGGCTGCCCTGGACCGACACGAAGCTGCGGGCCCCGGAGTCGCCGGCCTCGAGCTCGGTGCACGCCAGGCCGTAGGCCGTGGCCGAGGTGCCGGCGCACCCGTAGCCGTCGAGGTGCATGCCGAGCAGCCCGAGCGACCCGAACTCCTTGGCCATCTCCCGGGGGAACGTGCCGGCGTCGAACCACTCGCCGACCTCGGGGAGGATCCGGTCGCCCACGAACTGCCGGACGGTGTCGCGGAGGAGCCGTTCCTCGTCGGTGAGCAGGGCGTCGGTGGCGAGGACGTCACGGGGGTCGACCGACTGGAGGAGCGGCTGGTGCGTCATGTCCACAGCGTACGGTCGCCGGCCCGCACGCCGCCCGTCCCCGCCGGTCGCCGCACCGTCCCCGCCGAACGCCGTTCGGTCCCCGGGACCGCCGCGACTGGGTCGATCACCTGTTGTTGGGCCCCGGCGCCAGCCCGTACGCTCTGGCCCCATGGCGACTCAGGGGGCGGCGCCGTTCCGGTCGGTGGCCCCTCGGATGGGGTTCGTCGGCGGGTTCGACGGGGTGCGGGGCATCGGGATCCTGATGGTCCTGTTCAACCACGCCTACTCGGACCTCTCGCCCAGCTTCGCCGGCATCATCGACGTGTTCTTCGTGATGAGCGCGTTCCTGATCACCACGCTGCTGCTCCAGGAGCACCGTGACCAGGACACGATCAACATGCGGAAGTTCTACGCCCGGCGGGCCGTTCGGCTCCTGCCCTCGGCGTACCTGTGCATCGTGGCGTGGATCGTCATCACGGTGCTCTTCGCCCGGGAGCGGCTCACCACCCTGCTCGCCGAGTCGGCCGCCGCGGTCACCTACCTCTACGAGATCTTCTTCCCGGTCGGGCTCGGCTCGATCGCCCCGGAGCTCACCGCCCACCTCTCGATCGACCAGTTCTGGTCGCTCGCGGTGGAGGAGCAGTTCTACCTGCTGATCGCCGTGACGGTGCTGGTGTGCATCCGCAAGCGGTGGATGGTGCAGCTGGCCGTGGGCCTGGCCGTGGTGGCCACCTGGATCGGGTTCCAGCGCTGGCTCGGCCATCCGGGGCCCATCCCGATCCCCTCGGACCCGCAGAACGCCAACCCCGTGGCCCGCGGGCTCAGCCTGCTCTGGCTGTCGCGGCCCGACTCGCTGATGTGGGGTGTGGGGCTGGCCGTGATCAACTCCCGCCTGCCCGACCCGTTGCCCGCCGTCTGGCGGAAGTGGCTGCCCAAGATCGGCATCGTGGGCCTGGTGGTGGCGGGGATCTCCATGCTGCTGGCCAGCGGGTTCCTCAACGAGACGTTCGGCAAGCTCGGCGTGCCCTACCCCTACGTGCCGATGGCGCCGCCCACCCCGGTACAGGGCGAGTCGGGTGTGTACTGGATCAACTTCGGCCACACCGTGACCGCCCTCGCCTTCGCCCCGGCGATGCTCTGCATGGCCCGGTACAAGGAGTGGTACGCCAACCGGGCGCTGAGCTGGAAGCCGCTGCGGTTCCTCGGGCGGATGAGCTACACGGTCTACGTCTGGCACACGCTGGTGTACTTCGTGGTCCTCGACCTGCTCGGCGGTGACCGGTTCCTGGGCCAGAAGTGGCGGGCTCCGATCCTCGCGGCGATCACCATCGTCACCTGCCTCCCGATCTTCTACGGCGTGGAGCAGCGCGTGCTGCGGGTGAAGCTCCGCTTCGCGTCGGAGAAGGAGGTGCTCGACCTCAACACGGGGAAGATGGTGACGGTGGAGGAGGCGGCCGGCCGCCGGCGAGACGAAGGCGAGTCGTGAGCACCACCGGGGCGCCGTTCACCTCGAAGGCGCCGAAGCTCGGGCTCGTCGGCGGCTTCGACGGGATCCGCGGCATCGGCGTGTGCATGGTCCTGGTGGGCCACGCGCTCTTCATCTACTTCGAGTCGCTCGTCACCATCGTCGACACCTTCTTCGTGCTGAGCGGGTTCCTGATCACCACGCTGCTGCTCCAGGAGCACCGCTCCACCGGCGACATCGGGCTCCGGAAGTTCTACGCCCGTCGCGCGGTGCGGCTGCTGCCGTCGGTCTGGCTGTTCTGCGGCGTCTGGATCGTCATCGGCATCATCGGGTCGCTGCTCGGCATCCTCAGCCTGCGGGGGATCCTGGAGGACGCGGCGGCCGCGGTGACCTACGTGTACCACCTGTTCTTCCCGAACGGCCTCTACATGATCGACCCCGCCACCCAGGACAACCGGGTGATGTGGCACCTGTGGACCCTGTCGGTGGAGGAGTGGTTCTACTTCGCGATCCCCGCCACGGTGCTCGTGTGCGTGCGGCGCAACCGGGTCAAGCTGCTGGGCTGGATCCTCGGGGTGCTCGTGGCGGCGATCGCCCTGTGCCGCTGGTTCGCCATCACCGGGTTCTTCCAGGACGACACGAGCATGATCTCCGGCGTCCGGCTCTTCTTCCTGCAGCGGCCCGACGCCCTGATGCTCGGCGCGCTGGTGGCCATCATCAACGCCCACCTCACCCCCGAGCGCGTCGAGCGGTTGAAGCGCCCGATCGTGGTGGCGGCCTCGGTGGCCCTGGTCGTGTGGGTGTTCACCCTCGTGACCTCGTTCGGGCTGTTCGAGAAGCTGGGCCTGCCGTACTTCAAGTACCTGCCCGACGGTCCCGACCAGTTCAGCCGCCCGCAGATGCTCGCCCAGAGCCCCACCTACTGGTTCCGCTGGGGCCACACCCTCGGGGCGCTGGCCTTCGCGGTGATCCTGATGGGGCTGGTGCACTGCCGGCACTGGTGGCTGGCCAGGTTCTGGTCGCTGCCGCCGTTCCAGTGGTTGGGTCGCCTCAGCTACACGCTCTACGTGTGGCACGCGCTGCCGTACATCCTGATCTTCGCCCTCACCGGCGGCGAGGACGTCTCGCCCGCGGTGCAGCTGATCCGCACGCCGGTGATGATCGCGGCCGCGTTCGCCGTGTCGCTGCCCGTCTACTACCTCGTCGAGCTGCGGGTGCTGCGCGTGAAGCTGCGCTTCAGCGCCGAGAAGGAGGCACTCGACCTGAGCACCGGGAAGATGGTGCGGGTGGAGGACGGCAAGGTGGTCGGCCACGTGGAGGGCCCCGACACCGCGCCCGTCGCGCCCGCGGCGCCGTCCGGGGGGAGCGCGCCCGCGGCGCCGCCGGTGGCCCCGCCCACGACGTCGAACGGGTCCGGACGCGACGGTGCCCCGGATTCCTCCGGGGCACCGACGTCGAACCAGTAGGCCGGTCCGCTCAGCCGGAGAGCGTCTCCAGCAGCTTGCGGAGCTCGCCGGAGGGGTCCTCCGGGACGATGTAGCCGGTCTCGTCGCGGATCTGCTCGAAGTGGTCGCGCACGTCCTCGGCGCTGTGGCCCTCGGCGTACCAGCCCTTGGTGAGGCCGATGAAGTACCGCGCGACCACGCCGCCCGCCACCGAGTACACCTCGCCGTTGACCGGGCAGTCCTCATGCGCCAGGTACACCACGGTGGGGGTCACCTCGGACGGCTCGAGCTTGTCGCCGAGCGGGCCGAGCAGGTCCTCGGTCATGCGGGTCTTGGCCACCGGGGCGATGGCGTTGACCTTGATGCCCTTCGACTTGCCCTCGTTGGCCAGCACGCGGGTGAAGCCCACGAGACCGAGCTTCGCGGCGCCGTAGTTGGCCTGGCCGAAGTTGCCGAGCAGGCCCGAGTTGGAGCTCGTGTTCACCACGCGGCCGTAGCCCTTCTCCCGCATGATCAGCCACGCCGGCTGGGTCACGTAGAAGGCGCCGAGCAGGTGCACGGCGATGACCGGCTCGAGCAGCTCGGGGGTCATGTTGTGGAAGGTCTTGTCGCGCAGGATGCCGGCGTTGTTGATGACGATGTCGACCGTGCCGAACGCCTCCACGGCGGCGTCCACGATGGCCTTCCCGCCCTCGGCGGTGGCCACCGAGTCGTGGTTGGCCACGGCCTCGCCGCCGGATGCGTTGATCTCGTCCACCACGAGCTGGGCGGCCGAGGCGTCGCCGCCGTCACCGCTCACCGAGCCGCCGAGGTCGTTGACCACCACACGGGCGCCACGACGGGCGAGCTCGAGGGCGTGGGACTTGCCGAGGCCGCCGCCGGCCCCGGTGACGATGGCAACCTTGCCGTCGAAGGTCAGATCGGACATGGGTGTTCCCCTCGTGGTTCGTTCGGGTCCTGGGTCCGACCGGGTCCTGGGTCCGGTCGGTCCGGGGCGTGATCGGCCGGCGCGAAGTTACCGAGCGGTCACCGGGCGGACGAATCCGCCGGACCGGCCGGGCTCGCTGCGGCGGCCGCGGGTGGCCGACTCAGGCGTCGATGCCCAGGGTGGTGAGCGCGAAGGCCTTCATCCGCTTGTAGTCGACCTTGCCGTTCGGCGCGCGGCCGATGGTGTCGATCTCGAGCACCGACTTCGGGGCCTTGTAGTGGGCGAGGTGTTCCTTCACGTGGGCGATCAGCTCGCCCGGGTCGAGCGCCATGTCCGGGGCCGGCTCCACCACGGCGGTGATGGCCTCGCCGAACTTGTCGTCGGGCACGCCCACCACCACGGCGTCCGCCACGGTCGTGTGGGTCTTGAGGGCCTCCTCCACCTCCTCGGGGAAGACCTTCTCGCCACCCGTGTTGATGCACACCGACCCGCGGCCGAGCAGCGTGATCGACCCGTCGGCCTCCACGGTCGCGTAGTCGCCCGGCATGGAGTAGCGGACGCCGTCGTGGGTGATGAAGGTGGCCGCGGACTTCTCGGGGTCCTTGTAGTACCCGATCGGCACCCGGCCCGGGATGGCCACGCGGCCCCGCTCGCCGGAACCCGGCGCCACGGGGTTCCCCGCGTCGTCGAAGACCATCGCGCCGGCGCCGAGCGCGAAGTGCGCCGTCTTCTCGGCCGCGCCGGCGGCGGACACGGACTGGCCCATCCCGATCGCCTCCGAGGAGGAGAACGAGTCGATCAGGAACATGTTGGGGTTGTGGCGCAGCAGGCCCTGCTTGGACTGCTCCGACCACATCACGCCGGAGGACGAGATGAGCACGAGGCTCGAGAGGTCCCAGCGGCCCGGGTGCTCGTCGAGCTGGGCGAGGATCGGCTTCGCGAACGCGTCGCCCACGATGGTGAGCGCCCCGACCTTCTCGCGCTCGATCGTGTCGAGCAGCTCGGTCCAGTCCATGTGCCGATCCACCAGCGACACCACCGAGCCCGCCTGGGTGAGGTAGATGCTCGCGGTGAACCAGCCGGTGCCGTGCATGAGCGGGCAGGCCGGCAGGCCCGGCACGCCCGGCCCCTGCAGCGCGGCGATGATCGCCTCCACCCCGCCGACCTCCTCGGGGGCCTTCGCCAGGTCGGGGTTGCCGGTGGAGCACAGGGCGCCGATCAGGTCGTCCTGGCGCCACATCACGCCCTTCGGCATGCCGGTGGTGCCGCCGGTGTAGATCATGAGGATGTCGTCGCCGGAGCGACCCCACGGCGCCACGGTGCGGCCGTCGGCGGTGGCGGCGAGGGCCTCGTAGTCCACGGCCCAGTCGGGCCGGGGACCGCTGCCGTCGTCGACCCAGATCCAGTGGCGGACGTTCGGCAGCCGGTCGCGGACGGCCTCCACCCGGTCGGTGAAGCAGCCGTGGAAGATCACCGCGATCGCGTCCGCGTTGTCCCACAGGTAGGCGAGCTCGTCGTCGAGGTACCGGTAGTTGGTGTTCACCGGCACCAGACCGGCCTTGTAGGCCGCGAAGCAGCCCTCGAGGTACTCGGGGCAGTTGTAGAGGTACAGGGCCACCTTGTCCTGGTGGGCCGCGCCGCCGTCCAGCAGGCTCCGCGCCAGGCCGTCGGCCCGCCGGTCGAACTCCCCCCACGTGAGCCGCCGGTCGCCCTGCACCTGCGCGGTGGCGTCGGGGAAGCGCTCGGCGATGCCCTCCCAGAGCTCTGCGAAGTTCCAGCCGGCCATACGGTCCCCCGAGGTGTGCGGGGCGGCCGTCTGGTGGGTCGGGCCGCCCGGGTGTGGCACGGGAGTGTAGGCGGGACCGTCGTCGCCGGGAGCGGGGGCGGGCCCGGCGGCTACCGTCCGGCCGTGGACTTCGAGCTGCCCCCCGACGACGACCCGCGGCGAGCCGAGGTGCGCGAGTGGCTCGCCGCCCATCCCTCGCCCGGTGGCCGCGCGCTGGCCGAGGCCGGATGGGTCGCGCCGCACTGGCCGGCACCGTGGGGGCGCGAGGCCGACCCGATCCACCAGCTCGTGATCGACGAGGAACTCCGGCGCGCGGGGGTGTCGCGGCCGTCGAACCCCATCGGGATCGGCTGGGCCGGGCCGACGATCCTCGCGGCGGGGACCGACGAGCAGAAGGACCGCCACCTGATGGGCCTGCTCTCGGGCGAGGACATCTGGTGCCAGCTGTTCTCCGAGCCGGGCGCCGGGTCCGACCTGGCGAACCTCGGCACCCGCGCCGTGCGAGACGGCGACGAGTGGGTGGTGAGCGGCCAGAAGATCTGGACGTCGCTCGCGCACCACAGCCGCTACGGCATCCTCCTGGCCCGCACCGACCCCGACGTGCCCAAGCACAAGGGCATCACGTATTTCATCTGCCCGATGGACGCGCCGGGCATCGAGATCCGGCCGATCGTGGAGATGACGGGCGGTCACACGTTCAACGAGGTCTTCCTCGACGAGGTGCGGATCCCGCACGAGCACGTGGTGGGCGACGTCAACGACGGCTGGCGCCTGGCCAAGGTGACGCTGGCCAACGAGCGGGTGTCGTTGTCCTCGGGCGGGGCGCTGTGGGGGATGGGCCCCTCCGCGGACGACCTGCTCGACGTGGTGCGGGCCGCGGGCGGCACGGCGGACCCGCACCTGCGGCGGCGGCTCGCCGACCTGTACGTGGAGTCGCAGATCCTCCGCCTGATCCGCCTGCGCACCGTCACCGCCGCGGTCCGGGGCGTGGAGCCCGGCCCCGAGGCGTCGATCCGCAAGATCCTCGCCGACGAGCACGGCCAGCGCATCATGGAGCTGGCCAAGGACCTCGCGGGGGCGGGCGCCATGCTCACCGACGTGGGCCCGCTCGGGACCGACGCGTCGTGGTGGCACCACGGGTTCCTCTTCGCCCAGGCCCTCACCATCGGCGGCGGCACCGGCGACGTGCAGCGCAACATCGTCGCCGAGCGCGTGCTCGGCCTCCCGCACGACGTGGACGTGGAGGAGGGCCGCAGCTGGGCCGAGGGCCGCCGCGCCGCGGCCGGCTGAGGACGCCGGGTGCGGGTCCTCGTCACCGGCGGCGCCGGCCTGGTGGGCTCCTGGCTGGCGCGCACCGCGCCCGAGGAGCTCGCCGGTTCGCCGCTCGAGCTGCACCTCACGGTCCGGCGGAGCGCCGTGCCTGCGGACGCCGTCCGGCAGGCCACGGTGCACACCGTCGAGCTCTCCGACGCGGCCGCGGTGGCGGACCTCCTCGACCGGGTCCGCCCCGACGTGGTGGTGCACACCGCCTACACGCAGTCGAGCCGGGAGGACGTCGTGGTGGCCACCGAGGTGGTCGCCGGCGCCGCGGCGGGCGTGGGGGCCGCGCTGGTGTTCACCTCCACCGACGTGGTGTTCGCTGGGGACCGGCCGCCGTACGCCGAGGACGCCCGCCCCGACCCGGTCACCGACTACGGGCGCTGGAAGCTGGAGGCCGAGCGCGCCGCGCTGGCCGCGGTGCCCGACGCGGCGATCACCCGGACCTCCCTCGTGGTGGCCCTCGACCCGCCCGACCGCGGGACGGCGGGCATGGCGGACACGTGGCGCGCGGGCCGGCCGGTGCGGCTGTTCCACGACGAGCTGCGCCAGCCGATCCGGGTGGAGGACCTCGTGGCGGAGCTGTGGGCGATTCTGGCCCTGCGCCGCGCCGAGCGCGCCGGGATCTGGCACCTTCCCGGGCCCGAGAAGCTGAGCCGGCTGGTCCTGGGGGAGCGGATGGCCGCGGCGCTGTCGCTCGGTCCGGTGCCGATCCTGTCCGCCTCCGCCGCGGACCATCCGTCACCGCGCCCGGGCGACCCCGAGCTCGTCCCCGGGCGCCGTGGGCTCCTGGGCGTGGAGCTGCGGGCCGTGGACGACCCCGTCGGTCCCGCGGTCACTGCCCCGGCACGCGCTCCGGGCCCCCCGTCGGATGACCACGGGCCGGGGACGGCCGAGTAGGTTCCCGGCATGGCCACGTCGAAGGATGATGAGCTGCGGCGGCACGAGAAGGTGGTGGCCGCGGTGGACCTCCCGGGCGCCCCGGCGGGCACCCGCGGCAAGGTGATGCTGGTGAACGGCTTCGAGTGGATCCGCTACCGCGTCCATTTCGAGAACGGCGCCGAGTACGGGCCGATCGACCGCGACCAGCTGGTGCGGGCCAAGGAGTACGACCGCGGCCGCGAGGGCGGCGGGGAGTCCGGCGAGAACGGGGACGCGGCATGAAGCTCAGCATGCAGATCGGCTACGCCGGCGGGTTCGCAGAGTCCGTGGCGCAGGTGCAGGCCCTCGAGAAGGCCGGCATGGACATCGTCTACGTGGCGGAGGCCTACGGCTACGACGCCCCCAGCCTCATGGGGTACCTGGCCGCGGTCACCGACACGGTGCAGATCGCGTCGGGGATCCTGCCGATCTACACCCGCACCCCCACGCTGCTGGCCATGACCGCGGCCGGGGTGGACGAGCTCTCCGGCGGCCGGTGCATCCTCGGCCTCGGTGCGTCGGGCCCGCAGGTGATCGAGGGCTTCCACGGGGTGCCCTACGACGCCCCGATCGGCCGCACCCGCGAGATCATCGACATCTGCCGCAAGGTCTGGAAGCGCGAGGAGCCGGTGGTCCACGACGGCCGCCGCTACCAGCTGCCGCTCCCCGAGGGGCAGGGCACCGGTCTCGGCAAGCCGCTGAAGATGATCACGCACCCGCAGCGCCCGGTGATCCCGATCCACGTGGCGTCGCTCGGGCCGAAGAACGTGCAGATGACCGCGGAGCTGGCCGACGGCTGGCTGCCGATCCTGTTCCACCCCGAGCGGGCGAAGGACGTGTGGGGCCCGGACCTCGACGCCGGGTTCGCCGAGCGGTCGCCCGACCTCGGCCCCCTCGACGTGATCGCGGGTGGCCTCCTGGCCATCGGACCGGAGTCCGAGGTCGCGGGGTTCCGTGACTTCGCCCGGGCGATGGTGGCCCTCTACGTGGGCGGCATGGGTGCCCGGGAGCGGAACTTCTACAACCAGCTGTTCCAGCGCTACGGCTACGAGGCCGAGGCCCGGGAGATCCAGGACCTCTACCTCGACGGGAAGAAGCGGGAGGCCGCCGAGGCGGTGCCGACGTCGTTCCTCGAGGAGACGTCGCTCTGCGGCGACGAGGGCTACCTCCGGGACCGGATCGAGCAGTACCGCGCCGCCGGGGTGACCGTCCTGAACGTCACGCCGATCGCTGCCGACCTCCCTGCCCAGCAGCGGCTGGTGGAGACGGTCAAGAACCTGGTGTCCTGAGTGCGGCTGTCCTGAGTGCGGCTGTCCTGAGTGTTGGCGAGCCCCCG
>JBMOJH010000113.1:0-10672 GCA_049316905.1 Microthrixaceae bacterium | reverse complement strand
CCGGCCTGTCGGCGACCGATTCCGGCCTGTCGGCGACCGATTCCGGCCTGTCGGCCGTGTGAGGGAGCCGGCTAAGGGCGCCGTAAGGGCCCCTCCGTAGCGTCCACGGGCGTGGGGATCCTCCGCCGCCTGCTCGCCGCCTACCTGGGCTTCCGGATCGCCGAGTTCGGCGTCTGGATCGGCCTGGCAGCCGCCGCGTACACCGCGGGCGGCGTCCGGGAGGCCACCGCCGTGATGGTCCTGCAGCTCGCGCCGGCCGCTGCACTGGCCCCCACCGTGGGCGGTCTGGTCGGGCGGTGGGGCGCCACGACCGTTCTCCGGGCCGGATTGCTCGTCCAGGCGGCGGGGATGGCGTGGGCGGCCGCCTGGTTCGCGACCGGCGGCGACGGGATGGTCCGCATCGTGGCCTACGCCGGCGCAGTGGTGGCGGCCACCGCCGTCACCACCACCCGGCCGTGCCTGGCCTGCCTGCTGCCGCGGGTGGTGGCCGACGAGGACGCCCTGGCCCGGACCAACGGCGTCGTCGGTGGACTGGACGGCCTCGGCATGCTGCTCGGCCCGGTGCTCGCCGCGGTGCTGCTCGCCGCCGGTGACGTGGCCGCCGTGTTCACGGTGATGGCCGCGGTGGTCCTCACGGGTGCCGCACTCACCGGCGGTGCGCCCGCCGGGGTCGCCGCCGGGTGCTCCGTGACCCGACCGCGCGACGTGCTGGGCGAGCTGCGCTCGGTCCTCGCCGTGCCGTCCGTCGGCGTCCTCACCGCGGTACTGGCACTGATCGCGCTGTTGATCGGCGCGCTCGACCTGGCCTACGTGGTCACCGCGGTCGACCTGCTGGGCATGCCGGCCTCCACGGCCGCCTGGCTCAACGCCGCATTCGGGATGGGCATGGTGGCGGGCGGCGCGGTGCTCGGGGCCGCGTCCCGCCGGCGCCTGGGCCGCTGGGTGCTCGCCGGTCTGCTGGGGTGGGCCGCCGCGCTGGGGTTGCTCGCCGCCCGGGCCGACCTGTGGGTGGCGGTGGCGCTGCTCGGCGGGGCGGGTGTGGGGGCGACCTGCGCCGAGGTGGCCTCCCGGACCCTCCTGCAGCGGGTGGCCGGACTCTCGCTGCTGGGCCACGCCTTCAGCGTGGTGGAGGGCTCGCAGATGGCGGCCCTCGGGGTGGGCGCCGTCACCGTGGGTCTCGCGGTCGACCGGTTCGGCCCGCAGGCGGCCCTGGTGGCGCCGGCGGTCCTGCTCGTCGGCCTGAGCGCACTGATCGGCCCCGCCGTGCTCCGGAGCGAGGGGCGCGCCACGCGACCGGTGGCCCTCGGCCCGACGGCCTGAACGACCACCGGCCGCGGGCCGCGGGCCGCCACGCGCGGAACCGGCGCCGGCCGCGCCAGACTTCGTCCGTGACCTTCCCCACGAGCACCCCCTCCCGGGAGGGCATCGACCCGGCCGCGCTGCTGGCCCTGCTCGATGCCGTCGACGCGCACCCCGGCATCGAGCCCCACGGGCTCATCGTGCAGCGCCACGGCCGGCGGGTCCTCGAGGGCTACTGGGCGCCGCATCGCGCCGGGCAGGCCCGGCTGGTGTACTCGCTCAGCAAGACCTTCACCGGAACCGCCCTGGGCCTGGCACTCGGTGACGGCCTGCTCGACCTCGACGACCTCGTGGTCGACCACCTGCCCGAGCTGCTTGAGGGCGCGGACGAGCGCACACGTCGGATGCGGGTACGTCACCTCGCGTCGATGGCGTCCGGCCACCAGGACGAGACGCTGCTGCACGCGGTGTTGGGCGATCCCGAGGACCCGCTCCGCGGCTTCTTCCGGCTCGAGCCGGAGCACGAGCCCGGCACGTGGTTCGCCTACAACCAGCCACCGGTGCTGGCCCTCGCCACGATCCTGCAACGGCTCACCGGCGAACGGTTGGTGGAGCAGCTGCGACCCCGGGTGCTCGACCCCGTGGGGATCGGGGCCCTGAGCTGGTACCAGTACCGACCCGGGGTCGACCTCGGGTTCTCCGGCGTCTACACCGACCTCGACGCGATCGCCCGGCTCGGCCAGCTGTACCTCGACGACGGCTGTTGGCAGGGCGACCGCCTGCTCCCCGAGGGCTGGGTGGCGCAGGCGTCCGCTGTGCAGACCGACAACTCCCACCGCCCGGAACCCGACTGGTCGCAGGGCTACGGGTTCCAGCTGTGGGTCGGCCAGCACGGCTACCGGGGCGACGGCGCCTTCGGCCAGTACATGGTCGTGCTGCCCGAGCACGACACCGTGGTGGCGTTCTTCTCCACCGCGGAGCCCATGCAGCCGTTCCTCGACCTGCTGTGGTCAGGGCTCCTCCCCGCGCTCGGCCCCGCCGGCCGGCCCGATCCCGCCGGCGACGAGGCGCTCGCCGAACGGGTGGCCGCCCTGGCCCTCCCCACCGCCGCCGAGCGCACCGGCGAGCGACCGGGTGCCGACGCGGCCGCCGCCGGCACTTTTCGCCGGGCCCCCGGCCCCAACCACGCGAGCCTCACGTCGGCCGAGGTCGCCGACGGCACCCTGGTGCTGCACGAGGACGGGCAGACACTCGTCCTGCCGCTCACCGAGGACTGGACCGACGTGAGCGGCCACCAGCTCGCGGCCAGCGCGGCCACCCGCTCCGACGGCGGACTCGAGGTCGACGTGGTGGCGCTGGCGACGCCCCACCGCCTGGAGCTGCGCACGTTCCCGGCCGACGGCACCTACTCGGCCACCTGGCCGCTGCACCCTTTGTTCGGGCTGGGCCTGGAACTGGAACTGGGGGCGATGCGGCCGCCGGATTGAGGCCATCGGGAGCTGGTCGCCGGGTCGTCCGACGGGGGGACCACCGCTCAGCGGGGCGGAGTCCGGTGTCGGGTCGTCGAGGGAACGACGGCGCCGTCACGGGACGGGCGCACCGCTGCTGGTGTGTTCCTCCGAGCTGATGCGTCCGTCGAGCATGTGCACCGTGTGGTGGGCGCGGGCGGCGACCCGTGCGTCGTGGGTGACCACGACCAGGGTCACGCCCTGGTCGTGGTGGAGCGACTCGAGCAGGTCGAGCACCCGTTCGCCGGTCCGGGAGTCCAGTCGGCCCGTCGGTTCGTCGGCCAGCACGATCGGAGGGTGGTTGGCGAGCGCCCGGGCGATGGCGACGCGCTGGCGTTCCCCACCGGACAGCTCGGTCGGCCTCGCGTCCGAGCGGTCGGCGATCCCCACGAACTCGAGCAGCTCGAGTGCCCGGCGCCGGCGTTCGCGGCGGGACCGCACCTGCCCGAACATGGCGGCCTCGATGTTCTCGCACGCGGTGAACGACGGCAGCAGGTTGTCGAGCTGGAACACGAGCCCGACGTCGTTGGCCCGGTACTCGTCGAGGTCGTGCCCGCGCCGGAGGTCGTGGCCGGCCACGTGGATCGAGCCGTCGTCGACGCGGTCGAGGGCGCCGATCGCGTTCAGGAGGGTCGACTTCCCGCACCCGGACGGGCCCATGACCGCGACGAAGTCACCGGCCGCGATCCGGAGGTCGACCTGGTCCAGCGCCCGGAGGCGGCCGCCCTCGAACGTCTTCACCACTCCCTCGAGATCGATGAGGGGCTCGGCCGCGTCACTCATAGCGGAGCGCCTCCATCGGGGTGAGGCGCGTGGCCCGCACGGCCGGGTAGATGGCGCCGAGCAGGCCCACGAGGAATGCCAGCACCAGGGCCCGGACGAAGATCGTCGGCGGGTACGCGGGGACGAGGAACCCGCGTACGGCCGGCAGCAGCGTGACCATGCGGGTGACCGCGACGCCGATGACGGCGCCGACCACCCCGCCGAGCAGACACAGCAGCACCGACTCGGACAGGACCATCCGCAGCACCCGACCCCGCCGCCAGCCGATGGCGCGCAGCACGCCGATCTCACGCGTGCGCTCGTAGATCGCCATCACCATCGTGTTCATCACCCCGATCCCGCCGATCACGATCGCGAGCAACGAGATCGCGGTGTTGGCCGCATCGATGAGGGTGAAGCCCTGGTCGACCTGGCCGTACTCGCCGGCGTTCGCGATGGTCACCACGCTGTCGACCTGGCGCTCGATCGCGGCGGCGACCTTCTCCGGTGACGCTCCCCTGTCCACGGTCACGTAGGCCAGCGTGACCACGCCGGGCCGGTCGACGATGTCCTGCACCGTGGCGAGCGGGGCGAACCCGCCGCCGCGCTGCCACACCACGTCGGAGTCGTACTCGCCGACCACGCGCAGTTCCCGGTCGCCGATCGTCAGGCGCCCCCCGGGCGCGACGCCCAGGTCCCGAGCGGCGTCGATGCCGAGCACGATCTCGTCGGGGGCGGCGGGCAGACGACCCCGCGTCACGTTCAGGCCCTGCGTCCGGAGCAGGGCCGGATCGACCCCACCGAGGAAGAAGAACGGGTTCGAGCCGACCTTCTGGATCTCGAGCTGGACGCCACTCACGCGGGCCACCCCGGGCACGTCCGCCACCTTCGGCAGCACCGCCGCATCGAGCCGGCTGAAGCTCAGGTCCGCCGCACCCTTCTGGGCGACGATGAACTGCGCTCCGCCAGCGGTGACGAAGTCGTCGGCCGTGCCCTTGAGTCCCGCGGTGATCGCCCCGAGCGCCACCACCGTGGTGATCCCCACGGTGATCCCGACCACGGTCAGGAGCGTCCTGACGCGCTGGCGCATCAGGTTCTTCAGCACCATTGTCAGGAACGTCACCGGGCCCACCGTAGCGACAGCGTTGCGTACGCAACAGGCGTCGCATCCCTCCATGGCCGGCCCCGAAGGGAACGGAGCAACAACTGTGGCCGACCACCGGATGACCATCGCCGAATCGATCGCCGAGTCGAGCGGCCGCGAACACGTGCCGGTGACCTTCGAGCACTGCGCTCATGTGGAGGGCCCGTTCTTCCACGGCACGAGGGTGGCCCTCGGCATCGGCGACCTGCTGGTCCCCGGTCAGGCGTCGAACTACCACGACGGTCGCGTGGCCAACCACGTCTACTTCGCCGCGCTGATCGAACCCGCGGTCTGGGCCGCCGAACTGGCCGTGGCGCTGGCCGACGACGCGACCGCCGATGGCGCCAGCGGCCACGTGTACGTGGTCGAGCCGACCGGGCCGTTCGAGGACGACCCCAACGTCACGGACAAGAAGTTCCCCGGCAACGTCACCCGCTCCTACCGGACCCGCGACGCGGTGCGGGTCGTGGCCGAGGTCGACGACTGGGAGGGCCACGAACCGGAGGTGCTGCAGGCGATGCTCGACAACCTCGCCCGCCTCCGCGAGCAGGGCCTCGACGTCATCGACGACTGACGGGGACACCCCCGAACGGAGCCCGGCCGGAGGACCGGCCTACCCTCGTCCGCGTGGACGACGTGACGTTCCCGGTGCTCGAGGCCCGGAACCTGGAGGGGCTCGGGGTGACGTTGCCCGACGCGTTCACCGGTGAGCGCAACGTGGTGATCGTCGCGTTCCGCCAGAACCACCAGGGCCTCGTGGACTCGTGGGTCCCGTGGCTGGAGGAGCAGGCCGGGGCCGATCCCGGGCTCCGCTTCTACGAGATCCCGACGATCGGACGGATCTGGGCCCCGGCGCGCAACTTCATCGACGGCGCCATGGCCACCTCCATCCGCGACCCGGTCATCCTCCGGCGGACGTTGACCGTCTACGGCGACGTCAACCGGATGACCCGGCCCCTCGGCATCCAGGACACCTCCACGATCTCGACCTTCCTGGTCGAGCGGGGCGGCGCGGTGCGCTGGCACGGCACGGGCGGCTTCGACCCCGCTGCGGCGACGAGCCTCGGAACCGCGCTCCGGGAGTCGCGGCGCCACACGTAGCTGACCGGTCCGCGCCCGAAAGCTCGAATCGACGGGTCACCGGCCGATGGGCGTGGGGAGTCACTCCGGGAGGAGATCCCATGCTGCAGCGATCCGGACGGCGCACCCACGGTTGGTCGGTTCGGGCGGTGCTCGGCATCGCCCTTGCCGGGTCGGTGGTGGCGATCGCCGCAACGGGAGCAACCGCCGGCGCCACTCGACGGCCGGGAGCGACGGCGTCGGCCCCATCGACCACGACGACGGAGCCGGCACCGACGGGCACCCTCGACTGGACGCCCTGCAGCGACCCGGCCTTCGACGGGTGGAAGAAGACCGACGGCGCGACCCTCGACGGGTTCCAGTGCGCGCCCTTCACCCGGCCGCTCGACCGCGACCGCCCGAAAGGCGCCGAGGTCACCCTCGCGGTGATCAAGGCGCCCGCCACCGGTTCCCCGGACCAGCGGATCGGGACGTTGTTCCTGAACCCCGGCGGGCCCGGGCAGTCGGGGCTGGGACTGTCCGAGATCGTGTACCTCCTCCCGGAGGCCGTCCGTGCACGGTTCGACTTCGTCACCTACGACCCCCGCGGCATCGGTGCGTCGACCCCTGCGCTCAAGGGGCGGGGCTGCAACATCCCCAAGCCGACGCGACCCGAGACCGGCGCGGTCGACTGGAAGGAGGTGCTCGCCGCGCGCCAGAAGCAGGTCGCCCGCGCCAACGCCAGGTGCTGGGCCGCGAACACGACGCTGATCGAACACGGCGGCACCGTCGACGGCGCCCACGACCTCGACGCCCTCCGGGCTGCGGTCGGTGACGAGAAGATCACCTACTGGGGCATCTCGTACGGCACCCTGCTCGGCTCGACCTACGCGCAGCTCTTCCCGGACCGGGTCAGAGCGATGGTCTTCGACGGCAACATGGACCCACAGACCACCCTCGCCGGCATCGCGGCAGCCGGGTCCGGCGCGCCGGACCATTCGATCGGCTTCTTCCTCCAGGCCAACGGGCTACGCGAGAAGTTCGACCAGGTGATGGCCGAGCTCGACGGGCGCACCATCGAGCTACCCGACGGCTCCCGCTACACCCGCTGGGACGTGCTCGACGTCCTGAACGACGGGGTCGACTTCTTCCCGATCACGGGCGACCAGAGCTGGGCCCAGGCCGCGCAGGCCGTGACCCAGTCGTGGAACGCCCTGTTCGGCACCGAGGCCGAGAAGGCCGCCGCCCTCTCCGCGCTGACCGATCCGAACCTGCGCAGCCCCCGCACCGGCACCGCCGGAAGCCTCTGGTCGGCCGTGGTGTGCCAGGACTTCTCGGACCGACTCTCCAACGACCGTCAGCAGCAGCTGCTGGCGCAGATCACCCGGGAAGCACCCATCTACGGCGGGTCGCTCGGCGTGGACTACCTCACCACCTGCAACGGCTACGACGACGCAGATCCCACGCCGATCCCTCGACCGAGGACGTTCGGGCCGCCGATACCGGGCATGATCGCCAACTCCACCCGCGACGGCGAGACGCCCTACCAGTGGGCGGTCAACATGGCCCGCACCTACCCCACCATGCGGCCGATCACGATCGTCGGCGGCATCCACGGGACATTCGGCCTCAGCCAGTCCCCCTGCATGGACGACGCCATCGCCGGAGCCCTGATCACCGGCACGTCGCCGCCACTGGACGCGACCTGCCCGTTCGCACCGCCGAACCCGGCGCCCTGACGTCACGGTGCGACAGGGAGGGAAGGTGGCGCCCGGCATCGACCACCGGTCCCACGTGCACGGTTCCTTTTCTCCTGCAATGATTGCGCCGGCACCGTACTGACCGAGGAGCGTGCACATGGCGGAGACCACCGACAACGACACACCGGATACCGCCAAGCGGTTCATCGAGAACCTGGAGAAGAACGAGGACCGCGCCATCGAGGCGGTGCGCGAGTTCGTCGACACCGTCGACGGCGCCTTCCCCGCCGTCGGCGAGGACGGGCCGCGTCGACGCATCATCGACGCCGCGTTCAAGATGACCGAGCAGCTCGTGGGGGCGTCGAACCAACTGGCGCTCAACATCGTCGACGTCACCGAGAAGGCGCTCGCGGAGCTCGAGAAGAAGGGCACGTCGGAAACGGTGTGACCGATCTGGCGGCCGCCCGGGACCCCGAGTTCCTGCGCCGGCTCCTACCGGTACTCGACCGCCTGCTCGCGTACTTCGACCCGGTCGTGACCGGATTCGACCGCCTCCCGGCCCACGGCCCCTTCATGGTGGTCGGCAATCACTCCGGCGGCGTCTACATGCCCGACTTCTGGGCGTTCCAGCGGGCGTGGCTGCACGAGCGCGGCCCGCGGGCGCCCATCTACTCGCTCGGGTTCGACTTCACGTTCTCCCTGCCGGGCATCGGTGAGCTGGCCCGCCGCATCGGTTCGGTCCCGGCCAGCCAGGCCAACGGCGACGCGCTCCTCGACGCCGGCCACCCGATCATCGTGTACCCCGGCGGCGACGAGGACGACTACCGGCCGTGGACCGAGCGCCACCGGGTGGACCTGCACGGACGGACCGGCTTCGTGCGACTCGCGCTCCGCCACCGCGTCCCGGTGGTGCCGCTGGTGGCCCACGGCAGCCACGACGTGATCTTCGTGCTGACCCGGGGCGAGGCCCTGGCCCGGTGGCTCGGCTTCCACCGGTTCCGCATCAACGTGATGCCCATCGTGGTGGGTCCACCGTGGGGGATCGCCCCGGTGCAGCTGCCCACCTGGCCGCTGCCCGCCAAGGTCACCGCCCGCGTGTGCGACCCGATCGACTGGAGCCACCTGGGGCCGGAGGCGGCGGACGACCCCGACGTGGTCCGACGCTGTTACGAACAGGTGCTCGGCCGGATGCAGTCCAACCTGGACGAACTCGTCGACGAGCTGCCCCACCCGGTCATGACCCGCTTGTCCACCGCCATCGGCCTCGATCGACTCCCCCGGCGACCCCACGCCCGGTGATGCGTCTTCGCGACGGCGCACGGTCAACCGGCCGGGCGAGCGGCCGGGCGAGCGGCCGGGCCGCCTGCCGCCCGATGTGCGGACCCGGCGCCGGCCCGCCGCGACCTCTCGGTGCGACGGGTCGACGGCCGGGCCCGGGTACTCCGGCTACCTACTGGTAGGCCATGCCCGCGTTGATCGCGGGCATCGCGTCATCCAGATCGAGAACGATGTTCGAGTCGAGCTCGATGAACTCCCCGAGCGCCAAGCTGATCTCCAGCATCGACGCAGCTGCGGCACCCGGGTCGTCGACCTTCGACACGGTGAGCCCGCCCGAGCCGTCTGCTGCGATGAACCAGCAGACTCGCTCACTGGACGGGTTCTCCGCCTCCCTGGCCTCGGTCTTGGCCCAGACCTCCATCATCCGCTGCGCCTGGTCCGGCGACAACGGCCTGGCCTTCCATGTCGTGCACACGTACATGGTGTTCCCCTCACGGGTGGGTGACGGCCCCTCCTCGAAGTGAGGCGTCACCTCGACCGTAGCCCTCTCCGAAATGCGGTGACGGAGAAAGTGCGGGCCGAACTCCCCCACCCGGTCGTGACCGGGTGGTCAGACCTCCGGCTTGAGCGACGAGCGGATCGCCGCTCGCAACTCGGGGCCGTCCTCGTGCTGGTGCACGGCCACCGCGTGTTGGGAGGCGGCGGCGAGCACCTCGTCCTCCTCACCCGAGATAGTGAGCGTGCATCCGCTCTCACTCGGGAAGTCCCGGCAGTCAGCGACGACTCGACCCATGGCGCTACCCCCTTCGTTCGGCACCACGCTCCCCGTGATCGGGACGGGCGATGCTCCTCGGTCCACCTTCGCGCCGGAAGGTCCCGATGTCACCAGCTTCTCGTCGCGCCTGCGAACCGGGGCGGACCACTGTCACAGCCTGCGCGTACGGTTGGGGTGACTTCATCCAGAAGGCCCGAGAGTTCCGGCTCCACGACGGCCTGGCAACCCCCACCCGGGAAGGTGCCCCCGCCGGACACGATGAGGAGAACCCATGACCATCCGACCCGAGTTGTACGTCGCGCCGCCCGGTGGGCTGCACCACCTCCAGGTGAAGCTCGCCCTCGGTTTCGACGAGGAGCACCCGGCCCGGCCCGCCACCCTGGTCGACGCCGACGGTGGCGCCGTCGAGCTCCGGTACCTCGACGGCACCGCCGGCACCGTCACGGTTGCGGATCCGGAACGCCTCGCCGCCGTTCTGGCCCGCGACGACCTGTGCCGGCTCCACGACCGGCCCCTCCTGCTCGTCAACACCCATCACCGCGTGCTCGCGCTCGCCACCGGACCAGCCACTCCCCCGTCGCGCCTCGAGGTGCTGTGGGTGTCGCGGATCGAGGACGGCACCGTCGTCGAACTCCTGACCGACGACCCCGCCCAACCCACGTGGCAGACCTTCGCTGTGGTGGACGACCCCCTCCGATGACCGACCTGGATCCCCGTCGACGCCAACCGGGACTCGCCCACCGACCCCGCCACCCGTTCCGGGTCAGCTCAGCCGACAGCGCATCGGTCCTGTAGACATCGGATCCCGAAGCAGTCCGCGAGCGAGAGGGATCAGATGTCGATACAGGTCCGTTACGTCGTCCTCTACGTCACCGACGCGGAGGCCTGTCGCCGCTTCTGGGTCGAGCAGGTGGGGATGGTGGAGAAGCACCGGACCGAGGTCGGCGAGTTCTCCGTGATCCAGGTCGGCTTCGCCGATCAGCCGTTCGCGTTCGAACTCGTCCCGCTCGCGATGATGGCCGACAACCCGCACGGCCTCGATCTCGCGACCCCCTCCATCGCCCTGCAGGCCGACGACCTCGAGGCGACACACGCCCAACTCATCGAGCGAGGCGTCACGGCGATGGAGATCGGCGAGCACAGCGGC
>JBMOJH010000112.1:0-10791 GCA_049316905.1 Microthrixaceae bacterium | reverse complement strand
GCGGGATTCGGCGGTGCGGTAGCGGGATTCGGCGGCCAGGGTCGTGCGGCGGAGGGCGTCCTCCGGGTCCACCCCTGCGGCTCTCGCCAGCTCCACCGCCCCGGCGAGCAGCCCGCCGATCCGGCCGGGGTCCGACGGGTCCTCCGCCGCCGCGGCCGCCAGCGCGGCGAGGTCGGGCGGGTCCCCGGCTGCCAGGCCCAGGGCGTGGGCCTTGCGCGAGACCTTCAGCGCCCGGGCCAGCGCCGGCAGCGCGGCGGGGATCCCGTCGAAGGCCGACTCGCGGCCCTGTTCGGCCCGCTTGGCCACCTCCCACGCGGTGACCAGTTCGTCCACCTCCGGGGCCGGCCCGCCGTCGGCCGCATCGAGGTGCGGGTGCCGGGCGACGAGCTTGTCGTGGATGGCCGACGCCACGTCCGCCAGCGTGAACCAGCCGGCCTCCGCCCCGATCGCGGAGTGGAACACCACCTGGTAGAGCAGGTCGCCGAGCTCCGCGGTCAGCTCCTCGGCCCCCTCGCCCGTGGTCGGGTCGTAGGCGTCGATCGCCTCGAGCACCTCGTGGGCCTCCTCGAGGAGGTACTTCTTCAACGAGTCGTGGGTCTGCTCGGCCTTCCACGGGTCGTCGGACCGCAGGCGATCCATCAATGCCGCGAACCGGGCCACCTCGCCGGCCACGGGCGCGCCCAGCTCCGGGACCCACAGCGACGTCAGGTGGTCCGGCACCACCTCGCGGTCGAGGTCCTCCCAGGCCACCTCCCGCACGGACTCGTCGGGCAGGCCGAGGCGCTGCAGGACCACCACCGGCCGCTCCGGCGGGTCCTCCACCGCGAGCTTCACGTCGGACAGCACGAAGGCGCTGTCGCACTGGGCCACGAGCAGCGGTCCCCGCTCCCCCGCGGCCTCAAGGGCGAACCGGTGGCCGTCGACCACCCGCACCCCGAGCTCCACCGGGTCGACGCCGAGCCGGGCCCACGCGAGGTCGAGGAACGACAGGGCCGGGTGCACCACGGTGCGTACCCGGGGGTCGGCCAGCAGCAGCTCGACGGTGTGCTCCGCCACGACCGGGGAACCGGGGACGGCGTAGAGCACCTCACCCCGCTCCCCCGCGGCCGCGACCAGCTCCTCGACGATCCCCCGGTACACGTCCTCGATCCGCTCGGCCCGCTCGTAGCGGTCGTCGAAGGTCGGGGCATCCGCGAGGGCGGTGGCCGCGGGGTGCCGGCGGGTGCGGAGGAACCGGACCGGGACCCGTTCGATCAGCGCGAGCGTCCCTGCGGTGAGCAGGTCGGCCCCGGCCGGGCCGAGCCCGACGACGTGGACGACCGGCCCGGTCATCGACTCAGGGGGTGGCGGACGACGCGGCCGGCGTGTCGGCCGATGTCCCGGCACCGCCCGCCCCCGACGCAGGCGTCGAGCCGTCGGCGCTGCTACCGCTGCCGGCGCCCGAACCTGCAGCGCCCGAACCCGCAGCGCCCGAACCCGCAGCGCCCGGATCCGCGGCGCCGGCCCCGCCCGCGGCCGGACCGGCCGACGGCAGCCGGATCGACGAGAGCGGCACCAGCGGAGTGCTCGGCGGCACCACGGTGATCCCACCGTTGACGTTGGCGGCGACGCGGCCGTAGCGGGGGTTCACGGCGACCCGGTCGAGCACGGTCAGGCCGATCCACTGGAGCACCACCCGCTGGGGCGACTGCTGGAGGCTGCCGGCGATCTGGGCGATGTCGCCCGACGCCTCACCGAAGGAGACCACCTGCCGCTCCGAGATGCGGAAGAAGTAGGCCGTGTCGCCCTGCGCGCTCGACACCACGACCGGACCGACCCGCCGGCCCACCTTCGCCCCGTCCATGGCCTCCCGGAGCTCCGGCGGCAGCTGCGCGAGCACGATGCAGCCCTTCGACGGCGACGCGAGCGCCTGGGCGCCCTCCACCCGGTTCCCGAGCTCGAGCAGTCCGGTGCCGCGGGACAACAGGCGCGCCGCCCGCTCGGCGGAGGCCACCGGCACGCCCACCACGGTCACGCACACCCGGTTCCACAGCGCCGGCGCGCCGTCGTAGAGCAGCTGCAGGTCCTTCTGCGACTGCGGGTCGACCTTGGCGAGCCGCTCCGTGAGCGCCTGGCGGGCCACCACGAAGTCGACGAGCACGTCGGTGGTGGTGGCGGACGGCCGGCCCTGGACCTGGCCGAGGACCAGCTTGCGCGCCGCGGCGCGGTCCAGGCCGGCGAGGTCGATGCCGAGGCGCTCGGCCTCCTGCTGCAGCGCCGCCACCTGGATCTGGAACTCGAGGGTCGAACGGGCCACATCGCCCGGGAGCCGGCTCTCGTCGTCCGGCGGCAACTGGCCGTTCACCACCGACTGGACGAAGACCCGGTCGCGGGCGAGCTGGTCCGTGGTGTCGGTCGTGATCGTCCGGTTGCCCACCACGGCTGCCCGGTCGTCCGCGGCCACGCCGCAGGAAGTGCCCAGGAGCGCGACGGCGAGCAGGGCCGCGGCGATGGCGGTGGGGACGAGGACCCGACGCATGGGAAGCGACACTATCCGCCGTCGCCCCCGCCACCCGAAGCGGGGGGCGGCACCAGCTGGCGGAGCGCCTCGACCAGGTCGTCGGCGAGGGACGGGCCGTTCGGCACCGGGAGCTGCAGCTGGCGGTCGCCGTCCTTGTAGAGGGCGCCCTTGTAGAGGCGGGCGAGGCGGAGCTGCTTCGACTGCGGCAGCTCGATCGGGGCGATCCGGGCCAGCCAGCCCGGGCCGCTGAGGGCGGAGGACTTCGTGACGGTGACCTCGGTGACGCCCACCCGCACGCACTCGGCGCGCAGCCGCGCCACGGCGAGCAGGTTGGCCGCCTCGGCGGGCACGGGGCCGAAGCGGTCGGCCCACTCCTCGGCGATGTCGTCCACGTCGGCCGACGACTGCACCGCGGCGAGCCGGCGGTAGGCGTCGAGGCGGAGGTCCTCCCGACCCACGTACTCCTGGGACAGGTGCGCCGGCAGCGGCAGCTCCAGCTTGATCTCCGCAGGCTCGCGGACCGGTTCGCCGTTCAGCTCCGCGATCGCCTCGTTCACCATCTGGCAGTAGAGGTCGTAGCCGACCGCCGCCACGTGGCCGGTCTGGCCGGTGCCCAGCAGGTTGCCGGCGCCGCGGATCTCGAGGTCGCGCATCGCGATGCGGAACCCCGAGCCCAGCTCGGTGGTCTCGCCGATGGTCTTGAGCCGCTCGTAGGCCTCCTCCGACAGCTGCCGGTCGGGCGGGAAGAACAGGTACGCGTACGCCCGCTGGCCGGCACGGCCCACACGGCCCCGCAGCTGGTGGAGCTGGCCCAGGCCCAGCAGGTCGGCCCGTTCGACCACGAGGGTGTTCACCGTGGGCATGTCGATGCCCGACTCGATGATCGTGGTGCACACCAGCACGTCGTAGGCGCCCTCCCAGAAGTCCACGACGACCTGCTCGAGCGAGCCCTCGTCCATCTGGCCGTGCGCCACCGCCACCCGGGCCTCGGGGACCAGCTCGCGGAGGCGCTCGGCCTGCTCGTGGATGTCGCGCACCCGGTTGTGGACGTAGAAGACCTGGCCCTCCCGCAGCAGCTCGCGCCGGATCGCCTCGCCGACGGCCCGCTCGTCGTACTCGCCCACGTAGGTGAGGATCGGCTGGCGCGCCGCCGGCGGGGTGTTGAGCAGCGACAGGTCGCGGATGCCGGTGAGGCTCATCTCCAATGTGCGCGGGATGGGCGTGGCGGTGAGCGTGAGCACGTCGACGTCGGCCTTGAACTGCTTGATCGCCTCCTTGTGCGACACGCCGAAGCGCTGCTCCTCGTCGACGACCAGTAGCCCGAGCTTCTTGAAGGTCACGTCACCGGACAGGAGGCGGTGGGTGCCGATGACCACGTCCACCTCGCCGTCCGCGAGGCCCTGCGCGACCTTCCTGGCCTCCCCCGCGGAGAGGAAGCGGCTGAGCACCTCCACCCGGACGGGGAACCCGGCGAAGCGCTCGGCGAAGGTCTGGTAGTGCTGCTGGGCGAGGAGCGTGGTGGGCACGAGCACCGCGGCCTGGAACCCGTCCTGCACCGCCTTGAACACCGCCCGGACGGCCACCTCGGTCTTGCCGAAGCCCACGTCGCCGCAGACCAGGCGGTCCATGGGCACGGTGCGCTCCATGTCGGACTTCACGTCCGCGATCGCGAGCAACTGGTCCGGCGTCTCCTGGAAGGGGAACGAGGCCTCGAGCTCGCGCTGCCAGGGCGTGTCCTCCGCGAACGCGTGGCCCGGGGCCTGCAGCCGGCGCTGGTACAGGACCACGAGTTCCTGGGCGATCTCCGCGACGGCGGAGCGCACCTTGGCCTTGGTGCGGGCGAAGTCCGCCCCACCCATTCGGTTCAGGGTGGGCGTCTCGCCCCCGGAGTAGAGGCGCACCGCGTCGATCTGGTCCGACGGCACGTAGAGGCGGTCGTCGCCGCGGTACTCGAGCAGCAGGTAGTCGCGCTCGGCGCCGCCGATCGCCCGGGTGACCATGCCGCCGAAGCGCGCCACGCCGTGGTGGTGGTGCACCACGTAGTCGCCGACCTTCAGGTCCTCGAAGAACCGCTGGGCGTCGTGACGGGGCCGGCGGGGCGCCCGGTGGGTGCGCCGCCGCCCGGTGAGATCGGCCTCGGTGAGCACCGCGACGCCCACCGACGGCAGGACGCACCCGCGGTCGAGCGGCGCCACCACGACCGACACGCCGGGCCGGGGGCGACCGGTGGCATCCGCGAGGTCCTCGGCCGGTCGGATCGTGGAGCCGATGCCGTGCTCGTCGAGCAGGGCCACGAGCCGCCCCGCGGAGCCGGCACCGTCGGCGCAGACCACGACGCGGTCCCCCGCATCGGCCACCGAGCGCAGCTGGGCCAGCAACGCGTCGCCGCCCCCGACCGCCGGGGGCCAGCCCGACGCGGCCACCGCGGGCGTGTCGGGCGCGTCGGGCACCGAGAGGAGCGGGCGGGCGGGCGCGCCGGTGCGGGCGAGGACCCGGTCGAAGTCCACGTGCAGGCGGGGCAACCCGGTGTCGTCGGCCAGGCCCCAGGTGCGCGCCAGGCTGCCGGCGAGGTCGACCTCCTCGGCGAGGATGTCGAGGGTGCGGTCACGGAGCCGCCGGGGGTCGACCAGCACGATCTGGCCGGCGTCGGGCACCAGGTCGACCACGGCGTGCTCCGCATCGGCCGGGGCGCGGTCGGGCCGGGCCACCAGCCACGGGAGCCAGGCCTCCATGCCCTCGAACACCTCGCCGTCGGCGAGGCGCTGCCACTGCTCGCGTCCCCACGGCGCGGTGGCCATGAGACGTTCGGCGCGCTCGCGGACCTCGTCGGTGGGCAGCAGCTCCCGGGCCGGGAAGACCGCCAGCTCGGCGACGTCGTCGATCGTGCGCTGGTCGGCCACGGAGAACTCGGCGAGGCGGTCCACCTCGTCGCCCCACAGGTCGATGCGCACGGGGGCCTCGGCGGTGGAGGGGAAGACGTCCACGATGGAACCGCGGACGGCCACCTCGCCCCGGTGCTCCACCTGGTACTCGCGCCGGTAGCCCCCCAGCACGAGGCGCTCCACGAGCTCGTGGAGGTCCACCCGGTCGCCGGGCCGCACCACGACCGGCTCCACCTCCTCCACGTGCGGCCCGAGACGCTGCACCAGCGCGCGGGCCGGCACCACCACGACCCGTAGCGACCCGTCGCCGGTGCGGAGGCGCCACAGGACCCGGAGCCGCCGACCCATCGTCTCCACCGAGGGGCTCACGCGCTCGAAGGGCAGGGTCTCCCATGCCGGGAACAGCTCCACCGAGTCCGCCGGCAGGAACGCGCCGAGATCGCCCGCGAGGCGCTCCGCGTCCTGGGCACCGGGGACCGCCACCACCAGGGGCCGGCGGCGCGACAGGTCGGCCAGACCGGCCAGGGCCGGGGCGCGGGCCACCTCCGGCACCACCAACGGGCCCGAGGTCCGACCGAGCGACGACTGCAGCCCGGGGTCGTCACGAAGGGCGACCGCGACGGGGGCGAGCGGCGCGGTCCCGACCCCGACGGGGCCGGGACGGGCGGCGGGATCGGCGGAGGGGGCGGGGCACATGGCCCGGCGAACCTACCCCCTGCCCACGACGCCACCGGCCCCGGCCCCGACCCCGACGTCACGACCACGCAGGTGTTCGTCACACCCCCCGGCACCGTGGGAGTGTTCGGGCATGGGCGCCCTCCTCGCCGCGTGCTCCGCGCTGTCCTTCGGGGTGGGCGACTTCCTGGGCGGGCTGTCGGCGCGGCGGATGCCGGCGGTGCTCGCCGCCCTGACCGCCCAGGTGGCGGGCCTCGTCCTGCTGGTCGGACTCGCCCTCCTCGTCGGGGGCTCGGCGGCGGGCGCGGACCTCGCCGTGGGTGCCGCGGCCGGGACCTCCGGTGCCCTCGGACTGGTGCTCTTCTACTGGGCGCTCGCCGAGGGGAAGATGAGCGTGGTGGCGCCGGTCAGCGCGGTCATGTCCGCACTGGTCCCGCTGGTGTTCGGCCTGGTCGACGGGGAGCGGCCCTCGACGGTGGCGCTCCTCGGGGCGCTCGCCGCGCTGCCCGCGATCGTGCTCATCGCCCGGGAACCGGGCGACGCGGCCGATCCGGACGAGCGCTCACCGGACCCCACCGGGCGGCGTCAGCGACAGGTGCTCGCGGCCGCGGTGATCGCCGGCCTGGGCTTCGGCGGGTTCTTCGTGTTCCTGTCCCGCAGCGGCGACGGGTCGGGGATGTGGCCGCTCGTGTCGGCGCGAGGGACCGCTGCGACGATCGTCGCGGTCACCGCACTCGTGCTGCGCCCCGGACGGTTCACCGGCCCCGGCCTCCGGGCGGGGATGCTCGGCGGCTGCTTCGACGTGGCCGCCAACTCGCTCTTCCTCATCTCCACCCGACAGGGCCTGCTGACCCTCGTCGGCGTGATCGGTGCGATGTACCCGGCCTCCACGGTCGTGCTCGCCCGGGTGGTCCTGCAGGAACGTCTCGCCCGCCACCAGCTGTGGGGCCTCGCGCTCGCCGCGGTCGCCGTGGCCGCCATCGCGGCCGGCTGACGCTCGTACGGACCGATTCTCCTGAGCGTCCTTGCCCCCAGGGGGTACACACGCTCAGGAAAGCGGGTGACGCCTCAGTCGGGGGCGGCGTTGACGCGCTGCATCGCCGCGGCCGGCCCGTCCGCCACCAACAGTTCCACGGCGTCCGCGGCGCGCTCGACCATCACGTCGAGCTCCTCGCGGACCCGGGCCGGCACCTTCGACAGCACCCAGTCGGCACCCTTGGCGCCTCCGCCGGGCGGCTTGCCGACGCCGAGGCGCACGCGCACGAAGTCCGCGGTGTGGAGGTGGGCCTGCAGCGACCGCAATCCGTTGTGGCCGGCGAGCCCACCGCCCTCCTTCACCTTCACGCGGCCCGGTTCGAGGTCCAACTCGTCGTGGACCACCACGAGGTCCGCGACCTCGGTCCCGGCCCGGCGCAGGAGCGCACGCGCGGCCTGGCCGGACTCGTTCATGTAGGTGAGCGGGACGGCGAGGGTGACCCGCCTGCCCGCGATCCGCACGTCGGCGACCGAGGCGTGGACCTTCGCATCCGGCCGCAGGCGGCCGTCGTGACGGCGGGCCAACGACTCCACCACGTCGGCCCCCACGTTGTGGCGGGTACCGGCGTAGCGCTCCCCCGGATTGCCCAGCCCGACGACCAGGACGTCGGTCACCAGGCCGCCTCCGGGATCACTCCTCGTCGCCGGCCTCGGCCCCGCCCTCGGCCTCGCCCTCGGCACCGTCCTCGGAGCCGGCGCGGACCGCGGCGCGGGTGAGCTCGGCGGTCACCACGGCCTGCTGCGGGTTGGTGGTGGCCGTCACGCCCTCGGGCAGGGTCAGGTCACCCACGAGGATCGACCGGTCGAGGGTCATCTCGGTGATGTCCACCTCGACCGAGTCCGGAATGGCGTCGGGGCGCACCAGCACCTTGAGCACGGTGATGCGCTGCTCGGTGATGCCACCGTTGGTGCTCACCTGACGGGCCTCGCCCACCAGGCGGATCGGCACGTCGACCTCGATCGGAGCGGAGGGGTCCACCTTCAGGAAGTCCACGTGGGTGACGTCACGGCGCACGGGGTGACGCTGCAGCTCCCGCACCACGGTCACGTGGGACTCGCCGTCGACGGTGAGGGTGATCAGCGCGTTCACACCGGCGTCGGTGGACAGCACCCGGCGGAGCTCCTTGCGGTCGATCGAGACCGAGACGGCCTCCTCGCCGCCCCCGTAGACCACGCCGGGCACGCGGCCCTCGCGGCGGATCCGGCGCGACGGACGGGTGCCGTGCTCCCGGCCGGTCTCGGCGGTGAGGGTGACCTCGGACATGACAGGACTCCTGGTGTGGCAGACGACATCGACCGGCGGACCCACGGGGCCGTTCCGGGCGACCGGCAATGGTACCGACGCGGGACCGGGAATCGCCAGCGGGCCCGGGTGCGCCGCGGCGGAGGACCGGGCCGGGCCCGGATCAGTGCTGGTTCTGGCCGTCGAAGATGTCCGAGACGCTCGTGTCCTCGAACACCGCGTCGATCGCATCCGCGATGATCCCGGCGGCCGAGAGCACCTCGATCTTGTCGATGCGCTTCTCGGGCGGCAGCGGCAGCGTGTTCGTGATCACGACCTTCTCGATCACGGAGTTCTTGAGCCGGTCGATGGCCGGGCCGGAGAACACGCCGTGGGTGGCCGCGCAGTACACCGCGGTGGCCCCGCGCTCGGCGAGCTGCTCCGCGGCGGCGACGATCGTGCCCGCCGTGTCGATCATGTCGTCGATCAGCACGCAGGTGCGGCCCTCGACCTCGCCCACGACCTCCTTGGCCTCCACCTGGTTCTTCACGCCCTTCACCCGACGCTTGTGCACGATGGCGAGATCGGCGTGGAGGTTGTTGGCGTAGCGCTCGGCAACCTTCACCCGGCCGGCGTCCGGCGACACCACCACGAGGTCCTCCGGCAGGTTCTGCGCCATCCACTCGACCAGCACGGGCTTGGCGGTGAGGTGGTCCACCGGGCCGTCGAAGAAACCCTGGATCTGCCCGGAGTGCAGGTCGACCGAGACGATGCGCTTCGCTCCGGCCACCTCGAACATGTTCGCCAGCAGCTTCGCGGTGATGGGCTCGCGGCCCTCGGCCTTCCGGTCCTGGCGCCCGTAGCCGTAGAACGGGGCGATCACGGTGATGCGCTTGGCGGAGGCCCGCTTGGCCGCGTCGACCATGATGAGCTGCTCCATCAGCGCGTCGTTCACCGACATGTCGGCGGTGGAGCAGTGGCTCTGGAAGATGAACAGGTCGGCGCCCCGGATCGACTCGCCGAACTTGCAGTGCAGCTCACCGTTCGCGAACTCGGCCACCTGGACCGGACCGAGCGAGATGCCCAGCCGCTCGGCCACCTCCTCGGCCAGCTCCCGGTTGACCCGGCCGGCCACGAGCATCAGCCGCTTCTTGGTGACGAGTTCCACGATGTGCCGGCCTCCCCGAAGCCCCGCCGGCCGATCAGCCGGTGACGTCGGAAGTGTAGAACGGCCCCGTGGCGAGGTCAGCAGGGACTTCCGCGCCGGGTCCGAGCACGGCGTAGGGACCCACCCGGGCCCGGTCGCCGATGCGCGCCGCGGTCGCGGTGGTCTGCTCGACCGTGCAGTCCTGACCCACCCGGGTGTCGACGAGCCGGGTGTTGGGTCCGATCTCGGACCCGTTCCCCACCGCGGTGGAGCCCTGCAGGATCACCCCCGGGAACAGCGTGACGTCCCCGCCGACCTCCACGGTGGTGTCCACGAACACCGACGACGGGTCGAGCATCGTCACCCCGGCCCGCAGGAGCCGGTCGTTCGTCCGGCGCCGCAGCTCGGCCTCGGCCGCGGCGAGCTGCACCCGGTCGTTGACCCCCTGGGTCTCCGCGCCGTCGTCCGCGACCACGGCCTCGACGGCGTGGCCGGTGCCCACGAGGACCTCGACCACGTCGGTCAGGTAGTACTCGCCCTGGGAGTTGTCGGGCTCCACGCGGCGGAGCGCCGGAGCGAGCAGGCCGCGCCGGAAGCAGTAGATCGAGGTGTTGATCTCGTCGACCGCGAGCTCCTCGGGGCTCGCGTCGCGGTGCTCCACCACGCGGGCCACCCGGCCCGACGGGTCGCGCACCACCCGGCCGTAGCCGCTCGGGTCCTCCATCCGGGCCGTGAGCAGCGTGGCGGCCGCCCCGCTCGACCGGTGGTGGGCGACCAGCTCGGCCAGGGTGCCCGGACGCAGCAGCGGCGCGTCGCCGGGCAGGACGAGCACGTCGCCCTCGTCGTCGTCGGGCAGGCCCACGAGGCCGACCAGGGTGGCGTCACCGGTGCCGCGCTGCTCGCGCTGCTCCACGAACTCGAGGTGCACGTGGTGGTCGTGCTCCTGCATCTTCTTGGTGACGCGCTCGCCCTTGTGGCCGACCACGATCACCACGGTGGCCGCGTCGGTGCCCGCGACCGCGTCCACGACGTACTGCAGCATCGGCCGGCCGCACAGCAGGTGCAGCGGCTTCGGCCGCTCGGAGCGCATGCGACTGCCCTCGCCCGCGGCGAGCACCACTGCGGACAACGGCGGGAGGTTCGGTTCGTTCATGCTGGCGGGGCAGGATTCGAACCTGCATTCTCCTGATCCAAAGTCAGGCGTTCTGCCGTTGAACTACCCGCCACGGGGCCACCGCCAACGTACTGCGCGGCACCCCTCGGACGGACCGGGACCGGCCGGTCACCGGCCTGAGGCGGCCAGCCGGTCACCGGCCTGAGGCGGCCAGCC
>JBMOJH010000111.1:0-11002 GCA_049316905.1 Microthrixaceae bacterium | reverse complement strand
CGGCGGGCGCGTCGACGTCGGACGGGTCGTCCGGTGCCGGTTCTTCGGGGCGGTCGTCGTCGTCGGGGCGGTCGTCGGGCGGGGCGGGGCGGGCCATGTCACCGCGATCGGCCGGCTCCCGGCCCCGGTTGAACCCTTGCGCGGGGCACGAGGGAAATGGGCCGAACGGCCCAGTCGCCCACGACCGATCCGGACTGGTTGATCCGTACCGTGGAGACATGACCACCACCGACTCCGCCGCCCGCGACGAGGCCATCAAGCGCATCCACGCCAAGCAGGCGTTCCAGCGCCTACTGGCCGCCTATGTCGTGATCAACATCTTCCTCTGGGTCCTCTGGGCCGTCACCGACGCGAAGGGCGGCGGTGTGCCGTGGCCGCTGTGGGTGACCCTCGGGTGGGGCGTGGGGATGGCGTTCTCCGCCTACGGGACGTTCGGCCAGAAGCCGATCACCGACGAACAGGTGGAGAAGGAGATCGCCCGCCAGGGCCACGTGGCCGCCGACGCCTGAGCGGCGGCGCGACCGGACTCAGCCGAGCTGTTCGGCGAGGTAGGCGGACTCGCCCACCTGGCGCATCGCCTCGAGCTGGGTCTCCAGCCAGTCGATGTGGGACTCCTCGGACACGAGGATCTCCTCCAGCAGGTGCCGGGTGCCGTTGTCGCCCGCGGCCACCGCCGCGGCGATCCCGCGGTTCAGCCGCTCCACCGCCGCGTACTCCACGTCGAGGTCGTTGCGGAACTGCTCGGCCACCGTCTCGCCCACGCGCAGGGGCAGCAGACGCTGCAGGTTGGGGATGCCGTCGAAGAAGAGGATCCGCTCGATGAGCGCCTCCGCGTGACGCATCTCGTCGATCGACTCGTCACGGACGTGCGACTCGAGCTTCGCGTAGCCCCAGTTCCCGCACATCTTGGCGTGGATGAAGTACTGGTTCACCGCCGTGAGCTCGGCGGTGAGCACCTCGTTGAGCAGCTCGATGATCTCGGCGTTTCCCTGCACGGCGGCGGTTCCTTGGTGTCGTGGGCGGTCACACCCTAGGCACGGCCGGTGACGGCCGAGGACCGACGGGTGGGGCGGGGCTTCAGGCGGCGGAGGAGCTGAGCGACACGGCCGACTCGCACGCGCCGGCGGCCTCGAGCAGCGACTCGATGGTGGGGACGCACCCGCCGCAGTTGGTGCCGGCGCCACAGAGGTCCATCACGTGGTCCACCGAGCGGGCACCCGCCGCGATGGCATCCTCGACGGTGCGGTCCCGGACCCCGTGGCACGAGCAGGCGATCGCCATGGGTTCAGCATACCTAACACTCGGCGGATGGCAACCCCTCGGCCTCCCCCGCTCCGCGTGGCCGGGGCGCGCTCCCCGATGACGCCCGGAGGGTCGCCGGGCGAGGATCGGGCCCTTCCCCTCCCCCGGCCCGTCGCGGCCGACCACCACGGGAGGCGCCCGTGTCCACCACCGTGCCGGAACGTCCCGGCCCCCGGCTCACCCACGTGCGGGTGCCCCTCGACGGCGCGGCCGTGCAGGCCGAGTGCCTCTGGGCCGAGCCGGTCGGCGGCGACCACTACCGCATCGCCAACGTGCCGTTCTTCGCAGATGACGTGGCCCTCCACGACGTGGTGCTGGCACTGCCCGCCCACGGCGAGCTCGAGTTCGTGGAGGTGCACGAACGGCGGGCCTGCGCGTGGTTCGCGTTCGGGTTGCTCCGCGAGGTCGATCCCGAGGTGGTGTTCGCGGACGTGCGCGGCACCGGCGCGGCGGTCGAGTGCCTGGCGCCCGGGGAGTACACGGCGAACCTGTTCCACCACCACGACGCCGACCGGTTCGAGACCGCCCTGCGGCCGAGCTGCGACTGGCTCGAACGCCACGACCTGCCACCGGTCCGGCCGACGGCGTGACACGACCGCCCGAGGGGCGGCGTCAGCCGTCGTCGAGCGTGGCGGCCACCGAGTCGCTCAGCAGGGTCGCCCCCTGACCGCGGCCGCGGCCGGTGGGCCGGGCGCGGGGCCGACCCGATCTCGGCGGCGGGTCCGCCCAGGGCGACGGACCCCCGCCGCGGCCACCGGCGCGACGGAGCGCCGCGGATGCCCGGTCGGCGTCGCCCGCCTCGGCCCAGCGACGCGCGCAGTCCTCCCAGTCCTCGCGGGCCCGCAGGGGACCGAACGTGCGCTCCGTACGGGCGGCCCGGCGACCGGCCCGGACCGCCCGACGCACCGAGTCGAGACCGGGTTCGGTGGTGGCGGGTCGGCCGATGTCCTCTGCCGACACCACGTGGAGCTCCACGTCGCGGGGACCGAGCAGCGGCGGCAGCACCACGGTGGCGACCATGCCCGGCCCGTCCGTCCGGTCGAGCGGTACCCGTGCCAGCGGGGCCAGGCCGTCGGCACGTAGCACGACCACCCAGTCGCCGGGCCCGGCCCCGGGGGCGTGCACCCGGCCGTGACCCGGGCCGACGATCTCCAACCACGGACGTTGCAGGGGCACCGCGGCGCCGAGGCGCACCGCGGGAGCCATGAGCGGCACGTCGCGGTCGTCGAGGGCCCCGGCGGTCACCAGCGTGTCGTCCGAGCCATCGGCCGGGTACCCGGCCCACAGCTCCCGTGCCAGTTCCTGCAGCCGATGGGCCAGCTCGGTGAGGGCGAAGGTGTCGCCGCCGAACGGCTTCACCCGGGCCGTGAGCGGGTACATGGCGTCGGCCAGTTCCTCCAGCACCCCCGGTGGGAGCCCCGCGATGGCGCCGTCGGCGGCGCCGAGGTCCTCCAACGCGTCGCGCGCCAGGCCGGCGGCCTGGCCGAGCCGGTGGGCGAGCACCTCCTCGAGCAACCGGCCCACGGGCGCTCCGTCGACGTCGTCGGCGACCCGGGCCACCGCGGCGAGCCGGGTGAGCGGCGAAAGGTCACCGTCGACCGCCAGGTCGAGTTGGAGCAGCGCCCGCCCGGCCGCGAGCGCCTCCCAGCCCCGCGGCGCGGTCGACCACGGGCGCAGCCGGGTGCCGCCGGCCCCGCCGGCACGCGCCGCGTCGGCCACCCGGAGGGCCGTGTCGCCCCCGAGGAGGACCTGCAGCAACGGGGAGCCGGCCGGGTCACCGCCCGGCACCTCGAGGCGGACCAGGTGGTCCGGGTCCGCGTGGTCGACGACCCAGACCGAGCCGTCGGGCAGCTCGACGACGATCTCACCCGCCGGGCCCGCGGGCGCGAGGCCGATGACCTCGACGAGGCCGTCGGCGGGTTCGACCACGATCGCCGCGAGGTCGATCTGGGGGTAGACCCCCCCGGGGAGCGGTTCAGCCATCGTGATCACCCCCGCCGTGGCCGGGCAGCGGGCCGCAGACGCGCGCGGCGGCGGCCTCCAGCCGGTCGAGCACGGCGCGGATGCGGCGGGACCGCTTGCGCCGACGCGCCGGGGGGTCGCCGTCGACGTCGGGGAAGAGGTCGTGCTCGCCGGCGAGCGCGAGCGCCGGCCAGCAGTGGGCCTGCCGGGGCGTGGAACCGGCGACGGGGGCGGGAAGGCCCCGGGGCGCGTCCACCTCGTCGACCGACAGCGTGAGGTGGGTCAGCGCCGCGGAGACCAACCAGCCGGGGCCGCCGAGCGCCTCGACCGTCGCCCTCATCTCGTCGAGGAGACCGTCGTGCGGCGCGTCGGGCACCGCCCCGGCCTCGGGGAGCTCCACCCCGTCGAGCGGCACGAAGCTGATGCGCTCACCGTCGCCGCCGGGCACGGGTGGCCGGTCGGCGGACAGGACGCGGGCGAGCGCACGACGAAGCAGGGTCGTGCCGTACGCGGCGGGATTCTCGGCCTCCCAGTCGGGATGGGACCGGTGATGCCGGAGCGCGTCGGCCACCGCCGTACCGAGCACGTCGCCCCACAGGTGCGACAGCCCGCGGCGGGCTGCCCACCGGCGGGCGGCCCTGGCGGCCTCCTCACCGCTGAGCCACTCGACGACCGGATCGGTGACGGGCGATCCCGCGGGACCCCTCATGCGCACCCCCCGATGGCATCGACGGCGCGCGCAGCGGGCAGAATGGGGGTCCCACCGAGTGCCGGAGGCGTCGCCGTGAGCAAGGACCACCAGGAGTTCCAGGAGACCAAGGACGGGGAGCCCAACATCGCGCCCTCGCACCTCGCCGAGCCCGAGTCGCTCAAGGACGTGGCCAAGGACGTGCTCAAGGGGCTCGTGGAGTTCGGCGAGGGCAAGCCGCCGAAGGGGGCCGAGGACGCCGGGCACGTCGAGGGTGCCAACGAGGGCGGCGCCTGACCGCGTGACATGAACTGGACCATCGGTTCCTCCCTCCGAAGGAACCGATGGTCCCACAGCGGTGTGACAGTCGGGCCGGGACCGCACGGCGTCACGCCGCGAGGGCGAACCCGCTGGCGTGCACCACGGCGTCGTCCCAGGTGAGCACCTGGCCCACGAGCCGGGACGTGCGGACGTGGCGCTCCCGGCCCAGACCCACGCCGTCGGCCGGCACGGCCCGACCGGTGCCGAGGCGGGCGAGGAACCGCACCGCCCGACCCACCGACGGGCGGCCCTCCACCTGACCGGGCGCCTCGAGCAGCAGCGAGCGCACCATCGGCTCCCAGTGCGCGGCGAGCAGGTCCGGCGCCCCGAGCACCTCGGCACCCACGAGGTGCCGGCCGTGGAAGACCACCACGCCGCACTGGCCGGGCAGCGGGCCGAGCGCCAGCAGGTCCGCCAGGCCGGCGGCACGACGGTCGTCGCGGTCGAGCACCAGGTCCGCGTCGGCCAGGTTGCGCGTGGGCGACGGGGCGGCGAGCAGGTTCAGGCTCTCGTCGACCGAGGCCCACACCTCGTGCTGGTCGGCCTTCTTGCGGGACCGCTGCCGCAGCGACGCCTCCAGCGACGCCTGCTTCGAGCGCCGCACCCGCGACGTGGCGAACGAGCGGCCGCGGTCGAAGCGGCGCCGGCCACCCCAGCGACCCATCTCCACGCAGGACACCGGCACCCGCAGGGTGGCGCCGGCGGGCACCAGCACGCTCACGTCGAGGGTGCGCTGCTGCAGGCCGCCGGCCACCGTCTCGCCCTCCACGAGCAGCACCGGGCCGGCCGCCGAGCTGGTGACCGTGACGGACGGGACCGACTCGGCTGCGTCCTCCGTGATCTCCACCGGCGCCGCGGCACCCGTGAGCACGGGGGCGCCGAGACCCTGGTGCAGGTAGACGGGCACCAGGCTGACGCCGGCGCGGGTGATGGGGCGGCCCACCGCGGCGTGCTCGAGCGCGGGCACGGCGGGCAGGGGGGCGGATGCGGGGGTCAGGGGGTTCATGGCGGCTCCTCGGCTCGTGGACACCCCCTCCGAGCGGGGGACCCACGAGATGTGACACCGCCGGGTCAGCCCTCCCCGCGGCGGGGCAGCTCGGTGCGCTCGCCCCCCGTGCCGAGGACCACCACCTCGTCGCCCTCGATCCCGAACAGCACCTCCTGGCCGACCGCCCGGGCGATCTGCACGGCGCTGTCGACGTGGAGCCCCCAGGCCAGGTAGCCGGGCACGGCGGCCTCGCCGTCGGCGCCGGTGACCATGGCCCGGGCGAACCCGGCGTGCGCCGAGAGGAGCTCGCCCACCAGCCGGTGCTCCGCGAGCTCGTTCACGTGGTCCGGCCGGCGCCGCCCGAACGGGTCGTGCGCGGAGATCAGGTACGCCGGGCCGTCGAAGGGAAGGTGCTCGGCCGACTCGGGCCCGTTGAGCGGGCTCCACACCCCCGGCACCAACTCGGCACGCAGCCGCGCCCGCACGTAGTTGGCCCACCGGCGGGCCGCGCCGGGGATCCCGGGCTCGCCACCGAAGCGGGCCGCGAGGGTGGGGCCGAGCCCGTCGGCCACGCCGCGCACCCGTTCGTAGAGGGCGGCCACCTCCGCCTCGTCGACCGTGGTGGCCACGAGCCCGCCGAAGGCCATCACCACCCCGTCGAGCCACAACAGCTTGGCGAGGCCGATCGAGGTGTTCAGCGCGTTCAGCTCGCTCAGCAGCTCGGGGTCCTCGTCGATGCCGTCGAGCACGTGGGCGAACACCCGCAGCTGCGGCGGGTCGGCCTCCACCAGCGACGCCCACACGGGCACGCCGTCGGTGCCGAGCAGGTAGTCGCCGTCGTCGTCGCGGTGCACCACGTCGGGACCGAACACGTGGGTGAGCACCTCCTCCACCCGCGCGCGCAGGGGGCCGGCCGGGTCGTCCGGCATGAGGATCGCGGTGAAGGCGTCCTGGCGGACCCAGATGCCGTGGTCGGCGTCGGGCGGGAGCGACAGCTCCACGTCGCCCGGGTCGAGCGCGTCGAACAGGGTGAGCGCGCCCAGCGGACTGACCGGTACGCGACAGTCGCCGCCGCCGTCCACGCGCATGCTGTAGGCCACGTCGCCGAGCTCCTCCCAGCCCACCACCAGACCCACCGAGCCCTCGCGACCGTGCAGCCACATCACCGGTTCGGGCCGGTCGTCGTCGAGGAACGGTCCGGCCGGCGCCCGGCGACCCTGCAGCACCAGCTCACGGAGCTGCTCGGACGAGGCGGTGCAGGTGGCGTTGCCGGCGTCCTCGATGCGGCGCTCGGCGAGCATCAGGTCCGTGGGTGGCGGATCACCGAGGGGGACCACGTCGAAGGCCACGTCACCGCCGGGCCCGTTCAGCATCAGCTGCGGAGGGTCCATCCGCGGTTCGAACACGAGCTGCGCCTCACCGGTGCCGCCCTCCACGAACGGGAAGGCATCGAGCAGGCGGGGCGACACGAGCAGGGTCACGTGGCGGCCGTCGGGCCCGGCGTCCCACACCGCGAGGCGATCCGCGTCGTGGCCGGCCCAGCGGCGCCGGCCCCCGCCCACCAGGAGGACGAGGTGGCCCTGCGGGTCGCGTTCGTCGTCGCGCACGAAGGGGCGCACCCGGCGCATCACCTGTTCCCACTCGGTCCGCTCGAGCGTGTGCACGAACGGTTCGCCCGCGGCGGCCTCCGCGTCGGCCATGTGGCGCCTCCCTCCCACGGCCGGACCCGACGTCCGGCCGGACGCCATTCTCCCCCACCCGTGTGACAGGTCCACCCGCCGCCGAACCGATGTCACATCCCGGCGCCCCGCCGCTCGGAGGGGGCATGGATGACCAGAACACCCACCCCGTCACGGCCGCCCCGGCCGACGTGCCCCGCCCGACCGACACCCGCGTGGCGATCCACGTGCTGCTCGACCGATCCGGGTCGATGGCCATGGTGGCCGACGACGTGATCGGCGGCTTCAACCGATTCCTCGCGGACCAGCGCGCCGACGGCGACGACGCCGTGCTCACGCTGGTCCAGTTCGACTCGGTGAACCCCGAGGAGGTCGTCGTCGACGCGGCGCCGATCGCCGAGGTGCGCCCGCTCGACGCCGCCACGTTCGTGCCACGCGCCTCCACCCCCCTCCTCGACGCCACGGCCCGCCTACTGGCCCGGGCCTCGGCCCGCGACGCCGCCCGCGCCACGGCAGGGCTGCCGCCGGAGGAGGTGGTGGTCGTGTCGATCACCGACGGCCACGAGAACGCGAGCCGTGAGGTCCGCCTCCGCGAGGTGCGCGAGCTGATCGAGCAGCGCCGCCGGCAGGGCTGGACCTTCGTGTTCCTCGGCGCCGCGCCCGACGTGTACGGCGAGGCGGGCGGCCTGGGCTACGACGACCGGTCGGTCCAGGCGTTCGCCGCCGACGGGGCCGGCACGTCGGCCGCCTTCGAGTCGTTGTCACACTCCACCGCGAACATGCGGAGGAAGGTCCGGGTCGGCGAACGCCGGGACAAGGACGACTTCTTCGAGGGAGAGAAGCCGGCCGAGTTCCGCCGCCGTCGTCGCGGCACCTGACCGCACCCCGGTCGCCCCCCGGGGTGCACGCCGGGCCCGACGGACACCCCATCCCGTCGGGCCCGGCACCCCGGGTCGTGGACTACTGCTGGGCCATGATCCGGGTCATGTCCGAGGCCGGGTCGGGATCGGCCAGCGCGTCGTTGCTGGTGTCCACCACCACCTCGTCGATGAAGCCCGTGAACTCGAACGGGGCCTCGTAGACCGAGGGGTCCACCGAGTCGAACGCTGCGTAGCCACAGCTGAGGCCCACGGTGGAGAACACGTTCGGCACCGTGTACTCCAGGTCGCCGGCGCCCACCTCCACGCCGTCCACCAGGAGGCGCACCCGGGCCGGGCTGCCGTGGCCCTTGGAGAAGTCCGGCCCGCCCAGCGCCGTGAACTCCATGCGGAGCAGGTGCTCGCCGGGCTCGACCGGCTCGGTGGAACTCACCGTGAACCGGCGGAGACCCAGGTAGTTGTGCACGTAGTGCAGCCGGCCGTCGGCCACGAAGAAGGAGTAGCCGCCGTGACGGCTGCCGGTGGTGAGCAGCACGCCCTCGGCGCCCTCGTCGGGCACCTCCACCTGCGCGGTGATCGAGTGCGTGCGGTTCATCACCCGCGGCGACACCGCGAACGACAGTGGCGCGCCCCCGGCGTGGAACCGCATCACCTCGCGCCGGCCACCCACGGCGGGGCGCTTGGCGAGGAGCCGGCCGAGCTCGGTGGACGCGAGTGGCAGCACCCCGTAGCGCTCGGCCTCGGCCCACCAGAGCGCCTTCATCTCCTCGAGCCGCTCCGGTTGCTCCGTGGCGAGGTTCCGGCACTCGGCCGGGTCGTTGCGGAGGTCGTACAGCTCCCAGTCCTCGCCCTCGAGGCGGTCGAGGATCGCCTCGGTGAGCGCGGTGCCGAACGGGTGGCCGCGCTCGGCGCCCTCGGCGAGCGACGGACCCGGGTACGGGCACACCGCCTTCCAGCCCTCGTGGTAGATCGAGCGGTGCCCGAACATCTCGGAGTACTGGGTGGTGTGCGCGTCGGGCGCGTCGGCGTCGGTGAAGGTGGGCAGCAGGCTCACGCCGTGCAGGGGTGACTGCGGCACGCCGCGGATGGTGGCCGGCGGCTCGAGGCCGATGGCGGCGAGCACCGTGGGCACCACGTCGATCACGTGGGCGTACTGGTGGCGCACCTCACCCCGGGCCGGGATCCCGTTCGGCCACGAGACCACGCACGGGTCGGTGATGCCGCCCCGGTAGGTCTCCCGCTTCCAGCGCCGGAACGGGGTGTCGCCCGCCCACGTCCAGCCCCAGGCGTAGTGGTTGAAGGTGTCCTCGGTCCCCCACTCGTCGAACACCTCGAGGTTGTCCTCGAGGGTCTCGGGGGCGAGGTTGAAGAACAGCGTCTCGTTGCGGGTGCCGTGCTCGCCGCCCTCGGCCGACGCGCCGTTGTCGGACACCACGATCACGAGCGTGTCGTCGAGCTCGCCCATCTCCTCGAGCGCGCCGAGCACCCGGCCGATGTGATGGTCGGTCTGGGTGAGGAAACCGGCGTACACCTCCATCTGGCGGGCGTACATGCGACGGGCCTCGTCGGACAGGGAGTCCCACGGCTCCACGTCGGGGTCCCGCGGCGACAGCTCCGCGTCCTCGGCCACGAGCCCCAGCGCCTTCTGGTTCTCGAACACCTCGCGGCGGTACTCGTCCCAGCCGGCATCGAAGCGGCCGCGGTAGGGCTCCACCCACTCGGGCTCCACCTGGTGCGGCGCGTGGCCGGCGCCGGTGGCGAACCACATGAAGAACGGCTTGTCGGGCGACGCGGCATGCGCGTCGCGGATCAGGTCGATCGCCCGGTCGGCCAGGTCGATGTTGAGGTGGTAGCCCTCGGCCGGGGTGGCCGGCTGGGGCACCCAGTGGTTGTCCTCCACCAGGTCGGGGTGGAACTGGTCGGTGTCGCCACCGAGGAACCCGTAGAAGCGCTCGAAGCCGCGGCCGAGCGGCCAGCGGTTGAACGGCCCGGCCGGAGTGCACTGGTAGGTCGGCGTGAGGTGCCACTTCCCCACCGCGAACGTGTTGTACCCCTGCTCCACGAGCATCTCGCTCAGGAAGCCGTGCTCGAACTCCATGATCCCGTTCAGCGCCGGGTAGCCGAGGGCCAGTTCCGTGACGCCCGCAAGACCGAGCGTGTGGTGGTTCCGGCCGGTGAGCATGCAGCCGCGGGTGGGCGAGCACAGCGCCGTGGTCTGGAAGTTCGAGTAGCGGAGGCCGTCGGCCGCGAGCCGGTCGAGGTTGGGCGTCTCGCAGAGGCCGCCGAACACGCCGAGCTGCCCGTAGCCCACGTCGTCGAGCACGACGATGAGCACGTTCGGCGCGCCGGCAGGTGCCTCGGGCTCCTGCGGCCAGGCCGGGCTGGAGGTCTCCAGTGTGCGGCCGATCACCCCCGGGAAGGGCGTGCCGTGCGGATAGCGGACGAGGTCGTCGGCCATGGGATCTCCTGCGGATCGCTCGGTGGTGCAGCGGGGCGGTGTTCTTGCATCGGGGGTGCAGCTAGCTCGGCGACGGTACCAGCCACTCCGCGCGGCTTCAGGCGCAGGGACCGGTGCCCTCGACCTGGACGGTGCCGGATCCCATGCCGGGCACGATCACGATGTTCGGCGGGACGTCCGTGAGGTAGTTCGCCGCCACGAGCGCGGCCAGGTCCTTCGGCGGACCACCCGTCTGCGCGATGTACGCCACCACGGCGTCCTGCACGGCCTGGCGGTTCGCGGTGCACGCGGCCGCGGAGGCGTCGCCCGTGACCGGGTTCGCGGTGGGCGAGGGCGCTGCGGTGGTGGCCGCGCCGGTCGCCTCGGGGGCCGACTCGGTGCCCGACAGCACCTTCACCGCGAGGATCCCGAGGATCGCGATCGTGACGAGTACGCCCACCAGGCCGAAGATCCGCAGCGCGCCGCCCCCGCCGCCGCCCCGCGACGGTCGGTTCTGGAAGCGCTTCGGCTGCGGTGGCTTGTCCATCGCGGACACCTCTGCCCACGCCTCTGCTGCGGTCGGCTTGGGGGTGCCGTCGTCCTGGCCCCACGTGCTGCCGCCGGCGGTGGCGGGCGCATCGGCCGACCCCGCCAACGACGGGAGGTCGGTGGTGGGCGGCGGCAGCGGCGCCGTGGGCGGGGGCGGAGTGCGGTCCCACGGTGCGCCACCCACTCCCGGTCCCGGAG
>JBMOJH010000110.1:0-11133 GCA_049316905.1 Microthrixaceae bacterium | reverse complement strand
AACGACGGCGGCCGTCCGGACGGTCGTAGACCACCACCGCCTGCTGCACCGGGACGAGGTCGCGCCGATAGCGACTCGACAGCTCCTCGACCTTCCGGCGCAGCTGGCGCACCTCGGCCTCGAGCTCCAGCACCCGCTTCACCCCGGCGAGGTTGAGGCCCTCGTCGGTGAGCTCGCTGATGCGCTGGAGCAGGTCGATGTCGGCCTGGCTGTAGCGGCGGCTGCCGCCCTGGGTGCGGCCGGGCTCGACCAGACCCTTCCGCTCGTAGATGCGGAGGGTCTGCGGGTGCACCCCGGCGAGCTCGGCGGCGACAGAGATGACGTAGACGGCCTGGTGGTACTCGGGCACGGGTCAGTCCTCCGTGGTCACGGCGCCAAGGTCGGCGCGCGGCGACGTCCCGGCCGCCGCCAGCGCCTCGATCGCCGAGCGCTCGGCATCGTTCAGTTCGGTGGGCACGTCGATCTCCACGGTGACGAGCAGGTCACCGGTGCTGCGCCCCGTGGCCACGCCGCGGCCCCGCACCCGGAAGCGCCGGCCGCTGCGGGTCCCGGCAGGGATCCGGATGGTCACGGGCGCGCCGTCGAGGGTGGGCACGGTGGCCTCCCCGCCGAGCGCGGCCTCGGCGAACGTGATCGGCACCGTGAGGGTGAGGTGGTCGCCGTCGCGACCGAACAGCGGGTGCGGTTCCACCTGGACCCGCACGAAGAGGTCGCCGTCGGGACCGCCGTTCACGCCGGCGCCGCCACGGCCCTTCACCCGGATGCGCTGGCTGTCGCGCACGCCCTGGGGGATGCGGACCTTCACCTGGCGCGGCCGCCGGACCGCGCCCACGCCGGAGCAGGTCGGGCACGGGGTGTCGATGATGCGGCCGCGACCGGCACAGGCCGGGCACGGGCGGCTGAACGAGAAGAACCCCTGGTTCTCCTCCACCGCGCCGGTGCCACCGCAGTCCGGACACGGGCGCGGTGACGTGCCCACGGCCGCGCCGCTGCCGAAGCAGTCGGGGCAGCGGACGTCAGAGGTGACGTTCACGGTGGTGGTGGCCCCGCGCGCCGCGTCATCGAAGCTCATGGTGAGCGTGGCCTCGACGTCCGCGCCTCGCTGCGGACCACCGCTCGACGCGGCGCCCGGCCCGCGCCGCCCGGGTCCCGACCGGCCCCGCGTGAACAGGTTGCCGATCAGGTCCGACAGGTCGCCCGTGTCGAAGCGCACGCCGTCCGGGCCGAAGCCCCCCGGGCCACCGCCGCCGAACGCGCCCGCCATCGGGCCCATCCGGCGCACCTCGTCGTACTGCTCGCGCTTCTCGGCGTCGCCGAGCACCTCGTAGGCGGACGAGACCTCCTTGAAGCGCTCCTCGGCCGCGGCGTCACCCGGGTTGGCGTCCGGGTGCAGGCGTCGGGCCAGCTGCCGGTACGCCTTGGTGATGTCCTTCTGGCTGGCGTCCTTCGCCACCCCGAGGACCTCGTAGTAGTCCTTCTCGAACCACTCCCGCTGCGCCGAGGACATGACGGATCAGCCCCGCACCTTCACCATGGCGGGACGGACCACCTGCGAGTTCCAGACGTACCCGGCGCGCAGCACCTCGGCCACGACGGCGTCGCCGTCGCCCTCCTCGTGGAGGACGGCCTCGTGCACGTTCGGGTCGAACGGGTCGCCCGCCGAGTCCACCTTGGACAGGCCGAGCTTCTCGAGCGTGCCGAGCAGCTGGCCGTGCACCGGGGCCACGTCCTCGTGACCCTGGGCGAGCGCGGCCTCGCCGGCGTCGAGCACCGGCAGCAGCTCACGGACGAGGTCGAGCGCGGCCTGCGCGCGCTGCTCCGTGCGCTGGCCGTCGACGCGTCGCTTGTAGTTGGCGAAGTCGGCCTGCACGCGCTGGACCAGATCGCGCAGCTCGTCGCGCTCGGCCTGGAGCCGCTGGGCCACCTCGACCGCCTCGGCCACGGCCTCCTCGGCCGTCTGCTCGAGCCGGTCGGCCCCGGCCGCGGTGGCGTCGAGGTCCGCCGTGAGGCGGGCCGCGGCGTCGTCCACGTCACCGGCCGGGTCGTCGACCACCTCACCGACGGCGATCCCCTCCTCGTCGAGGGGATCGCCGCCGGGGGCGGCACCATCGGACGGGGCGCTCACTTCTGCTCGTCCTTGCCCGCATCGTCCACGATCTCGGCGTCGACGACCTCGTCGTCGGAGGCACCCGGGCCGGCCGTCTCGCCGCCGGGGGCCCCACCGCCGGCACCGCCGGCCGCGGCGGCGTCCTCACGGGACGCCGCCTCGTAGGCCAGCTGCGACATCTTCTGGCTCGCCACCATGAGGGCCTCGGCCGAGGTGTTCATCCGCTCGACGTCACCGTCGTTGAGCGCGGACTTCAGGTCCGCCAGGGAGGACTCGACCGCGGCCTTGTCCTCCGCCGGGACCTTGTCGCCCACGTCGCGGAGCATCTTCTCGGTCTGGTACACGAGCGTGTCGGCCCGGTTGCGGGCATCGGCCTCCTCCTTGCGGCGGAGGTCCTCCTCCGCGTGGCTCTCGGCGTCGCGGACCATCTGGTCGATCTGGTCCTTCGACAGCGAGGACTGGCCGGTGATCGTGATCGACTGCTCGCGGCCCGTGGCCCGGTCCTTGGCGGACACGTTCACGATGCCGTTGGCGTCGATGTCGAAGGTGACCTCGATCTGCGGCACGCCCCGGGGGGCCAGCGGCAGGTCGACCAGCTGGAACTTGCCGAGCGTCTTGTTGAAATCGGCCATCTCCCGCTCGCCCTGGAGGACGTGGATCTCCACCGAGGGCTGGTTGTCCTCCGCGGTGGTGAACGTCTCGGTCTTGCGTGTGGGGATGGTGGTGTTGCGCTCGATGAGCTTGGTCATCACGCCGCCCTTGGTCTCGATGCCGAGGGAGAGCGGGGTGACGTCGAGGAGCAGGACGTCCTTCACGTCACCCTTGAGCACACCGGCCTGGATGGCGGCGCCCATGGCCACCACCTCGTCGGGGTTCACGCCCTTGTGGGGCTCGCGACCGGTGAGGCCCTGGACGAGTTCCTGCACCGCGGGCATGCGGGTGGAGCCGCCGACCATCACCACGTGGTCGACCTGGTCCTTCGACAGGCCGGCGTCCTTGAGGGCCTGCTCGAACGGCACCTTGCAGCGCTCGATCAGGTCCGCGGTCATCTCCTGGAACTTCGCCCGGCTGAGGGCGTAGTCGAGGTGCAGGGGGCCGGCGTCGGTGGCGGTGATGAACGGCAGGTTGATCTGGGTCTGCGCCACCTGCGACAGCTCGATCTTCGCCTTCTCCGCGGCCTCCTTGAGGCGCTGCATGGCCATCTTGTCGTTCGACAGGTCCACGCCGTGGTCGCCCTTGAACGAGTCGACGAGCCAGTCGATGACCCGCTGGTCCCAGTCGTCGCCGCCGAGGCTGGTGTCGCCGTGGGTGGACTTCACCTCGAACACGCCGTCGCCGATCTCGAGGACCGAGACGTCGAAGGTGCCGCCACCGAGGTCGAACACCAGGATCGTCTGGTCGTCGGCCTCCTTGTCCATGCCGTAGGCGAGGGCGGCCGCGGTCGGCTCGTTGATGATCCGCAGCACCTCGAGCCCGGCGATCTCACCGGCCTCCTTGGTGGCGGTGCGCTGGGCGTCGTCGAAGTACGCCGGCACCGTGATCACCGCCTGGGTGACGGTGTCGCCCAGGTACGACTCGGCGTCCCGCTTGAGCTTCATCAGGATGCGGGCCGAGATCTCCTGCGACGTGTACTTCTTGCCGTCGATGTCCTCGCTCCAGTTGGTGCCCATGTGGCGCTTCACGGAGCGGATCGTGCGATCGGCGTTGGTGACGGCCTGACGCTTGGCCACCTCGCCGACCAGGACCTCGCCGTCCTTGGCGAAGGCCACCACCGACGGAGTGGTCCGCGCGCCCTCGGCGTTGGGGATCACGACGGCGTCGCCGGCCTCGAGGACGCTGACGACGGAGTTGGTGGTGCCGAGGTCGATACCGACAGCCTTGGGCATGGGGACTCACTCTCCCGGGCCGCTGGCCGGCCCGAACTCGTTGCTGTGGGGGGAAGAACCGCTACTGCCGGACGAGCCTACCGACGGGCGAGCCGTTCCGAGCAGTTGGTGACAGGTGCCAATGTAGCAAACTTGAGCGTTAATGCATCAGGTTTGCTACGGGTTGGCCCGGATCTGCTGGCAGCGCGCTCAGGTCGGGCCCGAACCGTCGACGCCGCATCGATCCGGGAACGGGCCGGGACCGGACCGTGGGACCGCGGGCCGGGGCCGTTCAGGGCGTGAACGAGCCCTCGCGACGGAGCGGCCCGAGCGGCACACGACCCGCGAGACGCCGGAGCACGGAGTTGGCGTCGCGCACCGTCCGGAATCCCCGGTCGCCCGCGACCTCGAGCGCGAGCGCAGCGGCGCCCACCCGCCAGTAGTCGGGCGACCTGCGCACGGGCGGGTGGTGGCGTCGGGCGGACCGGCGGTAGCCGAGGGCGGCCCGGGCGTCGCGGTTGTCCGCCAGGCTGTGCCAGGCGAGGAGCACCTCGGTGCGCGCCGTGGCGACGGGCCGCAGGGCGGCCCGCTCGGGTCCCACGTCGCGGAACACCACGTCGAGGAAGTGCCGGTAGGCGGCGTCCAGCGACTCGGGGTTCGACGACGAGTTCGCGTCGTGCCGACGGTGGTGCACCAGGACCTCGGGCACCGCGGCCACCCGGTGGCTCCGGGCGATACGCACCCAGAGCTCCCAGTCCTCCACGTCGATCGGGAAGCGGTCGCGGTTCACCTCGAACCCGCCGAGGTCCTCCAGCACCCGCCGCGGCACCACCGCGCCCGAGCAGGCCACGGGGTTCCGGATGACGAAGCGGTCCCACACCTCGCCCTCCCACTCCGACACGGTGGCCCGGCCGTTCGGCCGCCCCTCGGCATCGATCACGTCCCAGCCCGTGTACACCAGACCGATCCCGGGGTCGTCGAGCCGCGGGAGCGTCCGAGCGAGGAACTCCGGCGCCCAGAGATCGTCGGAGTCGAGGAACGCCACGACATCGCCGGCGGCCTCCTCCACCCCGCGGTTGCGGGCCGCGGAGGGGCCGGCGTTCTCCTGACGGACCAGCCGGACCCGGGGGTCGGCCACGCCGGCCACCCACCCGGCGAGGTCGTCGGACCCGCCGTCGTCGACGAGCACCACCTCGAGGTCCTCGTGGGTCTGGGCCAGGACCGAGTCCACCGTGGACGGCAGGTACCGCAGCGAGTTGAAGCACGGGATGACCACCGACACGGGCACGGCGGCGAGCATACCGACGCGTCGGGGGATCCCCGCCCGGCCGTTCGTGGCGCCCGGGCCCGCTGTGGCACCATCCCCGGGCCGTCCGACACCTGGGGGTCCCATGCACCGTCTCGTCCTGCTGCGCCACGGCCAGAGCGAGTGGAACCAGCTCAACCTGTTCACCGGCTGGTACGACTGCGACCTCACCGAGCAGGGTCGGGCGGAGGCCACCGCCGCGGGCGGCATGCTCCGCGACGCGGGGGTCGAACCCGACGTGCTGCACACCTCGGTGCAGGTGCGGGCGATCCGCACCGCCAACCTCGCCCTCGACGAGCTCGGTCGGCTCTGGGTGCCGGTCCGTCGCCACTGGCGGCTCAACGAGCGCCACTACGGCGACCTGACGGGCAAGAACAAGAAGGAGACCACCGACCAGTTCGGCGAGGAGCAGGTGAAGGTGTGGCGTCGCAGCTACGACGTGCCGCCGCCCCCGATCGCGGCGGACAACCGCTTCAACCCGAACGACGACGCCCGCTACGCCCACCTGCCGCCGGAGCTGGTGCCCACCTCCGAATGCCTCGCGGACGTGGTGGCCCGGATGCTGCCCTACTGGTACGACGCGATCGTGCCGGACCTCGCGGCCGGCTCCGACGTGCTGGTGGTCGCCCACGGCAACTCGCTGCGGGCCCTCGTGAAGCACCTGCAGGGCATCTCCGACGAGGACATCACCGGCCTGAACATCCCGACCGGGATCCCGCTGCTGTACGAGCTCGACGACTCGTTCCGGCCGGTGGAGGACCGACCGGTGGAGGACCGGTACCTCGCGGACGCCGAGGCGGTGCGGGCCGCGGCCGAGGCGGTCGCCCGGCAGGCCACCGGGGGCTGAGCCGGGGCGCTCAGGGGCCGTCGAACGGCGTGGCCCCACCCGCCCCCGGCGAGGCCAGATCACCCGGGGCGACCGCGTCGTCGACCACGTCCGGGGAGCCGTCATCGGGGATGTCGAGGTCGACCACGGTGACCGCGGGGCGTTCGAGGCCCAGTCGCTCCTCCACCTCGGCCCAGAGGCGTCGGTAGGCAGTGGCCGCGAGGTTCCGCGGCGAGGCGACCACAGCAGGGACCTGCTCCATCCCCATGCGCTCCACCGCGCTCGACACCGGCACCGCGGCGAGGGCGAACCGCCGGTCGCCGCGCACCTGCGTGAGCACCTGGCGATGGAGCACCTTCCGCTCGTCGAGCATCGACAGGAACGCCACCACCGGGACGCCGTCGCGGTGCTCGGCCACGAACTCGTCGAGCTGGTCCAGGCTGCGCACCGCGAGGGGCGCCGGGATGATCGGGGCCACCACCACGTCGCTCGCGGCCAGGATGGACTCCGTCACCACGCCGAGGCCCGGGGCACAGTCGAGGATGACCACGTCGTAGGACCCGTCGAGGGAGCGCAGCAGCTTGCGGATCACCCGGTCGGGCCAGCGCCGCGCCGCCAGGATCGTGTCCACCACGCGGAACGACGGGTCGGCCGGGAGGAGATCGAGCCGGAGGTGGTCGGTCTCCCGCACGTAGGACTGCAGGTCGCGCTTGCCGCCGAGGAGGCGGGTCGCCCCACCCTTCACCTTCGCCCGGGCCCGGTAGCAGTGGGTGGCGGCACCCTGCGGGTCGAGGTCCCAGAGGAGGGTGCGGTAGCCGGCCGCCGCGGCGATCACCGCGAGGTTCACCGCGGCCGCGGTCTTGCCCACCCCGCCCTTGGCGCCGGCGACGGCGACGACCCTCATCCGCGTGCTCCTCCGATCCGGCGGCCCCCACGGGCCGCACCATTCAAGCCGACCTCCGCGCCGTCGGTCCGCGATCCCCGCCATCGGCGACGCCCGGCCCGTACGATCCGCGCATGGGTTCAGCCCTCGAGCAGCTCGCGGCCGTCCCGCTCCTGAGCGGGTGCAGCCGTGCCGACCTCCGCCAGATCGAACGGGCGTCGGACCAGGTGGACGTGGAGGCGGGGCGCGTGCTCTGCACCGAGGGCGAGCTCGGCCGCGAGGCGTTCGTCCTCCTGTCGGGCGCGGCGGAGGTCCGGCGGCGCGGCGAGGTGGTGGCCCAGCTGGGTCCGGGTGACTGGGTGGGCGAGCTGGCCCTCCTCGACGGCGGCCCCCGCACGGCGACGGTCACCACGACCGAACCGTCCAACCTGCTGGTGCTCACCCGTGGCGCGTTCAACGGTGTGCTCGACGAGGTGCCCACGCTGGCCCACAAGCTGCTGGTCACCCTGGCCCGTCGGCTGCGCGCCGCCGAGGACGCGTCCTGGCAGCACTGACAGCGGAGTGAGGCGCCGGGGTGACGCGGCTGAGTTGCGGATCTCGGTCGACTTCACGCCCGCGGAGTGGCTGGGAGTAGTTTCAGGTTCGCTATGAGCGCCACCGACACCACCCAGGAGACGGAGACCGCCGAGCGCACCCCGGTGCCCGGCCCGAAGCGCCTCCGGCCCCAACAGATCGCGATCCTGCTGGGCGTCGGCATCGCCCTGCTGGTCGTCGTCTCCGGCATCGCCGCGTCCACGCTGCAGTGGCACGACGAGGCCGTGGTCCAGCGGGAGGTGTTCGGCGGCATCCCCACCGCCTTCAAGCTGGTCTTCTACATCGTCATCCCGATCATGTTCATCGTGGGTGCGGTGCTGTTCTCCCAGCGCATCAAGAACTGGGAGCGGGGCGCCCCCGACAAGCGGGACATCACCCCGAAGAACGCCAAGAAGCGCATGGAGAAGCTGCGCGCGGGTCTCTACATGCAGACCCTGATGCGTGACCCGGCCGCCGGGATCATGCACTCGATGATCTACTTCGGCTTCCTGATCCTCCTGGCCGTCACGACGATCCTGGAGATCAACCACCAGCTGCCGGAGGCCGCGAAGTTCCTCAACGGCAAGGTGTACCAGGGCTTCGCCTTCGTCGGTGACCTCGGCGGGATCGTGTTCGTGATCGGCGTGACCTGGGCGATCGTGCGGCGCTACATCCAGAAGCCGTACCGGATCCGGATCAAGTCCAAGCCCGAGCACGCGGTGATCCTCGGGATCCTGTTCGTGCTCGGGGTGACCGGGTTCCTGACCGAGATGTTCCGCATCGCGGAGGAGGGGATGCCGAGCTTCGAGAAGTGGTCCTTCATCGGCTACCCGCTCGCCACGCTGGTCGACGGCATGTCGGGTCTGGCGGGCTGGCACCAGGCGATGTGGGTGCTGCACGTGTTGTCGTTCGTGGCGTTCCTGGTGATCCTGCCGGTCACGATGCTGCGCCACATCTTCACGTCGCCGCTGAACATGTACCTCTCGGAGCGGGACCGCCCGAAGGGCGCCATGCGGGCGATGCCGAACCTCATGGAGACCGAGCTCGAGAGCTTCGGTGCCTACAAGGTCGAGGACTTCACCTGGAAGCAGCTCCTCGACACCGACGCCTGCACCATGTGTGGTCGGTGCACCTCGGTGTGCCCGGCGCACGCCACGGGCAAGCCGCTCGATCCCCGCGAGATCGTGCTGAAGACCGGTGAGGTCATGGCCGCCACCGGCGACCCGAAGGTGTCGCCCCCGATCGGGGTCGACGGCGAGATCAAGGTGACCGCGGACTCGGTGTTCGAGCGCATCACACCGGACGAGGTGTGGGCCTGCACCTCGTGCAAGGCGTGTGACGAGAACTGCCCGGTGAACATCGAGATCCTCGACAAGATCCTCGACATGCGCCGCTACCTGACGCTGATGGAGTCGGACTTCCCGACCGAGCTGGGCAACGCCTACCGGGCCATGGAGAACTCCGGGAACCCGTGGGGCATGAGCCAGGGCGAGCGCGCCAACTGGGCCAAGGGCCTCGACGGCATCAACATCATCGACGGCGGCGACCCCATGACCGCCGAGTACCTCTACTGGGTGGGCTGCGCCGGCTCGTTCGACGACAAGAACCAGAAGGTCACCCAGGCCATGGCCAAGCTGCTGCAGCGCGCGGAGATCAGCTTCGCGATCCTCGGCCCGGCCGAGAACTGCACCGGCGACCCGGCCCGCCGCTCGGGCAACGAGTACATCTTCCAGATGCTCGCCATGCAGAACATCGAGACCCTCGACGGCATGGGCGTACGCAAGATCATCACGCAGTGCCCCCACTGCTTCAACACCCTCAAGAACGAGTACCCGCAGCTCGGCGGCCACTACGAGGTGGTCCACCACAGCCAGTTCCTCGAGGACCTGATCGACACCGGCCGCCTCGACCTCACCGGCGCCAAGCTCGAGGAGCGCGTCGTGTACCACGACTCCTGCTACCTCGGCCGCCACAACGACGTGTACCTCGCCCCCCGCAACGTGATCGGCCACCTCAAGGGCATCGAGGTCGTCGAGGCCGGCCGCAACGGCACCAAGGGCATGTGCTGCGGCGCCGGCGGCGCCCGCATGTGGATGGAGGAACACATCGGCAAGCAGGTCAACGTGGAGCGCTCGCAGGAGCTGCTCGCCACCGGCGCCTCCCGCATCGCCACCGCGTGCCCCTTCTGCTACGTCATGATCGACGACGGCGTGAAGGCCCAGGGCGTCGAAGAGGACCAGGTCAAGGTCGCCGACCTCGCCATGCACATCCTCGACGCCATCGAGAACGCCGATCCTGTGGCCGTGCCCCCGATCGAACAGATCGTGGAGGCCGCGGAGTCCTGAGGGCTCCGCGCTCCGCCCGCACGGTGAGCCCGCGGTGACCGGCTCGGCGGCGCGGGTGGTGGTGCTCGACCCCGACGCCGCAGTGGGTGCCGCGGTGGCGGGCCTGCTCCGCGCGCAGGGGTGGGAGGCCGCGGCCACCGACGACCCGGGTGTGGCCGGCCGTTCGGTCACCTCCGAGGGGGTGCGGTCGATCGTGGTGTCCTGTACCGACACCGCGGCGCTGCACGGCCTGCGGGCGGTCCACCCGTCGGTGCCGGTGGTCGCCCTGGTGGACGACCCCGACGGCGCGGATGCCGCCCTCGCCGCGGGGGCCGACTCGGCCCTGCTGCGTCCGGTGGACGTGGAGCTGATCGACGAGACGCTCCACCGCCTCCTCGGCACCGACTGACCGTCCGGGGTCCGGCGCCGAGCCGGCAATTGGTGCGGGAAACGACCTCAACCGCGGGTTCCCGCACCACTACGCGGGGTCAGGACCGGAAGTTCTTCCAGTACTGGCTGGGGGTCGGGCCGAGCTGGCCGGAGTACTTGGAGCCCAGGGCGCCGGAGCCGTACGGGTGCTCGGCCGGGCCGTCCATCCGCAGGAACGACAGCTGGCCGATCTTCATGCCCGGGTAGAGGGTGATCGGCAGCGTGGCGACGTTCGAGAACTCGAGCGTGAGCTGACCCTGGAAGCCGGCGTCGACGAACCCGGCGGTGGTGTGGATCAGCAGGCCGAGCCGCCCGAGCGAGCTCTTGCCCTCCACCCTCGCGACGAGGTCGACCGGGATGCGGATGACCTCGAGCGTGGCGCCGAGCACGAACTCGCCGGGATGGAGGATGAACGGCTGCTCCTCCGACGCGGTGACGAGCTCGGTGAGGTCCGACAGGTCCTCCTTCACGTCGATGACCGGTCGGGTGTGGCTCCGGAAGACGAGGAACCGGTGGTCGAGCCGCACGTCGATCGAACTGGGCTGGACCATGCTCGGGTCGTAGGGCTCCACGCCGATCCGACCGGCCTCGATCTCGGCCCGGATGGTGCGGTCGGAGAGGATCACGGGCCGCACGGTAGCCCGCTGGCGCGGCGCCCCACGACGTGGCCTACAGTGACCCCGCGCCGCCCTCCGGGGCGGTTCTGCGGGTGTAGTTCAATGGTAGAACTTCAGCTTCCCAAGCTGACAGTGCGAGTTCGATTCTCGTCACCCGCTCTCACCGGAACCCCCGCCTCGGTGGGGGTTCTGTCGCGTCACCG
>JBMOJH010000109.1:0-11184 GCA_049316905.1 Microthrixaceae bacterium | reverse complement strand
ACGCTCCGGGTGGTGCACCCGGTGGTGCGACGGGTGATGCTCCGGGTGACGCGACCGCCGGGGTGGCGGCTCCGCCCAAGGTGGACCGGAAGAAGCAGGTGATCGCCGGGCTCGTCACCCTGGTGGTGCTCGTCATCGTGTTCGTCGGGATCTTCCCGAAGTTCGCGAACTACTCGGCGGCCTGGGACTCGATCCAGCAGATGTCGATCGCGGCGGTGGCCGCGCTCCTCGTCGCCACGGTGGTCAACATCGTCGTGTACGTCTTCCCGTACAACGCCGCCCTGCCCAGCCTGAACTACGGCGACGCGTTCAACGTCCGGCAGACGTCCTTCATGATCTCCAACGCGGTCCCCGCCGGCGGCGCGTTCGGTGTGGGCGTGCAGTACGCCATGTTGAGCGGGTACGGGGTGGGGCCCGCGGTCGCGTCGTCCGGCATCGGCATCACCAGCGTGTGGAACCTCCTCGTCACCCTTGCGCTCCCGGTGCTCGGCGTGCTGGCGCTCCTCACCCAGGGCGGTGTGACGACCAACGAGGTGCTGGGAGCGCTGGGCGGTCTGGTGGCGCTGGTCCTGCTGGTCGGGGCCCTCGCGCTGGTCCTGCGGAGCGAGTCGTGGGCCCGGAAGCTCGGCGGGTGGGGCGACGCCGTGATCCACCGGTTCCGGCCGTCCGCGTCGCCGACGATGGCGACCGACGGCGTCGTCCGGTTCCGCGACCAGACCGTGGACGTGGTGCGCGACCGGTGGGGCCTCATCACCGCCGCCAACTTCGGCCAGCAGTTCTGCCAGTTCCTGGTGCTGCTCGTGGCGATCTACGGGCTCGGCGGGGAGTCGACGGGCGTGAACCCGGTCGAGATCTTCGCCGCCTTCGCCCTCGCCCGGCTCGCCGGCTTCATCCCGATCACCCCGGGGGGCCTCGGCACGGTGGACGCCGCGCTCGTCGGGCTGCTCTCGGCGTTCGGGATGAACAAGGACCAGGCGCTCGCCGCGGACCTCCTGTGGCGCGCCGCCACGCTGCTCCCGCAGATCGTGATCGGCGTCGTCACGTTCCTCATCTGGCGCGTGCAGAGCTCCCGTCGCCACGCGCTGGTGTAGCCCCCCCGTTTCCGGTCTGGGGAGGTTGACTCGCCTCTGCGGCGAGTGAGGACCCCTATGTCGCGGGGCTCGAGGTCGGGGACGGGCCCAGGAACGCGGTCGGCCAGGGGCCGTGCACCGCGCGGCCGAGGCGTCGCAGGTACTCCTCCCGCGGGATCTCGACCACCCCGAGGCTGGCGAGGTGCGGGGTCTGCCACTGCACGTCGAACAGCGGCTCGGGCACCTCCTCGAGCATGCGGCAGAGGTGCACGAGCACCACCTTGGACGCGTCGGTCACCGTGTGGAACATCGACTCGCCGGCGAAGAACGAGCCGATCGACACGCCGTACACGCCGCCGGCGAGCTCGCCGTCGCGCCAGGCCTCCACGCTGTGGGCCCAACCGAGCCGGTGCAGCTCCGAGTAGGCCGCCACGATGTCCTCGTCGATCCAGCCGTGCGGTCGCCGGGGATCGCCGCAGGCCCGCACCACCTCGGTGAACGCCGCGTCGACCGTCACCTCGAAGCGGGGCAGTGACCGCCGCAGCGAGCGCGACACGTGCAGCTCCCGCGGGGGCAGCACGGCACGGGGATCGGGCGAGAACCATCCGAGCTTCCGGCGCGTGACCGGCATCGGGAAGAGCCCGGTCCGGTACGCCGCGAGCAATGTCCCCGGCGCCAGGTCCGCCCCCACGGCGACGAGGCCGTCGGGGTTGTCGGGTGGCCCGACCGGCGCGAACGACCAGCGACTCGCCGGCGGCTCCGGGGGCGGGCCGGAGGGGATCTGGCTCAGCCCTTCTTGGAGTAGTCGTAGAAGCCGGCGCCGGACTTCCGGCCGAGCTGGCCGGCGCTCACCATGCGGCGCAGGACCGGCATCGCGGCGTAGTTCGGGTCCTTGAACTCCTCGTAGAGGGCGTCGAGGATCGCCACCGAGGTGTCGAGGCCCACGAGGTCGAGCAGCGCGAGGGGACCCATCGGGAACCCGCAGCCGCCCTTCATCGCGGCGTCGATCGCCTCGGCCGACGCGGTGCCGTTCTCGAGCATGCGCACGGCGTTGTTCAGGTACGGGAAGAGCAGCGCGTTGACGATGAAGCCGGCGCGGTCCTTGACCTCCACCGGGCCCTTGCCGCAGCGGGTGGCGAAGTCGGTGACCTCGGCGATGGTGGCGTCGGAGGCGGTGAGCGGCCGGACGATCTCCACCAGGCTCATGGCGGGCGCCGGGTTGAAGAAGTGCACGCCGCAGACCTTGTCGGGCCGGTTGGTGGCCATTGCCATCTCGACCACCGCCAGGGTGGACGTGTTGGTGGCGAGGATCGCCGAGTCCTTCACGATCGAGTCGAGCTCGGCGAACAGCGGGAGCTTGACCGACAGGTCCTCCACGACCGACTCGATCACCAGGTCGCAGTCGACCAGCGCACCGAGGTGATCGGTCGCGGTGACCCGGCCCAGAATCGCGTCCGCGGCGTCCTGCTCGAGCTTGCCCCGCTCCACCTGCTTGGCCAGCGACTTCTGGAGGCCGGCGACCATTGCGTCCGCCGTCTCCTGCTTGCGGGAGCGGAGGACCACCTCGATCCCCGCCTTGGCCGCCACCTCGGCGATGCCGGAGCCCATGATCCCGGACCCGAGGATGCCCACTCGTTCGATCGTCATGGGCGTCGATGTTACCGATGGGTCACCGCGGGCCCACAAGTCGTGGAGGGGCCCGCCGCCGGTGCGGGCCCGCCCGGTGCGCGCCGGTACGGTGACGGGCCATGGACGGAACGCTGGCGCTGGTCGGGGGACGGGAGTGGACCGAGGGGTGCACCTTCGACGCCGGGCTGCTCGACGGTGGCGACGAGGTGCTCGTGCTCCCGTCAGCGCTCGCCTACGAGAACCCGGGCGCGGCGGTGGAGCGGGCGCGGACCCACTTCGCCGCCCTCGGTGCCCGCGTGGAGGTGCTCGATGTGTTCCGTCGCGCCGACGCGCTGGAACCGCTCCCGGCCGAGCGCGCCGCGGCCGCCCGCTTCGTGTACGTGCCGGGCGGCTCGCCCATGCACCTCCGGTCGGTGCTGAAGGACACGCCGTTGCTCGAGGCGCTCGTGGGTGCGTGGCGCTCCGGGGCCACGATCGCCGTGTCGGGGGAGGCCGCCTCCGTGCTGTGCAGCCACATGGTCGACAGCCGGGGCGGCGCGTACACGGTGGGCCTCGAGCTCATCGACACGATGACGGTGATCCCCCGGTACAACCAGTGGTCGCCCGACAAGTGGCACCGCACGGTGCAGTTGGCCCGACCCGGCCTCGCGGTGGTGGGGGTGGACGAGGCCACCGCCCTCATCCACGACGGCGCCGGTTGGCGGGTCGAAGGTGCCGGTGGGGTGCACGTCTTCGTGGACGGCGCCCGGGCGGACCTCTCGGTGCTTCCCGACCGACTCGTCTGATCGACTGCCCCCGGGCGCCCGCGCCGGACGTCTGCGGAGGTTGACTCGCCTCTGGGGCGACCGAGGACCCCTATGTCGCGAGGGGGCGGGTCACTTCTTCTCGGTGATCGTCACCTTGTCGACCACGACGGCCTCGGTCGGCTTCTGCTCGGAGTTCCCGAGCTTGCCGATCTCGTCGACCACGGCCTGGCCCTCGACCACCTTGCCGAACAGCGAGTAGTTGGCCGGGTTGAGCTGCTTGCCGCCGCCCGGGAGGACCACGAAGAACTGGCTGCCGTTGGTGTCCGGCCCGGCGTTGGCCATCGCGAGCGAGTAGTCCACGTACGACTCCGGGCCCGGGGGCAGCTCGTCGGGGATCGAGTAGCCGAGGTCGTTGTTGCCCCACGGGTCGCCGTCGCCATCGCCACCCTGGATCACGAAGCCCGGGACGATGCGGTGGAAGGGCACGCCGTTGTAGAAGCCGTAGCGGGCCAGTACCACGAAGTTGTTCGTGGTCACGGGCGCAGCCTTCGGGTCCAGCTCCGCGGTGAAGTCGCCCTTGTTCGTGCTGAACGTGGCCGTGTAGCTGGCGTTCGGGTCGATGCAGGTGGGCGGGGCCCCGGCGAACTTCACGACCCGCTTCGCCGTGCCGTCGGCCGGCGGGCACGGGGTGGGCTGGGTCAGCGTGATGCCCTCGGGCGGCGCGGGGAGGTCGGCGGCGGGCTTGTCGTTCGGGGCGGTCGTGGTGGCCTTCTCGGTGGTGCTCGTCGTGGTCGACGTCGATCCGCTCCCGGACGGCTGGACCAGGGCGACCAGGACCCCGAGCACCAGCGCCAGCGCCAGCACGCCGCCGATGATGCCCATCGTCCGCTGGCGCCGGCGGGTGCGGCTCACCTGCTTGCGGGCCTGCTGGGCGCGTGCGGTCCGGCCCTGCTTCTGGCGGGCGTGCTTGTCGGCGTTGGTTCCCACGGCCGGTCACGGTACCCGGCGGCCCGGCACGCCGGGTCCGCGGCTTCTGGGCCGCCGCGACCCCCGTGTACCGTTCCGCCCGTGGCTCTCCTGGTCCAGAAGTTCGGCGGCACCTCCGTCGCGGATCCCGAGCGCATGCGGTCGGTGGCGGAGAACGTGGCGCGGTGCCGGCGCCGTGGCGACGAGGTCGTGCTGGTGGTGTCGGCCATGGGCAAGGAGACCGACGAGCTCCTGCGGATGGCCGCCGAGGTGTCGCCGGAGCGCCCGGGCCGCGAGATGGACATGCTCATCACTGCCGGCGAGCGCAAGGCGATCGCCCTGATGGCGATGGCGCTGCACGCGGTCGGCGTCGAGTCCGAGAGCTACACCGGCAGTCAGGCCGGGTTCATCACCGACCCGAACCACACCAACGCCAAGATCGTGGAGGTCCGCGCGGACCGGATCCGGGCCGCGCTCGACGCCGGTCGCGTGCCGGTGGTGGCCGGCGCGCAGGGCGTGTCGGTCGACAACGACGTGACGTTCCTGGGTCGCGGCGGGTCCGACACCACGGCGGTGGCGCTGGCCAAGGCGCTCGGGGCGGACGCGTGCGAGCTCTACACCGACGTGTCCGGGGTGTTCACCACCGATCCCCGCGTGGTCCCCACGGCGCGGCGGATGAACTCGATCACCTTCGACGAGATGCTGGAGATGACCGCGGCGGGCTGTCCGAAGCCCGCGATGCGGTCCGTGGAGTACGCCCATCGACACCGAGTACCGCTGCACGTGCGGTCGGCCTTCACCTGGGAGCCGGGCACGTGGGTGGTGGAGGAGAGCGACGAGATGGAAGCAGCGCTGATCCGCGCCGTGGTGGCCGACGACAGCGAGGCCAAGGTCACCGTGTCGGGCGTGCCCGACCGTCCCGGCGTGGCGGCCGGGCTGTTCCGCCGCCTCGCCGATGCGGACGTGAACGTCGACATGATCGTGCAGAACGTGTCCGAGGGCGGGGTGACCGACATCTCGTTCACCGTGCCCCACACGCAGCTCGACCTGGCGCTCGAGGTGTGCGGGAACGAGGCCGAGATCGTGGGCGCCACGAAGGTGGTGGCCAACCACGAGATCGCCAAGGTGTCGGTCATCGGCGCCGGGATGAAGTCGAACCCGGGCGTGGCCGCCCGCATGTTCGAGGTGCTCGCCGGGGACGGCATCAACATCGAGATGATCTCCACCTCGGCGATCCGTATCTCGTGCGTGATCGCGGAGACCGACTCGGACCGGGCCGTGCAGGTGCTGCACGACGCCTACGAGCTCGACCGCACGACCTTCTGACCGCACCGCCGGGACCGGGAGCCGGACCGTCTACAGCAGCCGGCGCACCACGAGGTCCGCGAGCAGCCGGCCCCGGTCGGTGAGCAGGAGGCGCCCCGCCCGCAACTCGGCGAGTCCGTCCTCCACCGCGCCCCGCACCGCGTCGGCGTCGACGTCGTCGCCGACCTCGACGCCCTCGGCCAGGCGGATGCCCAGCATCAGCCGCTCGGTGCGCCGCTCGCCCACCCCGAGGAGTTCGTGCCCCTCCGCCGGTGAGCGACCCCGGTCGAGCGGGTCCCACCACGACCCGAGCGCGGCGGGGTTCCACCAGCGCAGCGGCCCGATGCGCGAGTGGGCGCCCGGCCCGACCCCCCACCAGTGGTGGTCCCGCCAGTAGAGGAGGTTGTGCCGGCACCGGGCCGACTCGTCGGCCGCCCAGTTCGACAGCTCGTACCAGTCGAGCCCGGCCCCACGGCAGGCCCGGTCGAGCACGGCGTAGCGGTCGGCGGCGTCGTCGCCCGAGGGCGAGGGGAGCTCCCCGTTGCGGACCCGGGCCGCCAGCTTCGTGCCCGGCTCCACGGCCAGGGCGTAGGCGGAGAGGTGGTCCACGCCGGTGCCGAGCGCCAGCGCCACGGTGGCGTCCCATTCCGCGGCCGTCTCACCCGGGGTGCCGTGGATGAGGTCGAGCGACACGTGGTCGAAGCCCGCGGCCCGAGCCTCGGCCACCGCGGCCACCGCGCGTTCCGGGGGGTGCGTGCGGTCCAGCAGCTCGAGCACCCGGTTCGACGCGCTCTGGAGGCCGAGGCTCACGCGGGTGACCCCGAGCTCGCGCAGCCGGGCCAGCTGGCCCGGCCGGAGTCCGTCGGGGTTCGCCTCCACGGTCACCTCCACGGAGGGGTCGGTGGCGAACCGCCGCCGGACCGCGTCGAGCACGCGGCCGAGCAGCTCCGGGGCGACCGAGGTGGGGGTGCCGCCGCCGAAGTACACCGAGGTCAACGTTGGTCGGTCAGCGCCGAGCACGCGGTCCGCGAGGGCCACCTCCGCCACGGCGGCGTCGGCCCACCGTCGGTGGGCGTCCGCGTCACCGGTCTCCCCCTCGGCGTAGGTGACGAACGCGCAGTAGCCGCAGCGCCGGATGCAGAACGGCACGTGCACGTAGAGACCCAGTGGCGTGTCGGGCACCTCGGCCCCGGCGGCGTCCGGCAGCACCTCCATCACACGAGTCTCCCGCGACCTGCCCGGCACGGAACCCGCTGGGGGAGCGCCGGGGACGGCCGGTACCCTCACGGCCATGAACTCCCCCGTGAACGTCGGCGTGTTCGGCGCCACCGGCCAGGTGGGTGGCGTGATGCGCGCCCTGCTCGCCGAGCGCTCCTTCCCTGCCGCCTCCGTCCGGTTCTTCGCCTCCGCCCGGTCCGCCGGCACCGTCCTTCCGTGGAAGGGCGAGGAGGTCGTGGTGGAGGACACGGCCACGGCCGACTTCTCGGGTCTCGACATCGCCCTCTTCTCGGCGGGGGCGACCAGCTCCCGCGAGTACGCGGAGCAGGTCGCCGCGGCCGGGGCCACCGTGGTGGACAACTCGTCCGCCTGGCGCATGCATCCCGAGGTGCCGCTGGTGGTGTCGGAGGTGAACCCCGAGGAGCTCGACCACCTGCCGAGGGGCATCGTGGCGAACCCGAACTGCACGACCATGGCCGCGATGCCGGTGCTCAAGCCGCTGGCGGTCGAGGCGGGTCTGGTCCGGCTGGTGGTCAGTACCTATCAGGCCGTGTCCGGCGCGGGCCTCGCGGGGGTGGAGGAGCTCCAGTCGCAGGTGGCGGCCGCGGGCGACAAGGGCCCGGAACTCACCTACGACGGTTCGGCCGTCACGTTCCCGGCGCCGGCCAAGTTCGCCCGCACCATCGCCTTCGACGTGCTCCCCTTCGCCGGCAACCTGGTGGACGACGGCTCCGAGGAGACCGATGAGGAGCAGAAGCTCCGCAACGAGAGCCGCAAGATCCTGGGCCTTCCCGACCTGCGGGTCTCGGGCACCTGCGTGCGGGTCCCGGTGTTCACGGGCCACTCGCTGTCGATCAACGCGGAGTTCGAGCGCGACCTCGGCCCGGAGCGGGCCCGCGAACTGCTCGCCGCCGCCCCCGGGGTGGAGCTCGCCGACATCCCCACGCCCCTCGCGGCGGCCGGTCGCGACCCGTCCTATGTGGGCCGCATCCGTCGTGACGACTCGGTCGAGCACGGGCTCGCCCTGTTCGTGTCCAACGACAACCTCCGCAAGGGCGCGGCGCTCAACGCGATCCAGATCGCCGAGGAGTTGCTCGCCCGCCGGGCCTGATCACTCCTCGGCCGGGGCCCGATCACTCCGCGGCCGGGGCCGTCTTCTCGACCCGCCAGCGCGACCAGGGCCACGTCCCCTCGATCTCGACCTGGAGCGAGAAGCTGAGGACGATCCGGATGATCACGATCGCGCCGAGCACCAGCACGCTCTCGGCGGTCTGGTCCACCACGATCGTGCGGATGATGTCGGCGAGGAGCAGCACTTCGAGGCCGAGGAGGATCACCCGGGCCAGGCGCCGGCGTAATCCGTCGTAGGCGCCGACGGCGTCACGCCGCCGGGCGACACCGATCAGGTACTCGCCCAGGGAGACGATCGCCCCGACGACCATCAGCACGACGCCGACGGCCTCGACCACCTGCACCACGTCCGCGGTCACCGACTCGAAGTCCACGCGCTCTCCTTCGCCGACCGGGACGCTACGGGTCGGCGGCCTCAGGTCGGGGGATCGACCACGTAGCGGCGGGCGGCGTCCTCGAGCGAGAGGTCGAGCTGGTTGGCGAGCGAGGCGAGCCAGGCGAGCACGTCGCCGAGCTCGTGACGCTGCTGGTCCACCGTGCCCTTCCGCACCGCCTGGGCGAGCTCTCCGAGCTCCTCGCACAGCCATGCCACCGTGGCGGGGATGCCGCGCTCGCGGTCGGCCTCGCCGTAGAGGTCCTCCATGAGCTGCTGGAACGCCGCGATCTCCACGGGCGCACCCTACGGGAGGCCGGCGGTGGCGGCCGGGGTCAGGACTTCATGAACTCGTGGACGGTGAACACCGTTCGGTACCCGTTGCAGGTGCCCCACACCGCTGCGGTGCCGATCTGCGTGTAGCTCGGGTCGAGGATGTTGGCCTTGTGGCCGGGCGAGTTCATGTAGGCCACGTGGACCTGCTGGATGTTCCCGCCCATGCCCACGTTCTCGCCGAGCTTCTGCCACTCGGCGGGAGCGCGGTCGGCCAGCCGCGAGTGGCGGATCCCGCACTCGTTGCGCAGCACCTGGGCCCAGTCGTCGGCCTTGATGTTCAGCTGTGCGTTCTCCCGCAGCGCCGGCAGCCCGGCGGCGGCCCGGCTGGCGTTCACCGCGTTGCGGACCTCGTTGCGGTCCGCCGGGGTGCTCTCGCATGAGGTGAGGACGCCGGAGAGGAGCCCGACGGCCATGAGGCCCATGACGACGGCGCCGAGCCGTCGACGGAGGCCGGTTCGCCCGGTGCTCGTTCGGAGGGTGTGTTCCGCAGCCACGTTCTCCGTATCGGAGCGCCACCGAGGGTGACTTGACACTTTCGTGTCGGACGGACGTCACCCGCCCACGTTTCCTTGAGGTTCGGGGGCCCCGGGGCGGCCCCCGGACGCGGACCGGCGCCCGGTCGGAACCGGGCGCCGGTCACATTCCGTGGTCGGGTGGGGGAGATTTGAACTCCCGGCCTCCTCGTCCCGAACGAGGCGCGCTGCCAAACTGCGCCACCACCCGGAGAGCGGTCATCGTAGCGGTCGGGCGTGCCGGCCGGAAAAGCCCGGCCGGAGCGATTCCCCCGCCGGTCAGGCCGGGGCCGGCTCGGAGTACGTGCCGCCGGCCAGGACGGCCTCCGCCGCCCGCCGGAGACGCAGGGGGTCGATCGGCTTCACGAGCCAGCCGTCGGCGCCGGAGCGCTTGGCGAGGAAGACGTCGGCGGGGCGGTCGAGCAGCATCAGCACCCGCTGCTCGGGCAGGCGACCCGCGCCCTCCTCGAGACGCAGGTCCATGCAGGTGGCCATGCCGCCCATGTTCCCGATCTGCAGGTCGAGCACCACGAGCTCGGGCTCGAGGTTCTCCACCGCGGCCCGGACCGAGGCCCCCGCGGTGACCCGCGCGACGCCGGTGGTGGCGTCGGACAGGGCGGCGTCGACCTCGTCGTACACCTCGTCCGCGTCGGTGGCGATGAGCACGGTGCGCACGTCGGTGAGGCTAGCCACTCGCCCCGGGCCGTCCCGAATCCCCGCCGGCGGAGGGCCCGGCGGTGCCGCCCCGATCGAAGAGCAGGTCGCCGAGGTGGCTGAGCGAGCCGAGGTCGGTCACCTCGACCGGCTGCACCGGCACCCGTACCACCGGAGCGGGCGCGACCCGCTCGGCCAGGCCGCCCAGGTGGCGCTCCTCGCCGCGGGCGAGCTGACGGGCGTCCGCGAGGCACACGTAGTGGTCGCCGAGCGCGGTGCCGGCGAGGGTGCGGGCCCGCTCCCGCGCCGCGTCGCCGCCGGCGCTCAGCCGGTCCACCTCGTCGTGGCCGAAGGTGGGCTGCATCCGGTTCACGATGAGGCCGCGGACGGTGATGCCGTTCTCACGGAGCTTGTCGGCGAAGTAGCCGGCCTCGGCGACGGTGTCGGCCTTGGGCGACGCCACCAGCACGAACGCGGTGCTCCGGTCGCGGAGCAGTTCGTCCACGCGGGCCGCCCGCTGCTGGAAACCCTCCTCCATGCCCTCGAAGGCCTGGAAGAAGGCGATGGCGTCACCGATCACTTCGGCGCCCACCACCTTCGACAGCGACCGGGTGACGGCCTGCGCGGCCACGTTGACCGCCTTCACGAACCCGCGGGTGGGCGTCATGAGGACCTTGTAGAGGCGGTGGTCGAGGAACCGGGCCAGCCGTTGGGGCGCGTCGAGGAAGTCGAGCGCGTTGCGGGTGGGCGGGGTGTCGACCACCACGAGGTCCCAGTCGCCCTCCTCGGCCAGCTCGTAGAGCTTCTCCGAGGCCATGTACTCCTGCGTGCCCGACAGCGCCCCGGAGATGTTCCGGTAGAAGGAGTTGGCGAGGATCCGCTCGGTCTGGTCGGGATCGGCTGCATACCGGCGGACGAGCCCGTCGAAAGTGGCCTTCGTGTCGAGCATGAGGGCCCACATCTCGCCCGGCCAGGGGCCGTCGATCCGCGACGGCGTGTCGGTGAGGCCCTCGAGCCCGAGGGCGTCCGCAAGGCGCCGGGCCGGGTCGATCGTGACCACCACCGCACGCCGTCCGGACCGTGCTGCCTCGAGCGCGATCACGGCCGCGGTGGTGGTCTTGCCCACGCCGCCCGACCCGCAGCAGATCACCACGTGACTCGAGGACGTGACCGCGCCCAGGCCGGCACCGTCGGGGCGCCCGGCGTGACTGCTCCCGGTGTCACTGCTCCCGGTGTCACTGCTC
>JBMOJH010000108.1:0-11227 GCA_049316905.1 Microthrixaceae bacterium | reverse complement strand
GTCGTCGCGGGAGCACCGGAGGCGATGCCGCCCGAGGCGGCGGCCGGGGTGGGCGCGTCGGAGGTGACGGTCACCTCCCGGCCGAAGGGCTCGTAGACGGCCATCGTTCCGACGAGGGCGCCCGCGCCGTCGACGCTGAACCAGCGGTTGCCGCCGATGGTCTGGTAGGTGCGCCGCACGGTCCCGTCGGCCCCGAGCCAGAGGGTGGTGCCACCCCCACCGGAGAGCAGCCGTCCCTGGTAGGCACCGGACGCGTCGTAGACCACGCCGGCGTCGCCCAGACGGACCGACGACGTGGCCCCGTCGGCGCGGCCCACGGTGCGCTGCACCATGCGACCGAACCGGTAGCGGTAGGACACCGAGGAACCGTCGGTGTGGCGCACGAGCCGGGTCGGGCCGGTACGGAAGTAGTCCACCTCGAGCGGGCCCACCCGGGTGAGGCGGCCGAGGTCGCTCGCCACCGGACCGGCGAGGAGCGGGTCGTCGGTGCCGGTGAACTGGTCGCCCCGGTCGAAGGTGCTCGTGATGGTGCGCACGGAGCCGTCCCCACCGGTGATCGTGCGCGAGACGAGGTTGGAGTCGCCGTCGAAGGAGTAGGTCCATGCCCGCTCGGTGACCGGCAGCGGCGTGTCGACCGAGGCGGAGGTGAGCCTCGCGTTGGCGTCGTACGCGAAGGTCCACGCCGCACGGTTGGCGCCCGGACCCTCGAGGGCGGCGGCCAGGGTCCGGCCCGCCGGACTCATCGACTGCAGCTCCACCCAACGCCCCGACGGCCCCGAGATGGTGCGCTCGACGGGACGGCCGTTGGCGTCGTAGTCGAAGGTGACGGTCTCGGTGCCGGACCGGACGCGGTCGAGCCGACCATTGGCCCAGGTGGTGCTCGACAGGGGCACGCCGTCGAGCGAGACGGCGACGCGGTGGCCGGCACCGTCGTAGGTGGAGGCGAGGGTCTGCGCGGGGGCGCCGACCGGACGGACGACCTCGGTGAGCAGGCGCTCCGGGAACTGCGGGTCGTAGGTCCGCTCGGTGACGGTGCCCCACAGGTCCACCGACCGGACGGCCCGACCGAGCAGGTCCCGCTGCACCGTCTCGGTGGCCACGCTGCCGTCGGCGGCGGTGGAACGGCTCACGGCGATCGTGGGATCGCCCGACGGGCCGGTCCACGACACCTCGAGGAGACGCTCCTCGCTCCCCTCGGCGCCGCGCTGCTCGGTCCGGACGGGGCGGCCGGCGGCGTCGCGCCGGGTGCAGGTCCACGGCGTGGAACCTTCGGCGACGACCTCGCCGAAGGAGCGTCCGGTGTCGTCGCTGACCGACGCCACGCCGCGGCCCGCCGCGTCGTACACGGTGAAGGTACGGACCGGTCGGGCGGGATCGGCGGTGGGGTCGGCGTTCGTGCGGACCAGGCCGCCCTGCACGAAGGAACCGCTGCCGCACGGGTCGGCGACGCGGGCGGTGGCCGGGTGGTAGTCGAGCTCGCGCGCCGCGCCCACGGCGGGCTTCTGGGCGGTGACCCGCCCGTAGCGGCCCTGGGAGGGACGGAAGGGTTCGGTCGTGACCTCGCGGCGCTGGCCGCCGCCGGTCCAGGAGCCGTCGATGGTGGCGGTGACCGGGTCCGAGTAGGTCGTTCGCCCGACCATGTCCACGGCCACGCCGGCCGCGAGGGCGTCGCGGGTGGCCACCCTCGACTGGCGACCGAGGGCCGGGACGAGGGCGGAGGTGGGCACCGGACCGGACCGCCCGGGCCCGGTCCACGACAGGTCCACCGCTCCCGCGGGGCCCTCCACGTCGAGGCGGACCCGCAGGGCACGACCCGCGGCGGCGGGCACCGTGCACGCCGGCCGGCACGGCCGCTCGTCGATCCACAGCGGGGCACCGCCGGTGGTGAAGGTCCACTCCCCGTCGGCGGGCACGACCACCGCGCCGAGCAGCCGGGCCGACCAGGTGTCGGTGCCGACCGGGGGGCGGTCCCACGAGAACCGGTACTCGTCGGGCACGTCGTCGCCGAGACGGGGGCCGACCTCGGAGCGCTCGGGCTCACCCGAACGGGTGGCGTTCGTCCAGTAGGTGACGGCGAGGCCCTCGAGGGGTCGGCCGTCGAGGTCCTGACCGTCGCGGAACTCCAGGTCGGTGCCCACCTCGGTGGCCGGCGCCGCGCCGGAGGCCACCGCGTCGGGGGCCGCCGGACCCACGCGGCGCGTCAGGGCGCCCAGGCCGTCGCGCTCGTAACGGGTCAGCAGGCCCTGGCCGGTCGTGGTCGACAGGAGGGCGCCGCTGGACGGGTCCCAGGTGGCGGTGGCGACCAGACCGTCGGGCCCGGCGGTCTCCGCCAACTGGAAGGTGGCGGCGTCCGCAGCGGCGGTCGACACGAGGGGCGCGCCGGGGGCGGCCGGCGCCGTGATCGTGCCGACCACCCGGCCGTCACGGAACTCCCGGGTGAACGCCCGCACCGCGCGGGGTGCCCCGGCGGTCGCGGCGGGCAGGGTGACCGTGTCGACGCGGCCACGGTCGTCGTAGGCCAGCTCGGTCGTGACGGCGTCATCGGCGTCGCGGACACCGGCCGCCACGGCGGCGGCCGCCTCGGGGGACCGCACCGCGACCGGCCGACCACTCCGGTCGACCGCGAGGTCGGTGACCGCGGCGGCGGCGCCGGTGCCGGAGAAGGCGACCAGGCGGACCGGCACCGTCCGTTCGGTCCGGTCCCCGTCGGTGACGGTCCGGTACCCGACCCGGAGGCGGGTCCCGTCCCAGAGGCGGGCGCCGCAGAGGAGCCCGGTCGGGGTCGCGTCGAAGCCCGTCATCGTGGCCGGGCAGTCGGGGTCGCCGCCGTAGTCGAGGCGGATCGAGCGTTCCGACACCGGGTCGGTCACCGCGACCAGCCGTCCGTCGCGGAACGACTGCCGGACGGTGGCCCGCCCGGCCTCGCGGATGGCACGCACGTGACCGACCCCACCGGCGGCGGGCGCGTCGAAGGTGGTCACGGTGCCGTCGGTGTCCTGCACGGTGAAGCCGTCCTCGTCGCGGACGAGGGTGGAGAAGGAACCCGACGGCCAGGTCTGGCGGTCGCCCCACACGGCGCGGTAGCCGCCGTCGGAGCCCGGGTTGGGCTCGAAGACCACCGGGACGCCGGCCTCGTTCTCGAGGGTGAGGGTGCCGTCACCGTTGTCGAGCAGCCGGCGCCACGTGCCGGTGGTGCCGGCGGTGAGGCGCCAACCGTCCGGCAGACCGGTGGTGGCGGCGCCGTTGGACGGTCGGTAGACGAGGCTCAGGCCGATGTCGCCACCGGAGGTCGCGAGCGTGGGGGCGGTCCAGCCGACGACGGGCTCGCCGGTGTAGCGGGCGACGCCCGCGCCACCCAGGTCGTCCACGGGCTGCATGCCGTCGCGCTGGACGTCGACGCGCATCACGAACGGTCCGAGCGCCGCGCCGGTGCCGGTGTCGACGGCGCGCCAGCGGTAGGCGCGACCGTTGGCGAGGACCCCTGCGGGGACACGGGCCTCCGCCACCGGGACGTCACCGGACGACCAGAGCTCACGCCCGCCGTCCGGGCCGAGGTCGGTCACCGTGAACCGCCAGGGGCCACCGGCGGGAGGCCGCGCCCAGCGCAGCGTGGGGGTCGTGGAGGTGGAGGAGCCGGTGGTGCCGTCGAGCGCCACCCCCTCCACGTCGACCACCGACGGGCCCGAGCGGTCGACGACCGGGAGGGGCGGGAGCGTCTCGGGATCCCACGCCGGCCCGGACTGGACACGGCCGCTCGGATCGCCGAGGCCGCGGTCGGCGTCGGTCGTGCAGGCCGCCGCGGCCAGTGCCACGGCGAGGAGCACCGCGACCACGGTGGCCGGACGGGAGGGGGTGCGCCGGGCGGCGCGCGGGACGGGACGGCGGGTGGTGGACACGACGACTCCGGGCGGGACGGGGCGGGGCGGGACGGGCGGGACGGGGCGGGACGGGACGGGACTGCTCAGGACCGGATGAGGAAGCTGAAGAGGTCGGGGTTGCCGGCCCGGGCGGTCACCGCGCAGGTGAGGTTCGTGGTGCTGCCGCCCTTGGACACGTCGCACCACGTGGAGGACGGGTCGCCGGTGACGGTCTTGCCGTCGACCACGCGGGGCATGACGGGGTTGCCGTTGCCGTCCATGGCCACGTTCACCGTGACCACGGCCCGGTCGAGCTTGGCGGCACCGGTGTTCGACAGCTCGTAGGAGGCACTCCAGGTGCTGGTCCGGCCGATCTGCTGGAACCCTCCGACCCAGGCGGTGGGCCGGGCCCGGTCGGGCTTGCCGTCGGTGAACACGGGGAACGCGTCGGGGGCCTTCAGGTCACCCTTCAGGGCCACGTTGCCGGAGTTCTCCGTGGTCTTCGTGAAGGTCACCCCGGTGGGGAGCTGGGAGGCGATCTGCACCAGGAACGGGCGGTTGGAGTAGGTCACACCCACGCTGTAGTCACCCTCGCCGGAGTGCTTGGAGTGGCCGAGGCACACGGTGTAGAGGCGCGGCCCCCGGCACTCCCACCGGTCGTCGCCGGGCCCGGCCTCGACGTTGGCCCACACCTGGAAGCTGTCCGCGTAGGGCGAGTCGTCGGCGACCTTGTAGCCGATCGTGGCCTCCGGACCGCACGAGGCCCGACAGCCGAAGTCCCAGTAGAAGACGCCGGCGCCCTGGTTGTTCGGGGGGTCGCCCCCGGAGTCCTTCTTGATCCCGTAGCCGCCGGGGATGTCGAGCGAGTCGAACCGGTAGGCCACCGCGGGCGTGGCGGACGGCTGGGCCGACGGGTCCTGGGCCGGGACCAGGTTCAACGTGTTGTTCATGACCCACAGACACAGGTGGTACGACTGCCCCGTCCACTCGTCGTCACAGTCCTTGAAACCGTCGGGCACCGCGTCCTCGGCCTTGGCGCTGCTCGCCGTGGAACCGCTCGCGTCACCCGCGGAGGTCGCCGCGGCGCGGGAGTCGGAGACCTCCTGGCCGGACGACTCGGCGTCACGGGTGCAGGCCGTCATCGTCAGGGCCACCACGGTGATCGCAGCGACCAGGACGGCGGCCGACACTCGACGGCCGCCACGTGCGGTTCGCGGGGAACGGACGGGCACGGACATGGGGCTTCCCTCTCGACGGAGTGCGCCGGTGGTCTCGACCGGCCGTTCTTGTATCGACCTTGAGGAAACCTTGTTGAGACATTCGTCCCCGCCCGACCGGCGGCCGCCGGGCGTCAGAACGGCGGCCGGAAGCCCAGACCCAGGCGGTCCAGGTCGCGCATGAGCCGGAAGTCGGTCGTGGGCCGACCCACCGAGCTCCGGAGGCTGTCGTCCATCGCACTCCGGCTGAGCGTCAGGCTCCCGGAGCGCGATACCTCGCCACCGCCCCGACCGAAGCCGAGGCCCCCACCGAAGTTGGCCAGGTTCGAGGCGTCGTCGCCCGCGCCGTAGATCGGGTCGTCGGCCTGCGAGGCCAGACGGGAGGCCGTGAGGGTCTTCGCCGCCGCCCTCAGGTCCCGGGCGGCCTGGTAGCCGGAGAACGCCATCGCCAGGCCCGCCGCCACCAGGGTCTGGTTGGAGCGGTACTCGTCGGTGAAGTCCTCCTGGGTCATCACCGCCTGCGTGGCCACGTCGGCACCCGCACCGATCGCGGCGGCGGTCAGGGCCGTGGTGGCCACCTGGGCGATGGCGGCCTTGCCGGTCACCGCCGCGGCGCCGGCGATCTTGGCGCCGATGAGCGCGCCCGCGGCCGGTGCGGCGACCACGCTCAGGGCGATGCTCGCCACCACGATCGTGCCGAACAGGATCCACTTCGTGGTGTCCCAGTCGGGGACGTTGCCGGAACGGTCGTGGCTGTTGACCGGATCCCCGTCGGTGTAGCCGTACGCGTTCGAGGCGGCACCCGGTACCGGATCGGGCTGGGCGAAGCGGCCCAGGCCCGGCAGGTACAGACGGTCGCCCATGACCTGCACGGCGAGGCCGCCGAGGAACTGTGTGTCGCCGAGCTGGAACATCGGGTCCACCAGCGGGTCGTCGGGACCGGGCGGCGCGCCGGCGCCCGCGGCGGAACCGGCGATCGACCCGCTCGCCGCTCCGTCCGATGCCACCGTCGTCGTGGGAGCAGCCGTCGTCGTGGGAACCGCCGTCGTGGGAGCCGCCGTCGTGGGAGCCGCCGTCGTGGGGGCCGCCGTCGTGGGAGCCGTCGTGGGAGGAGCTGCCGGGGTGGGGGCGGTGGGCGGCGCTGGCGTGATGCGTCGGCCCCACGGATCGAACAGCGTGAGGGGCCCCGTCCGGTTCCCCGACCCGTCCAGCGCGAACCACCGGTTCCCACCGAGGGTCCCGAACGTCCACGTGGCGCCCGCACCGCGGGTCACGAGCTGCACCCCGCCGAGCACTGCGACCTGTCGGCCGATGACCGCGCCCGCGGCGTCGAGCACGTTGCCGGCCCGGTCGAAGCGCACGGTCACCGGCGGCGCACCGGGGCGGGTGACCGTGCGGCTGACCCGTTCGGCGCCGACGTAGCCCCAGGCCACCTCGGAACCGTCGGCGTGGCGCACCGCGGCCACGTTGCCGAGCTGGTCGTAGCGGATCGTCAGGGGGCCGACCGCGGTGATGCGGCCGTCGGCGTCGTGGGTCACCGCACCCGACCAGGCCGGATCGGTGGTGGAGGTGAGGCGGTCGGCCGCGTCGAAGGTGGCCACGAACTCGGCCACCGCGCCACCGGGCGCCGTCACCCGCTCGGAGGTCCGGTTGCCGTTGCCGTCGTAGCGGTACTCCCAGGCCCGGGCCGACACGTCGAGGGTGGTGTCGAGCCGGGCCTGGACGAGCCGGGCGTTGGCGTCGTAGGTGTATGTGGTGCCGGCGCGCCCCTCGGGCGCGTCGAGCTGGTTCACGAGCACGCGGCCGGAGGGCGTCAACGACCGGGACTCGCGGTACTCGGCCCCCGAGGGGGTCCGTACGGTCCGGGTCACCGGGCGGGCGTTGGCGTCGTAGTCGAACGCCGTGCGGGCGCCGTTCCCGTAGGTGAGCGTGGCGGTGCGGCCGAGGTCGTCGTAGCCCACGTCGACCAGCGGCCGTCCGTCCGTCGTCACCCGGGCCAGCGCGCCGCTGGGTGTGTAGTCGTTGGTGGTGACGGAGGCGACACCCTGCCGCGGGCGGGCCGTGACGGTGAGGACCCGGTCGGTGAACTGCGGGTGGTACGTGGTGGCGACGGTCGTGCCGGCCAGGTCGACCTCCACCACCACCCGGCCCAGCAGGTCCACCCGGGACCGGGAGCGGTGCTCGCCGCCGGCGTCGCGCACCGTGGTCGTCCGGACCGTCGGGTCGCCGCCGGCGGCCCAGTTCGTGAGGGTGGTCGACACCGGCCGGTCGCCGCCCGGTGCCCGCACCTCCACCTCGACGGTGCGGCCCAGTCGGTCACGGGTGATGCAGGTCCACCCGCTGGTGCCGGACCGGGTGGCGGCCGGCCGGCCGAGGGCGTCGTGGACCACCTCGGAGCGCAACCCCCCACCGGCGCCTCCGTCGGGGGCGGGATCCACGTTCGCGGACTGCAGGCCCCGTTGGACCACGGACCGCCCGGTGCAGGGCTCCGTCACCCCCGCGTCGGCCGGGTGGTACTCGAGGCGCCGGACCTGCCCGTCGGGTTGGACGTAGCCGGTGACGCGGGCGAAACGGCCCGCGCCCGGATCCCATGGCTCGGAGAGGGCCTCCCGCCCGAGCCCCTCGTCGGAGAAGGTGGCGGCCGGGATCCCGGCGACGGGGTCGGACCAGGTGATGCGTCCGCGGGCGTCGGTGTCGATGCCCTCCAGGAACGAGTCGGCAACGCTGACCGCGGCGTGGCGACCGAGGGCCGGGGCCAGGGCGGAGGACGGCACCGTTCCGGAACGTCCGAGGCCGTTCCACGTGAGGGTCACGCCGGCGCGGCCGCCCTCCGGGACCCGCACGTCGACCCGGATCCGGACCGGGCGTCCGGCCACCGCGTCGATCGTGCAGGTGGGCGCGCACGGGCGGTCGGCGACGAACAACGCCGTGCCGGTCGTCAGGCCGAGCTCCACCGGGCCGTCACCCGGGAACCGGATGACCCCGGTCAGTCGGGCCGACCAGGGCCCGGCGCCGGAGGGACCCTCGTCCCAGGCCAGGTCGTAGGCGTCGGGCACGGCCTCGCCCACCTTCGGACCCACCTCCTGGACCGCCGGCTCACCCTGCATGGCGCCGTTCGACCAGCGGGTGACGGTGAGGCCGGTCATCGGGCTGCCGTCGCGGTCGTCGGGGCCCAGGTAGGTGCGGTCACGGTCCACCCGGGTCCGGGGGGCCGAGCCGGAGCGGACGGCGTCGTCGGTGGCGGGTCCGACCCGCTCCACGGCGTTGCCGAGGTCGTCGTACCCGGTCGTGGTGCGCACGTCCCCCGGTTCGATCACCTGCCGGACCGCGTTGCGGGCCCGGTCCCACTCCATCTCGGTACTCCGGCCCGCGGCGTCGAACGAGCGCAGCGTCTGGAACGTGGCCGGGTCGATCTCCATGGTCGACAGCACCGTGCCGTCCACCGTGACCGTGGACCTCTGGCGCCCCGAACCCCCGTCGAACGACCGGCCGTAGGTCCGCACGGGCCGTGGCGCGCCGGCGACGGGCGCCGGTCCCGTCACGGTCACCACCCGGCCGTCGGCGTCGTGGGCCACCTCGGTGGTGGCGTCGGGACCGTCGACCCGGACACCGGCCGCGACCGCGGCGGTGGCCAGCGGCGACCGCAGTCGGGCCAGCCGACCCGCGGCGTCGAAGGCCAGGTCGGTGACCCCGGCCCCGCGCCCGGCGCCCGCGGCCTCGACGATCCGCACGATCCCGCGACCGCTGCCCACCGGACCCCACACGAACGAGACCACGGTGCCGTCGAGGAGTTCGAGGCCGCACAGCCCGCCCTCGGGCGCCCCGGAGCGGGCCGGGCAGTTCCCCCCGCCATACGACTCCCCCCCGGCATACGACACCGTGAACAGCGGGCGGGCGGGCGCGACCGGGTCCACCAGGGCCCGGAGGCGACCGTCCTCCCATCGCTGCTCCACCTCCGGGCGTCCGGGCTGGAACACCGAGCGGACCGAACCCGGCCGACCGGCCGCGGGCGCGTCGAAACGGGTGATCGTGCCGTCGGCGTCGGTCAGTGTGAGCGTCGCCGCGGTCCCACCGCGACCGTCGTCCTCGGACACGAGGTCGGAGAACCGACCGGCGGGCCACTCCTGACCGGCACCCCAGACCGCTCGCCAGGAACCGTCGCCGGTCGACTCGAACACCACCGCCAGGCCGGAGGAGGACTCCGCGGTGAGGGTGCCGTCGCCGTTGTCGACCAGCCGCGTCCACGTCGAGTCGGACGTGGTGAGGCGCCATCCGGCGGGGAGTCCGGGCACCGAGGGGGTCCCGGGTCGGTGCTCGACGCCGACCGACACGTCGCCGGCGAGGCTGGCCACCGACGGTGAGCGCCATGCGAACACCGCCTCGCCGGAGGCCCGGGCCACACCCAGGCCGAGCCCGTCGACCGCGGCGTCGTCGACCGGCTGGACCTCGTCGCGCCGCGGGTCGACCCGGACCACGAACGGCCCGTGCACCTCGCCGCTCGACAGCTCGCGGGCCGACCACAGGTACACCCGGTCGGCCCGCAGGGCGTCGGCCGGCACCTGCCACCGCGGCTCGTCGACGTCACCGGAGGACCAGTTCCGCCGGTCCGGCCGGTCACCCACCTCGCCGATCTCGAACCGGTAGCGACCGGCGCCGCGGCCGGGCCACACGAGCAGGGGCTCGACCGACGTCGAGGTCCCCATCGTCCCGTCGACCACGGCGTGGCGGTAGACGGGCACACTCGCACCGGTGCCCGTCGCGGGAACGAGGACCGACAGCGCCTCCGGGTCACCGGCGGAGCCGGACTGGGTCCGGCCCGTCGCCTCCCCGTTCGGTGTGCGGTGCTCGGTGCAGCCGGCCACCAGTGCGCACGCCACCAGCACCGTGAGCACGGCGCGGCCGCACGACCGCTGAGCGGTGCGTCGGGCGGAACGGGCGGGGCGGATGGTGGGCGCGGGCACGGGGGGCGACCTCGGGCAGAGTCGGTCACGCTCTCCATCGGCGCCACCGGCGTGAACCTGAGCCCTGCGCTCACGCGGTCCGGCGGGCCTCCGGGATCAGCAGCACCGCACCGACGAGGAAACAGATCGCCCCCACGAACGTGCCGCCGTTGTCGAGACGGAAGCTCGTGACGTCGCCCGTGGACGGCAGGGTGAACGCCCCGACCGCGGACACGCCGAAGGCGACCGACCCGGCGAGGTTCAGCGTGACCACCCACCACGACACGTCGTGCGAGCGCACGGAACCCGGTCCGTCGCAGACCTCGGCCCAGGCCAGGTAGCTGGCCACCAGGAACGCGATCGAACCGAACACGTCGGGTCGCCACACGAACTGGTTCACGTCCGACGAGTCGTAGTTGTCGGCCAGCGCCCGGAAGGTCATCGCGTTGAACCAGAGGGTGCCGGCGAGCTGCACGATCGTGGCCCACCAGTCGATCGACCGGGTCCGCAGCAACGCGAACCGGTGGCCCGCACCGCGTGGATCGGCGCGCACCGCGTCCGGCGCGGCGGCGGCCTCCACGAAGGACAGCGCGGCCGCGGCCGTGAAGAAGACCGAGCCGATGAAGAAGGTGAGGGCGTCGGTGCGCGCCGACACCGCGTCCAGGTAGGGCGGGAACGAGCCCAGCGCGAAACAGGCCGAGCCCACGGCGAACAGCGTGGCGATCCACCAGGTGCGGCGCGGCACCTTCGGGCGCGGCGGCCGGGCGGCGGCGGGACCGATCTCGTCGACCGGACGGCCCTTGCGGTGGCCACGGGAGGTCCACTCCACCTCCGTCCCGTCGGGCCGGCGGTAGCGGACCCGGGTGACGAACGGGCCGAGGCCCGACCGACGGACCTCGATCCAGTCCGGGGGTGGGGCGACGGCCGGGCGGGACACGGCTGTCGAGTCTGCCACCCGGCGGTGGATCGCCGAGTCTGACTGAACTACCTTCAGTGACGGCGGGCGGTCGGGGGATCGCTCCACGAAGGGGGACAGGGCGATGATGGCAGGGCGGCACGCACGCGCGGTGTTCGGGGTGGCGATGGGGGCGGCGGTACTGCTCCTCGGGGCGTGCGCGCCCATGCCGACACCGGGCACGACGACGACCACGACCACCACGACGGTGGCACCGACCACCACCTCGACGGTCCCGACGACCACGACGGTCCCGAC
>JBMOJH010000107.1:0-11274 GCA_049316905.1 Microthrixaceae bacterium | reverse complement strand
TGAGCTTCGCCCACCTCGGCGACGTGGTGGACCTGGACGTGACCGTGGCCGTGTCGGGCCGCAACACCGCGCAGGCCCGGGCGGTCGGCCACGTGGGCGACCGCGAGATCCTCACGGTCAACGCGGCGCTGGGCTCCCGTGAGCTCGACGTCGACGGGCAGTGGCAGGTGATGCCGGACGTGCCCCGGCCTGCGGACTGTCCGGTGCGCTCGCCCCGCTTCGGGGTGGAGCGCTCGATCATGACCCGCCTGGACGCCCGCATCGCCATCGGGTCCGGCTGGGACGAGCTCGAGGGGAACCCGGTCGACGGCGGCCGCTCCGCGTTGTGGGTGCGGGTGCCCGAGGTCGACATGGCCGCCGGTGCCCTCGCGGTGCTCGGCGACTACGTCCCGTTCGGGATCTCGCAGAGCCTCGGCGGTTGGTGGCCGTCGAACAGCCTCGACAACACGCTGCGGGTGGTGCGCCTCGCCCCGGCCGACTGGGTGTTGTGCGACATCCGCGTCGACGGCCTCGCGAACGGGTTCGGGCACGGGTCGGTGTACCTCTGGAACGAGGACGGCATCCTGCTCGGCGCGGCGAGCCAGTCCGCACTGGTGCGCAACCGCCGGATGGACTGACCCGCCCCTAGGCTCGCCCGCCATGACCGACGCGCCCACACCGCCGCCCGGCCCTCGCTGGGGCATGACCATTCCGTTCGACGGCGTCCCGCTCCACGCCCAGCGGGACTGGATCGTGGAGCTCGAGGACCTCGGCTACACCGACGTGTGGTCGGCCGAGGCCATGGGGGCCGACGCGTTCACCCCGCTCGCGCTCGCGTCCGCGTGGGCCCCGTCGCTGCGTCTCGGCACCGCCATCGTGCCGGCCTACACCCGCGGGCCGGCCTGTCTGGCCCAGAGCGTGGCGTCCCTCGCGGACGCCGCCCCCGGCCGGTTCGCCTTCGGGATCGGCACGAGCTCGAACGTGATCGTCGAGAACTGGAACGGCGTGCCGTTCGAGGAGCCCTACCGGCAGGTGCGCGACATGGTCCGCTTCCTGCGCCTCGCGATGTCGGGCGAGAAGGTCAGCGGGTCCTTCGGCGCGTCGGAGGTGAAGGGGTTCCGCCTGGGTGTGCGGCCCGAGCAGCAGCCGCCGATCCTGATCGCCGCGCTGCGGGAGGGGATGCTGCGCCTCGCCGGCAGCGAGGGCGACGGCGCCATCATCAACTGGCTGTCGCCCGACGATGTCCGCACGGTCGCCCCGATCGTGCAGGCGGCCGGGGGCGGCACGCCGAAGGAGGTGGTGGCACGCATCTTCGTGGCGCCCACCACCGACCGCGACACCGTGATCGGGATGGGCCGCTTCGCGATCGCGGCGTACCTCACGGTGCCGGTCTACGCGGCGTTCCACGAGTGGCTCGGCCGGGGCGAGCAGCTCGCGGAGATGTCACGGCTCTGGAAGGAGGGCGACCGGAAGGCCGCGCTCGCCGCGATCCCCGAGTCGCTCGTCGACGAGCTGATCGTCTGGGGGTCGCCGGAGGAGTGCCGGGAGAAGGTGCAGCGCTACGTCGACAACGGCGTGACCACCCCTGCGATCGCGATCCTGCCGTTCGGGCTCGACGCGCGGCAGGCCATCCGGGACCTCGCTCCTCGCTGAAACGGCGGCATCAGAGGCGGAGCGGCTTGACGGGACTCGCGATCAACAGCGGGTCGTTGCGCCAGTCGACGCCCGGGACGTCGATGTACAGCTCGATCTCGTTGCCGTCGGGATCCTGGATGTAGAGCGAGTGGGTGACGGTGTGGTCGCTCGCCCCCACGATCGTCACGTCGTGCTCCCGGAGGGTGTGCAGCACCTCGCGCAACTCGTCGTCGCTGTCGCCCACCTTCAGGCCGAAGTGGTAGAGCCCCACCCGCCGTCCGGCCGGCTGCGCGGCGGCGTCCGGGCCCACCTCGATGAGCAACAGCTCGTGGTGCGTGCGTCCCGACGGGTTCGCGAACGCTGCGGCAGGGAACGGGAGCACGGCATCCGCGCCACCGAGCTGGTGCCAGCCGAGCACGTCCCGGTAGAAGGCCACGGAACGGTCGAGGTCCCGCACGTAGAGGACCAGGTGGCCCAGCTCCTTGATCTCCATGGCGTACCTCCGGCGTCGTCGACCACCACCGTAGGCCCGCTCGTCAGTCCCGGCGCCGGGTCGTCAGGTGGTCGGCCACGAGGTCGCGGACGCGGCGCTTCTCGACCTTCCCCGAGGCGTTGACGGGCAGCTCGTCGAGCGCCACCACCAGCCGGGGCCGCTTGAACCCGGCCAGGCGGCCCTCGGTCCACGCGATCAGCTCCTCGTGGTCGACGCCGTCGCCGTCGGACCAGACCACCGCCACGCACACGCGCTCACCCCAGCGCTCGTCGGGCACCCCCACCGCGGCCACTGCGGCCACCGCCGGGTGCTCCGACACCACGTCCTCCACCTCGCGCGACGCCACGTTCTCGCCGCCGGTGATGATGAGGTCCTTGGTGCGGTCCACCACGTGGAGGTAACCGTCGGCGTCGATCCGGCCGACGTCACCGGTGCGGAGCCAGACCGAACCGTCCGCGCCGACCAGGTGCGACGCGGCGGTGGCCGCCGGGTCCTCCCAGTAGCCGGCGCAGACCTGGTCGCCACGCACGACGATCTCCCCCGGGGTGCCCGGCGGAACGTCGGTCCCGTCGTCGTCCACCGTGCGGAGCGCCACGAGCGGTCCGGGCCGGCCTGCGGCGGTGAGCAGATCGGGCCGGTCCGCCGCGGCGGCCCGGTGCTCCTCGGGCCCGAGGAACACCGCGTTGCCCGACAGCTCGGTCATGCCGTACCCCTGCGCGAGGCCCACCGCCGGCAGCGCGGCCAGGGTGCGCCGCAGCAGGTCGAGCGGCATCGGGGCCGCGCCGTAGGAGATGCGCCGGACCCCGGCGAGCGCCGAGGGCCCGCCCGGATGGTCGAGCAGCATGGCGAGCATCGTCGGCGCGAGCGACATGGAGGTGACGGCCTCGTCGGCCACCGCGGCCAGGAGTTGGTCGGCGTCGAATCGCGGGAGCAGCACCACGGGGCGCCGGTACAGGTGGTGCTGCAGCACGTTGTAGGCCGCCACGTGGAAGAGCGGGAACGGGAAGAGGTACACCTCGTCCTCCGCCACCGGACGCGCCGCGGTGGTGTTCAGCACCGCGGCCCACAGGGACCGGTGCGTGAGCATTGCGCCCTTCGGTCGGCCGGTGGTGCCGGAGGTGTGGATCAGCCAGGCGACGTCGGTGTCGGCCGACGGGCGGGCCGGCTCGACGGGCCCGTCGGCGAGCTCGTCGAGCCCGTCGATCGCCCACCAGCGCTGCACGGTCGGCAGCTCGCCCGCCCGGTCGCGCAGCGCGGCGAGATGTGGTTCGGAGGCGACGACCGCGGCCGCGCCGCACGCCTGCACGAGCTGCACCAGCTCGGAGGGCGTGTGGCGGGTGTTGCCCATCGCCAGCACGGCGCCGGCCCGCGGCACCGCGGAGAGCAGGGCCACGAAGTCGGGGTGGTTGTCGGCGACCACCACCACCCGTTCACCGGGGCCGACCGCGCCGGCCAGGCCCGAGGCGAGCCGGGCCACCCGGTCCGCGAGGTCGGCGAAGGTCCACCGTTGGTCACCCGCGACGAGGGCGACGGTGTCGCCCGCGGCGGCGGCCCCCTGCTCGACGGCGTGGTGCAGCAGCACGGGCCGGGACCCTAGCCACCAACCGCGTGCGCCACCCCCGTGCTCTGTGTCGCGTGAGCGCACTCATGGGTGCGCTCACGCGACACAGAGCTGGGATGACCCGATGGTCAGTCGGTCGCCGGGAGCCAGTTGCCGTGGAAGCCGAACGGCACCCGCCGTGGCAGGGCGACGCGGGCCACCGGTCCGGCGGCCACGTCACGGGCGTCGAGGACCACGAACTCGGTGCTGCGGTCGGTGAGGTCCGTCACGAAGTTGAGGAGCCACCCGTCGTTCTCGGCGGTCCCGTCGGGGTCGGCCGCGAACACCGCCTCGCCGCACACGTGGGTGGGTCCGTAGACGTGGGTGGCCGAGGTGCCGTTCTCGAGGTCGAACTGGATCACGCCGTCGAACTCCACGCCGTCGTCGCCCCACACCCGGGTGTGGGCCTGGGTCCCGTAGCGGTTCGCGAGGCCGTTGAACGCGTCGTTGATCCGGGGGAAGTCGCCGGTGCGGTCGTCGAGCTGGCGGTCGGTGACGATCCCCGCCGCGGGATCGATCTCCCACCGCCAGAGGTACGGGCGCACGTGGGCCTCGGGCAGCGGCTCCTCGCCGAACGCGGTGGGCATCGCGGCCGCCCGGCAACCGTCCACCACGATCGTGCCGTCGCCGCGTTCGTACGCGTTGAGGAAGTGGAAGACGTAGAAGGGGTCCACGTCGATCCAGACGGTCTCGGTGCCCTCGCCGTCACGGGGCATCACACCGATGCGGGCGCCCTCCTCCGGCCGCCACGCGATCGCGGTGCCGCCGGTCAGCAGGGCCTCTCCGTCGAACAGCGCGGGCAGGTCGAACCACAGCACGTGGTCCGGTGTGGTGACGAAGTCGTGCATCATCGCCGACCGCCCGACGGGCACCTCGGTGCTGCGCACGAGCGTCCCGGCCGCGTCGACCACGTGGTAGCGGAGGTACGGCGGGAACGGGGAGTAGCCGAACATCAGCATCTCGCCGGTGGCCGGGTCCCACTTCGGGTGCGCGGTCATCGCTCCCTGGAGCGCCCCGTCGAAGTCGTACTCGCCGATGGTGGCGAGCTCCGCGGTCACCTCGGTGGGGTGCGCGCCCTCCATCAGGGCGAGGTGGCGCCCGGCATGGCGGACGATGTTGGTATTGGCGGTGTTCTTGTAGAGCCCGCCGGCTGCGATCGCGGCCTCGTCGGGCATCGAGAACTCCGACAGCCCGCCGTAGACGGCATGGCCGACGGACCGCTCGTGGCGCAGCCCGCGCGAGTCGACCCAGCGGTTCCGGTACTCCACGCCACCCTCGCCGTCGAGGTGGATGCCGTGCAGCATCCCGTCGCCGTCGAACACGTGGTAGCGGCCCGGGGGGGCGAAGAGGTTGTTGGGTCCGTTGCGGAGGTAGGACCCGCGCAGCCCCGCGGGCAGCTCACCGATCACCGGCAGGTCCACGTCGTGGCGCTCGTCGCGGACCGGCTCGTACTGGCCCGCGAGGTACGGCTGGCCGAGTGTCGAGAAGTCGACCTCGGTGGCCGCGGGTTCGACGGTCGTCATGTGGTTCCCCCTGGTCCCGTGCACCCGCCGGTGCGTGGCGGACGTCCCCACGCCCGCCATGCGAGTGTAGGTGAACGCCGTTAGACGCCGACGGCGCCGCGGACCACCTCGGCGGCCCGGCCCACCGCGGCGGGGTCCCCGCCGTCGGCCGGCAGGTTCACGATGATCCCGTCGAGGCCCTGGTCCAGCGCACCCCGCAGCTGGGCCACGGCGCCGTCGGCGTCGCCCACCACGATGCGGGCGGTGATCATCGCCCGCACGCCGGGGTCGTCGAGCATGGAGGGGTCCATGCCGCGTTCGGCCAGCATCCCGCGGAAGCGCTCCTCGGCCTCCGCCGCGGTGTCGCCGAGCACCAGCGTGCAGAGCCACGAGACGTTGAGCTCGTCGCGGGTCCGCCCGGCGTCCGCGAGCGCGGCCGTGATGACGTCGACCTTCCGCGTGAGCTCGTCGGAACCGGCCGACAGGTTGATCGCGTCCGCGTGGCGGGCGCCGAGCGGGAGCGTCTTCTTCTCGCCCGACCCGCCGACCATGATCGGCACCCCGCCCGGTCGCAGCGGCAGCGGCGAGTTGATCGCCTCGGCGGTGCGGTAGTGGGTGCCCTCGAAGCTCGGCCGCTCGCCCAGGAACATCGGGCGGATGATCCGCAGCGCCTCCTCGAGCATCTCGAAGCGCACCTTCAGCGGCGGGAAGTCGAAGCCGAGGCCCACGTGCTCCTCCTCGAACCACGCGGCCCCGATGCCACAGATGGCACGGCCACCGGAGATCACGTCGAGCGTGGTGACGATCTTCGCCAGCAGCGCGGGGTTCCGGTACGTCACGCCGGTGACCAGCGTGCCGAGGTTCACCGAGCGCGTGGCCTGACCGAGCGCGCCCAGGGTCGTGTAGCCCTCGAGCATCTCGAGGTCCGGGGCGCCCAGCATCGGCAGCTGCCAGAAGTGGTCCATCACCCACACGGAGTCGAATCCCGCGTCCTCGGCCGCCGTGGCCTGCTCCACCACGCGGGGGAAGAGCCCGTCGGGGGCGACCCCCGGGTAGGTGAACAGCGGGATCTGGTAGCCGGCCCGGATGAGGTCGCGCACGCGGGGCTCCTATTCGTCGATGCCGACGGGGGCGCCGTCGACGATCTGGTCGAGGTACTCGCTGAGACCGTGGCCCACCGTGGCGTCGGGGTCCGTCCCGAGCGCACGGTCGAGGGTCCAGCGGGTGAGGCCCTCGGAGATCCGGGTGACGCGACCGTCGCGCCGGTTGCGCAGCGGGATGAGGTTGAGCACCTCGCCCCGCAGCGTGCGGGTGGTCGCGGCGTCGCCCCGCCCGGTGGTGAACGTGGCCTCGAGCGTGCGGTGGTAGCGGTCGGGGCCGTCCCAGCCGGTCGACAGCCGCACGTCCTCCACGAGCTCGATGCGCTCGCCGTCCCACGTGAAGCCGCCCCGGGTGCCGTCGCTGTCGGCCCGGGCGATCCGGCTGAGCATCATGCCGGTGCCGTCACCGAAGTTCACCGTGAGCCAGCGGTAGTACCAAGGTGCCTGCCAGGTGCGCGGACCCCACGAGTGGTCGCGCAGGCCGAGCGCGTCGAGCTCCCAGGTGTCGTCGCCCACGGTGACGGTGCCCCGGGCCCGCACGAGCTGCTCGTAGTGGCCCTTCGCGAACTCCTCGCCGGGCCGCTCGTGGGACTCCTCCGGCTCACCGCCGAACGGGGCCGACACGCCGGTGTAGGTGAGGTGCACCTCGGCCCGCTCGTACGGGTTCTCGGTGAACGCGGTGCGGGGGTCGGCCATGGCGAGCGGCTCGTCGAGCAGCACGACCTTGCCGGAGTAGTCCACCGTCAGCTCCTCGAACGGCGCGACCACCTCGAAGCGGGCGCCACCGGCGTCGAAGCCGTCGTTGGAGGTGATCTCGGGCCGCTGGAACATGAAGCCCACGCGGCCGTCGGGCAGGTAGAGGCACACCGTCATCTCGGCGTGGCCCTCATTGGGCCGGTTGCCCAACCGCACGAACCCGCCGAGGCCCTCGGCCGGGTCGTGGAAGTTGAAGTACATGGACTCGTTGAACGTGGGCTCGGGCCCCGGGTGCATGTACTCGTCGGACGGTTCCAGCCGGACCTTCATCGACTTCCCCCTGGCGTGTGTGCCCGGCCCCGGCCGGTCGCCGGCGGGCCGCGGAAGAACTCTACGGTGCGCCGGTCCCGCCCGCGGCCCGGCGCAGGTGCCCGGCGAGGTCCTCGACGGAGGTGTGGGCGTTGAGGCCGCTCGGGTTGGGCATGAGGTAGACGGGCCGCCCGCCGAGGCTGCGTTCCTGCCAGCCCACCGCCGCGGCGCGATGGCCGGTGGCGGCCCGCCAGCCGGTCACGCCGGCGACCGCCACCGCACCGGGGCGCAGCCAGGCGCAGAGCCGTTCGAGCCGGTCGAGGCCCGCCCGGAACTCCGCGGCGGCCAGCTCGTCGGCGCGGGCGGTGGCCCGCTTCACGAGGTCGGTCATGCCCACGCCGCCGTCGGCCAGGAGGCGGAGCGGGTCGCGGTCCACGGTGGCGAGTCCGGCGGCGAGCAACGCCGGCCAGGCCCGGTTGCCCGGGCGGGCGAACCCCACCCCCGCATCCGCGGCGTGGATCGACGGGTTCAGCCCCACCAGCAGGAGGCGCATGTCCGGGGCGACCGTGTCGGCGAGGGTGCGCTCCCGGCGCAGCGTCCAGGTCCACTGGCGGTCGTCGCCGATCGGGTCCTCCGCCCGGCGCAGCACCGTGAAGCCCGCACCCTCCACCACCGTGGCGAGCAGGTCCTCGGTCCAGAACGAGAAGCGACGGCCGGGGAGCGAGTCCTCGAACGCCTCGCCGTGATCCGCGTCGCGGATGGCCCCGCGGGTGGCGGCGAACAGGCCGAGCGCCGCGGTCCCCTCCACGCGCAGCGCCCGGTGCAGGTCCCAGAGGGCGAGGGGCACCTCGCGGCGGTCGAGGTGCACATAGCTCTTGTTCGCCCACGCCGCGTCGAGCGAGTGGCGGGCGAAGGGGAGCGAGTGCAGATCTGCGCGGACCCGGGGCGCGGCCGGTGCGTGCTCCGGCACCCGGGCGAGCATGGCGGCGGCGCCGTCCAGGGCGATCGTGCCGGTCGGCAGGTCGGGCAGGTGCCAGCCGGGCCCGCACCCGAGGTCCACCACGGTCCCCGGCCGCAGCGAGCGACCGAAGGCCGCGGCACGGGTCCGCTCCGGTGGACGCCGCTCGATCCAGCGGTCCGCGCCCTCCTCGTAGGCGGCCAGCGTGGGATCGGCCGGCCGGTCGCCCCGGCTCACCCGCCGCCCGTGATGCGGGCCTGGAGCTTGCGCATCGAGCCCAGCCACCGGTCGCGGTCCGCGGCGCGGGCCTGCTCGAACCGGGCGACCTCGGGGTGGGGGAGGATCAGGAACCGCTCGTCCGCGAGCCCCTCCACGACGGCGTCGGCCACGTCCTCGGGCTCGATCACGCCCTGCGCCTTCACCACCTCCGCTGCGAGCTCCCCCTCGGCCATCGACCCGAACAGCAGCGGGGTGCGCACCCCCTGCGGACACAGGCAGCTCACCCGCACACCCCGGTCGCCGTAGGTGATCGCCAGCCACTCGGCGAGGCCGACCGCCGCGTGCTTGGTCACCGAGTACGGGGCGTCGCCCAGGTTGGTGAGCAGGCCCGCGGCGGAGGCGGTGGTGAGCAGGTAGCCGCTCCCGCGTTCCAGCCAGCCGGGCAGCAGCGCCTGGGCGGCGTGCACGTGGGCCATCACGTTGACGCGCCAGATCGCCTCCCACTGGGCGTCGCTCGCGTCCACCCCGGCGCCCGTGCCGATCCCCGCGTTCGCGCAGAAGAGGTCGATCGGCCCGAGCTCCGCGCGGATCTCGGCGACCAGATCGTGGACGTCGTCCCGCGAGCCGGCGTCGAGCGACCGGGCGAGGGCCCGGCAGTCCGGATGCTCGGCGGCAACCTCCCGGGCGACCCGCTCGGCACCTGCGGCGTCGAGATCCGCGGCCACCACCGCGGCCGCGCCCTCGGCGGCGAAGCGACGCACGAGCGCCTCGCCGATGCCGCTCGCCCCACCGGTGACCACCACGACCGTGCCGTCGACCTGCATGGGGCGACCCTAGGCCCGGCGCGCGGCGTCGAGCGTGGCCAGGATCGTGCCGGTGCGGTCCTCGCCCCACGGCAGCGGCATCACCACCGGCACGTCCACCCCGGCGTCCACGTACGCCCGGACCGCGGCGGTGATCTCGTCCGCCGTGCCGCAGATGTCGATGGCGTCGACCATCCGGTCCGACATGGCCGCCACCGAGGCCTCCCGGTCGCGGCGTTCGCGGGCCGCCCGGAGCGCGGCGACCTCCTCGGCGAACCCGGCCCGCTCGAACGCCGCGGCGTACGCGGGGACCACCGCGTAGGAGAACAGGTCCTTGCGGGCCGCCGGCCGGGCGGCCTCGCGGTCGCACACCCCCACGTGCACGTAGGCGTACACGGTGCACGAGCCGGGCGGGCGCCCGGCGCGGGCCTCGCCCTCCCGCACGCGCTCGACGCACCACGGCACCGCGGTGGCGGGCAGGTAGTTGAGGAGCACGCCGTCGGCGAGTTCGCCCGCGAGCCGCAGCATCCGGGCGTTGAGGGCGCCGAGCACCAGCCGGGGGCGCCGCTCGCCGAGGCGCACGCCGAGCCGGAAACCCGAGCACTGCCAGAACGCTCCCTCGTGGGTGACCGCGTCGCCGCCGAGGCACGCCCGGGTGAGCTCCAGGTACTCGCGTACCCGCTCCACCGGCCGTTCCCCGTACTCGGCGCCGTGCCAGCGGCCGACGACGACGGGCGAGGAGATGCCCACGCCGAGGAGCACGTCGTGCTCCGGTGCGAGCGCCTGCAGCGTGGCGGCGCCCATGGCGGCGAGCATCGGGGTGCGCAACTGCAGGGCCAGCACCCCGGTGCCCAGGTCCAGCCCGCCCACGCCGGCCGCCACCGCACCGAGGGTGGCGAACGCCTCGGGGCCGGTGGTCTCGGCGGTCCAGAAGGAGGAGTACCCGCCCTCGCGGGCGGCCCGGGCCACCTCCAGTCCGACGGGCAGGCCGAGGGCCTGGAAGCTGGCGAAGGTCACGCCCAGGGGCGGGGACGGCTCGGTCATGGCCCGACGGTAGGTCGTGGTGGGCCTGTGAACGTTCCGTGAACCGGGCCGAATCGACGTGGCGATGTCACGGGTCGGTTGTACGCTCACCGAGTGCCGTCCGCCGGGCGGCCGCATCCGGAGGGAACTCACGGGTGGCTGGCAGCCAGGGAGGCAGGATGACCGAGGTTCGGGACCCGCAGACCGACGAGTCGATCAGGGCGGCGATGCAGCTGATCGATCGTGGCCTCGGCGACATCTCCGAGCGCCAGCTGGTGTCCACCTCGGAGGTGGCCGACCTCCTGCTCGACGTGCGCTCCGTGCTGGCCAAGCTCGACGCCGAGGTCAACGTCAACTGACCCCGGCGGCCGGTCGTCGGACCGGTCCGGTTCAGTCGGTCCAGGGCGACGCCACGCCCCCGGCCGCGAGCAACTCCCGATAGGCCTCGCGGAGGTCCTCGAGGAGTTCGCCCCCGTCCGCCACGGCGGCGGGGTCCGTCACCAGGCCCATGAACATCCGGCCGCGGTAGCTCATCGTGGTGAGGTTGAACGCCGTCCCGGCGAGTGGGCCGATCGGGTAGTTGCCCTCCACGAACGCCCCCGCGATGTAGAGGTCGAACGGCGCGGCCCGCACGTTCGAGCACACGAAGTCCACGGATCCGGCCATCCACTGGCCGGCCCGCACCAGCGCGCCGGTGGGCAGCCGGTTGATCACCGCGGCGAGGCCGTCGAGCGAACCCAGTGCCCGCTCCTCCTTCACCCGGTTCAGTCGCTCGTGCACCGTACCCAGCCGGTCGATCGGGTCCATCGGGCCCGCCGGGACGAGCGTCTGCGACGGGGCGAACGCGTTGCCCCCGGCGCGCCGGTCGTGGCGGGTGCTCACCGGGATGGACACGCGGAGCTCGTCCACCGGGGTTCCCGCCCGCTCGTGGACCCGCGCGGCCGCTTCGGCCGCGCC
>JBMOJH010000106.1:0-11409 GCA_049316905.1 Microthrixaceae bacterium | reverse complement strand
GTGTCGCCATCGGTGTCGGGATCGATGTCGGGATCGGTGTCGTCGTCGGTGAGGCCGCCGCCATCGCCCACGCCCGCCGAGCCGTCATCGTCCGCGCCGGTCGCCGCGTCAACGGCCGGGGCCGCCCCGTCGAGGTCGTCCGGGTCCTCGGGACCGGCCGGCACCCGGGCCACCGCTGCCACGCGGGTGTCCTCGTCGAGGTTCATGACCCGCACACCGGTGGCGTCGCGCCCCTGGACCGAGATCGAGCCCACCACCGTACGGATGATCGTGCCCGAGTCGTTGACGAGGAGGACGTCGTCGTCGTCCTCGGCGAGGAAGCCCGTGACCACGCGGCCCCGGCCCTCGCGCACCCGGTGGGCCCGGACCCCCTGGCCACCGCGGCCCTGCCGGTTGAACTGCTCCACCGCGGTGCGCTTGCCGTAGCCGGCGTCCGTGATGGTGAGCACGTGGCCGTCCTCGTCCACCACATCCGCGCCGACCACCGCGTCCTCCGGGCGGAGCCGCATGCCGCGCACGCCGCTGGCGTTGCGCCCCATCGGCCGGACGTCCTCCTCCGAGAAGCGGATGCCCTGCCCGGAACTCGAGATCAGCAGGATCTCGTCGTGGCCGGAGGTGGGGATCACCCTCACCAGCTCGTCGCCGTCGCGGAGGCTGATCGCGATCAGCCCGTCCTGGCGACCGTTGTCGTACGCATTGAACATCGTCTTCTTCACCACGCCGTTGCGGGTCACGAAGAACAGGTAGCGGTGCGTCTCGTAGTCGCGGGTGTCGATGATCGTCTGGATGTGCTCGTCCGGCTGCAGCCGCAGCAGGTTCACGATGGCGAGGCCCTGGGCCGTGCGGTCCCGCATCGGGATGCGGTGGGCCTTGAGGCGGTACACCTTGCCGAGGTTCGAGAAGAACAGCAGGAACGCGTGTGCGGAGGTCCCGATGATGTCGGTGACGTAGTCCTCGTCCTTCAGGCGGGTCCCTGCCACGCCCCGTCCCCCGCGGCCCTGCGACCGGAAGGCATCGCCGGCGACGGTCTTGATGTAGCCCCGCGAGGTCATCACCACGACGACCTCCTCGTCGTCGATGAGGTCCTCGATCTCCAGGTCGCCCTCGTCGATCTCGAGCGTCGAACGACGGTCGGTGGCGAACTCCTCGCGCACGTCGCCGAGTTCGGTGATGATCACGCCGCGCAGCACGCCGTCGTCGGACAGGATCGCCTCGAGCTCGGCGATCGTGGCGCGCAGCTGCGTCATCTCCTCCTCGAGGCGTTCCCGACCGAGCCGGGTGAGGGTCGACAGGCGCATGTCGACGATCTCGGTCGCCTGGATCTCGGAGAAGCCGAACGCCTCGGCCTGGAGTGCCTCGATCGCGGCCGAGCGGTCGGCCGAGGCTCGGATGGCGGCGATGATCTCGTCGATCAGATCCAGCGCCCGGAGGAAGCCCTCCACGATGTGGGCACGACGCCGCGCCTTGGCGAGCCGGAACTCGGACCGACGACGGATCACCTCGACCTGGTGGTCGATGTAGTGCGCGAGCGCTGCCCGCAGGTCGAGGGTGCGGGGCACGCCGTCGACCAGGGCCACCATGTTCACCGGGAAGCTGGTCTGCAGCGGCGTGTGCTTGAAGAGGTTGTTGAGGATCACGTTGCCCGGTGCGTCGCGCTTGAGCTCGATCACCAGTCGCGTGACGCCGCGGGCCGACTCGTTCCGCATCTCGCGGATGCCCTCGATCTCCCGGGCGTTGACCAGCTCCGCGATCTTCTCCTCGATCTGCTCGACGGAGGTCTGGTACGGGATCTCGGTGACCACGATGCGGTCGCCGCGGGGGCCCTCCTCGATCTCGGCGCGGGCCCGCAGCTTGATCGAGCCGCGGCCCGTGCGGAACGCGGAGACCAGGCCGGCCCGGCCCATGATCTGGGCACCGGTCGGGAAGTCGGGCCCCTTCACGAACTGCATGAGGTCGTCGACGGTGGCCTCGGGGTTCTCGATCAGGTGCACCGTGGCGTCGATGATCTCGCCGAGGTTGTGCGGAGGGATGTTCGTGGCCATGCCCACCGCGATGCCCTGGCTGCCGTTGACCAGCAGGTTCGGGAAGCGCGCCGGCAGCACCGTGGGCTCCTCGTTGGAGCCGTCGAAGTTCGGCACGAAGTCGACGGTGTCCTCGTCGATGTCGGCCAGCATCCGGGTGGCCAGGTTGGTGAGCCGGCACTCGGTGTAGCGGTAGGCGGCCGGCGGGTCCGACGGCGAACCGAAGTTCCCGTGGGGATCCACCAACGGGTGCCGCAGCGAGAAGTCCTGGCCCATGCGGACCAGCGCGTCGTACACGGCCTGGTCGCCGTGCGGGTGGTACTTGCCGATCACGTCACCGACGACCGTGGCGCACTTGCGATGGTTGCGGTCGGGCCGCAGGCCGCCCTCGTGCATCGCCCACAGGATCCGGCGGTGCACCGGCTTGAGGCCGTCGCGCACGTCCGGCAGCGCCCGGGCCACGATGACCGACATGGCGTAGTCCAGGAAGGACTGCTCCATCTCCTGCTGGATCTCGATCGGCTCGATCGAACCGAAGGTGACGGGGACGACCTCGTCGGGGCCGTCACCGTCGCCGCCCGTGGGCGGGACCTCGTCGCTCATGGCTGGCTCTCCCTGGGTGGCGGGGGGCGCGGCGGCCGGGTCCTCAGATGTCGAGGAACCGCACGTCCTGCGCGTTGGTCTGGATGAAGTGCTTGCGGCTCTCCACGTCGTCGCCCATCAGCACCGAGAACACCTCGTCCGCGATGGCGGCCTGCTCGACCGACACCTGCAGCAGCGTGCGGCGCGTGGGATCCATCGTGGTGGCCCAGAGCTCCTCGGCGTCCATCTCGCCGAGGCCCTTCAGCCGCTGGAACTCGTTCTTGTGGTTCGGGTGGTCGGCGAGGAACGCTGCCTTCGCCGCGTCGTCCTTCAGGTACACCTTGTTGCGGCCCACCTCGGTGGAATAGAGCGGCGGCTGCGCGATGAACACGTGGCCGCCCTCCACCAACGGGCGCATCTGGCGGAAGAAGAAGGTCAGGAGCAGCGTGCGGATGTGCGAGCCGTCCACATCGGCGTCGCACATCAGGATGACCTTCCCGTAGCGGATCTTCTCGGCGTCGAACTCGTCCTCGCCCACACCGGCACCGATCGCGGAGATCAACGCCTGGATCTCGGTGTTCTTGAGCATCCGGTCCAGCCGGGCCCGCTCGACGTTCAGGATCTTCCCGCGGATCGGCAGGATCGCCATGGTGGCCGAGTCGCGGGCCTCCTTCGCCGAGCCACCGGCCGAGTTGCCCTCCACGATGTAGAGCTCGGCCTCACGGGGGTCCTTCGACGTGCAGTCCGCGAGCTTCCCGGGCAGGCCGGCCCCGTCGAGGGCGGACTTGCGGCGGGTCGCCTCGCGCGCGTTGCGGGCGGCCTCGCGGGCGCGGGCGGCCTGGATCGCCTTCTGCAGGATCCGCTTGGCCTCGGAGGGGTGCTCCTCGAGCCACTCGGCGAGCTTCTCGTTGGTGGCGCGCTCGACGAGGGACCGCATCGGGACGTTGCCGAGCTTGGCCTTGGTCTGGCCCTCGAACTGCGGTTCGCTCAGCTTCACGGAGATGATCGCCGTGAGCCCCTCACGGATGTCCTCGCCCTGGAGGTTGTCCTCCTTCTCCTTGAGCAGCTGGTGCTCGCGGGCGTAGCGGTTCACCGTGTTGGTGAGGGCCTTCTTGAAGCCCTCCTCGTGCATGCCGCCCTCGATCGTGTTGATGCCGTTCGCGAACGAGTGCAGGCCGTCGGAGTGGTAGCCGGTGTTCCACTGGAACGCGACCTCCACCTCCATCGACTCGACGGTCCCGTCGTCGTGGGTGGTCTCCTCGCCCTGACGGAGGTAGCCGACGTCGCTGAACAGCGACTCCTTCGTCGCGTTCACGTGCCGCACGAAGTCGCGGATTCCGCCCTCGTAGTGGAACACCACCGGTTCCGGCGAGTGGTCCGGACGGAGGTCGGTGAACGTGATCCGCAGCCCGGCGTTGAGGAACGCCATCATCTGCAGCCGTTCCGTGAGCGTGGCGGACCGGAAGACGACCTCGTCGAAGACCGTGGGGTCGGGCCAGAACCGCACCGTCGTGCCGGTCCGGGGCTCGCCGTCGGGCCCGAGCGGCGACTCGCCGATGACGTGCAGCTTGTCGACCAGCTCGCCGCCGTCCGCGAAGGCCATCGCGTGGCGCTCGCCGCCCCGGTCGATCTCCACCTCCACGCGCGTGGACAGCGCGTTCACCACCGAGATGCCCACGCCGTGCAGACCGCCCGACACCTTGTAACCACCGCCGCCGAACTTCCCACCGGCGTGCAGGACGGTGAGCACCACCTCCGCGGCACTCATGTCGGGGTACTGGACGGACGGGTCCACCGGGATGCCACGGCCGTCGTCGCGGACCTCACAGCCACCATCGGCGAGCAGGGCCACCTCGATGGTGGTCGCGAAGCCGGCCATGGCCTCGTCGACCGAGTTGTCCACGACCTCGTAGACCATGTGGTGAAGACCGGCCGGGCCTGTGGACCCGATGTACATGCCGGGGCGCTTGCGCACGGCTTCGAGGCCCTCGAGCACCTGGATGGCGTCGGCGTCGTAGGTGCTGGGATCTGCGGCCAAACGGAGCCTCCGGTGGGGTGTCACGGGGGTGCCGGACGGGTGTCCCGACCCCCTCGGTCACCCTGGTGGGCAGCCCTGTGGACAACGTGTGGACGACGTGGCCGGGGGCGGGGGGTGACGAGGCATCATCGTACCACCGCGACGGGGTGTCCCCGGGCCGCCCGGGGCCGGGGACGGGACCCCGGTGAGGCCCCGGCGCACTGGGTGGGCCGATGCTGACGACGAGGGTGACGACGAGGGTGACGCGGTGGTCAGCGCGGCCGTCGGACCCGGGCCTCGACCGAGGTCACCGCCACGCCGCCGCAGAGCTCGTTCGCGGCCTCCACCAGGTCCGCGGCCTGCCACCGCAGGTGCTCGGCCACCGCCGGATCGCCGACCGCCACCACGAGCCGGCCGTCATGCAGGGACTCGAAATGGCACTCGGACGCGAGGGTGGGCCCGACCAGCCTCGGCCAGGCCTCCTGGAGGGTCCGGACGGCGTCCGGCCGGGCCAGGCCGAGGGTCCGGTGCAGCCGCTCGAGGACCTCGTCGACACGACGCGTCGTGCGCCGGTCCTCCGGCAGCGGTTCCCAGCCCATGTGGCGACCCTACCGACCGGGGGCCGTCACCACGGTGCCGCTGGTCCCGGTCCCGACGGTGACCACCAGCTCGGGTTCCACCCCCGCCGGCACCCCGACCGCAGTGGTCAGGAGCGTCTGACCGGGCGGCAGCGACCGCAGCAGGGCGGCCGCGCGGTCGGGATCGAGCTCCGAGAGCACGTCGTCGAGCAGCAGGACGGGCGGTTCCCCGAACTCCTCGGCGAGGAGGCGATGGATCGCGAGGCGCAGCGCGAGGGCGCAACACCGCTGCTCGCCCTGGGAGGCGTGGGTCCGCACGGGCATGCGGTCGAGGTCCAGGTGCAGCTCGTCGCGGTGGGGGCCGACCGTGGTCACGCCGCGACGCAGATCGTCCGGGCGGTGGCGGGCCAGGGCGGCTGCCAGTCCGTCCTCCCGCCACGGCGAACGGAGTTCCAGCTGCAGGGTCGTGTCCTCGCCGGACAGCTCCCCATAGGCCTGGCGGGCGAGTGGCGTGAGGCGGTCCACCAGCCCGGCTCGTAGCTCAGTGAGTCGCTCACCGGCACGTGCCGCCTTGTCGTCCCAGACCTCCAGGGTGAGCGCCGCGGCCTCGTCGAGCCGCCCGTGGACCTGTTTCAGCAGGGCGTTGCGTTGACGCAGGGCCCGTTCCCACTCGGAGCGGACCAGATCGTCCGACGGACGCAGGGCCACCACTGCGTCATCCAGGAGGTCACGCCGGCCGGCGGGGCCTCCCTTGACGAGTTCCAGGTCGTCAGGTGCGAACACCGTGGTGCGCACCACGCCGAGCAGGTCCCGGGTTCGACCCAGCCGCTGGCGGTTCACCAGGACCCGTCCACGGCCGCCCTGCACGACCTCGGCCTCCACCAGCGCCTCGCGCCCGTCGTGCTCCACCTCGGCCCGTACGACGGCACGTGGGGAGCCCACACGGACCAACGCTTCGGTCGGGGCACCCCGGAAGGAGCGCAGCGTCGAGAGGTAGGACACCGCCTCGACCAGGTTGGTCTTCCCACGACCGTTGTCGCCGACCAGCACCGTCAGGCCCGGCGGCAACTCGAGTTCGAGCTCCTCGTACGAGCGGAAGTCGCTCAGCCAGATACGCCGGATGCGCATGCGCACGCCGCCGCCCGGGACACGGGCGGTCAGCCCACCCGGACCGGCATGAGCAGGTAGAGGAAGTCCGGGCTGCCGGTGGCACGCAGCACGGCGGGCCGCTGGGCATCACGGGTCTCGAGGGAGACCTCCTCGCCGGGACTGACCTCGAGGCCGTTCATCAGGTAGTCCGGGTTGAACGCCACGGTCAACGGTTCGCCGTCGTACTTCGCGTCGAGCTCCTCGACGGCCTCACCGACGTCCTGGGTGATCGCCCGCAGTTCCAGCCGCTCCGGTCCCATGCTCAGGCGGATCGGGCTGTTCTCACGGGCCATCAGCCGCACGCGCCGGATGGCGTCCTGCAACGTCTGGCGTTCCACCGTGAGGCGGTTGGGCATGTCGGAGGGGATGAGTTTCTCGTAGTCGGGGAAGTCACCCTTGATCAGCCGCGTCACCAGGCGCAGGGGACCCACCTCGAACGACGCCATCTGCTCGGCGAGCGTCAGGCGCACCTCGGTGGCGTCACCCAGCGCGCGGGCCAGCTCCTGGAGCGCTCGGGAGGGCACGAGCACGTGCTGGCCCTGCTCGAGCGCCGCGTTCCCGGGGAGGTCGCGGTACGCCAGCCGGTACGAGTCGGTGGAGACGAGCCGCAGCCCGTCGGCCTCGGCGGCCATGAGCACGCCCGTCAGGATCTGGCGGGACTCGTCGGTGGACGCCGCACCCACGACCTGGCGCAGGCCGTCCGCGAGGTGCTCGGCACCCAGCACGACCGTCTCTCCCTGGGGCTCGGCCGGCGTGGGGTACTCGTCCGCGGGGATGGCGTTCAGGAAGAACTCCGAGCGGCCGCCCGAGATGCGGGGTCGCTCACCCGAGGTGTCGAGCTCCACCGCGCCCGGCTCGAGGTTCCGGACGATGTCCGCGACGAGCTTCGCCGGGAGGACCGCCACACCGTCCCCGCCGCCGGCGACCTCCACGGTGGTGCTGATCGTCAGGTCCAGGTCGCTGCCGGTGACCTCGAGACGGTCACCGTGGAGCGCGAGCCGGAGGCCGGAGAGCACGGGCAGCGCAGGGCGAGTGGTTGCCGCGCGGCCAGCGGTCGCCAGCGCCTCCACGAGGGTGTCTCGCTCGCAACGGAACTTCACGGCCGGTCTCGCTTTCCACCACTGCTGATGCCGTCGTCGTGTTCAACCAGTGGCAGTAGTTGTAGGGACTGTGGATTGTGGGAAACCTAGCGCAGGCCTGCAACGGCGGGCCGCGCCGCTCCACAGGCTGTGCGGCGTCGTCCCCGTGACACCGATGTAGTTCGTCGGACCTGTGGATGAGCGGCCCGGAGCGGTCCGTCGTGCACAGCGCGACCGCTGTCCTGCGGACAACGCGACCCACCTCCCCCGGTCCGGTCGCGGCCCCTGTTCCACCGCGCGATCCACCTCCCAGGTGGCCGTGGGTGCCCGGGGGACGCGGGCGAACGGAAACTGCCGGGGCCCGTGATCAGGCCTGGCCGCCGGCGAGGATCTGCTGGATCAGCGACGTCACGTCCTCGTAGGTCTTGCGACGGTCCTTCATCCGTGTGGAGACCTTCTCGTAGGCGTGGATCACGGTGGTGTGGTCCCGTCCGCCGAACTCCTTGCCGATCTGTGGGTACGACAGATCCGTCAGTTCTCGGCACACGTACATGCCGATCTGGCGGGCGTGCACGAGGTCCCGGGTGCGGCTCTTCGACTGGAGCTGCTCGATCTCCAGGCCGAACATCGCCGCGGTCTGTTCGAGGATGAACGCCGGGGTGATCTGGCGGGGCTTCGTCGAGCTGATGGTGTCCGCCAGGATCTCGCTGGCCAGCTCGACCGTGAGTTCGGTGTCGTTCAGCGTGGCGTAGGCGCTGACCCTGATCAGGGCACCCTCGAGCTCTCGGATGTTGTAGGTGACGTTCGTCGCGATGAAGTTGAGGACATCGGGCGGGACCCGGGAACCCGCCTGCTCCCCCTTCTTCTGGAGGATCGCCAGGCGGGTCTCGAAGTCCGGCGGCTGGATGTCGGTGATCAGCCCCATCTTGAAGCGGCTACGGAGCCGGTCCTCGAGGGTGGCGATCGCATCGGGTGCCCGGTCCGAGGACAGCACGATCTGTCGTTGGGCGTCGTGCAGGGTGTTGAACGTGTGGAAGAACTCCTCCTGGAGCTGTTCCTTGCCCTCCATGAACTGGATGTCGTCCACGAGGAGGACGTCGATCTCGCGGTACCGGCGCTTGAACTCGGGCTGTGCGTTCTTCCGGATCGCGTCCACGAACTCGTTCAGGAGCGTCTCGGTGCTGATGTAGCGCACGCGGTAGCCGGGGTAGTTCTCACGGACGTACGACGCGATCGCCTGCAGGAGGTGGGTCTTGCCCAGGCCGGCGCCGCCGTAGATGAACAGCGGGTTGTAGCTGCGGGCGGGGGTCTCGGCGACCGACAGAGCGGCGGCGTGCGCGAAACGGTTCGAGGGCCCGATGACGAACGAGTCGAACGTGTAACGCCGGCCCGTCGGCTCCTCGCTCGGGCGCGACGACGGCGGGCGGGTGTCGGCCTGGTCCGGCGCCGTGTCGGCCGGCGTGTCGCCGTCGGTCAGGTCGAGGACCTCGAACTCCGGCCGGATCTCGTCAATCTCGACCTCCACGACCAGGCTGAGGTCCGGGAAGCCGGCGTCGGCCAGTGCCGCCTCCATCAGGCCGAGGTACCGGGTCTCGATGCGCTGACGGGCCAGTTGGCTGGGCACCGTGATGGTCAGGACGTCGTCGACGAGGTCGCTCCCGCGGGCGTCCTGGAAGGTGGAACTCCAGACGGCGTCACTGACCTGGGCGGACAGCACCGGCGCGACCTGATCCCAGACCTCTGGTCCATCCGCCACCACGCCGGCCGGCCTCCCTGCGAGTTCATCCACAACGACGTCCACATCTGTGGAAAATGAGCTGTACCGGCGCCATTGCAGGCTTCCGCAGGTGCGGACCCTCATCCCAGGAGCACCCCGGTCCCGGCAACGTAGTCACGGGTGTCCGCCACCGCAACTCAGAGCTGTGACCGGGGTCTCAGCGCGCGGGGTGGCTGGTCCACCACGTTGCGTCGATGCGGCTGAACGGCGATCGCCGGCCCGGTCGCGCAGGGTACTGGCGTGGGCATCGCCACCGGCAGTACCGTTGTCGGGTTGCCGTGCCCACTGGGTGCCGGCGACCTGCGGAGCGGCCCCCGACGGGCCGACGGGCCGGGCCCCTCGTCGCCGCCGACGACTCCGCATCCGGGATCCCCTCCCGGTCACCAGGGCGGCCCCGGCCGCCGGAATCGTACGGAGTCGACGTGAAGCGCACCTACCAGCCCAACAACCGGCGTCGTGCCCGCAAGCACGGCTTCCGGCACCGGATGTCCACCCGCGCCGGGCGAGCCATCCTGAAGAACCGCCGGCGCAAGGGCCGTCACCAGCTGTCGGCTTGATCGGCCGGATCAGGTCGCGTGCGGTCTTCCGCAGGCTCCGTGAGCACGGTGCACGGCACCGAAGCGGTCCGGTCACGCTCGTCCTCCTGCCGGTCGGTCCCGAGGACCCTCCCGAGGGGGGCCTGGCGTTCGCGATCCCGCGTTCGGTCGGCCCCGCGGTCGTACGGAACCGTGTCCGGCGCCGGGCGAGGGCTGCGGCGCAGCAACTCGACCGGCTGGGTCGGTTCCCACGTGTGTGGTGCCTGATGGTGGCCCGTCCGGGTTCCGAGCGCCTCGAGGTCCGGGAGTTCGTCGACCGGATGGACCGGGTGCTCAACGGGGAGAACGGCCGTGTCTGAGTGCCCTGACGACGCCGCCCACCGCCACGACCCCGCAGCGGGCTCCGATGATGTGACCGAGGTCACCGTTCAGCGGGGATCACTCCCCGCTCGCCCGCTGATCGGGATGGTACGGGTGTACCAGATGGCGGCGAGTGGCCGACCCTCCCCCTGTCGGCACGTGCCGAGCTGCTCGACCTACGCGGTCGAGGCGTTGCAGCTCCACGGTGCCGCCCGCGGCTCGTGGCTCGCCCTGCGTCGACTGTCCCGTTGTCACCCCTGGGGAACCCAGGGTTACGACCCCGTCCCCGATCGGAAGGCCGCCTGATGTTCGAAGGGTTCTTCGACCTGCTGGGCTCGGTGCTCAACTTCTTCTACACGTTGATACCGAGCTACGGCGTCTCGATCATGCTGTTGACGGTGCTGGTGATGGTCCTCATCACTCCGCTCACCGTGAAGAGCACCCGGTCCATGCTGCAGATGCAGCGGCTCCAGCCAGAGATGAAGCGGCTGCAGGCCAAGTACAAGAACGACCGGGAGAAGCTCAACGAGGAGTTGATGAAGTTCTACAAGGAGAACTCCATCAACCCGCTCGGCGGGTGTCTGCCGATCCTCGCCCAGATGCCCGTGTTCATCATCATGTACCAGTTGCTGCGGGGCCTCACGACCCGCGTCGGTGGTCTGGGCAGCGGGATCGGCCACATCGGTGGTCAGGTGCAGCGGGCGCAGGAGCTGACGCCCTGGATCTTCACGGATCAGAACTTCCGGCCCCAGCACCTCAACACCACGACCGAGCTCTACCAGTCGCTGTCGCAGACGAACACGATGAAGTTCCTCGGGATGGACCTGTCGCTGTCCGCGTCGCAGGCCCTGAAGAACGGCCTGATCATCGCGCTCCCCTATCTCTTCCTCCTGCTCGTCATCCTGGTGACGGGCATCTACCAGAACCGGCAGCTGCAGGCGCGCAACAAGGACAACGCCAACGTCAATCCGCAGCAGCAGGCGATCATGAAGGTGATGCCGTTCTTCCTGCCGGTGTTCTCGTTCGGCTTCCCGTCGGGCCTGGCGCTCTACTGGTGCACCCAGAACTTCTGCCGGATCGGCACCAACGCCTACATCACCCGCAGCATCTACGCGAAGGACAAGGCCGCGGGTCCGATCGAGACGACCGCCACGGAGACGCCCTCCAAGGGGAAGAAGTCGACCCCGGAGGTGGGCTCCGGCAACTCGAAGAAGAACGGGTCGGGTGGCGGCGCCAAGGGTGGCGGCGCCAAGAGCGACAGCGGCAAGAACGACAGCGGCAAGGGTGGCGGGACCGCCTCCAAGAACGGG
>JBMOJH010000105.1:0-11850 GCA_049316905.1 Microthrixaceae bacterium | reverse complement strand
GGCCGGCCGGGGGCTGCACCCGGCCGGTCAGTGTGCGGCGAGCCAGGCATCGGTGGCCGCGAACTCGGCCTCCAGCGTGCTGAGCGCGTCGTTCTTGCCGGCCCAGTCGGCGATCTTCCCGCCCACCAGCGGCACCTTCACGTTCATACGCAGCGTCACCGTGTAGTCGCTGCCGACCGCGTCACCCGAACCCGCGTCCGCGAGCGCCATCTCGCCCGACAGCTCCACCGGCGCGCCGGCCACGTCCACAGAGAAGGTGCCGGACCAGCCATCGGTGTCGCGGGTCCACGTGTCGGTCTGGGTCATCGTGTTCGTCGGCTGCAGCACCCGCTTCGCGAATCCGGGCAGGTCGACGTCCACCACCCGGCGGCACGTCACGGTGAGCCCGTCGTCGGTGCGGTCGATGCCGAGCACCTCCACGTCGCGGTGGCCCATCCCCTCGTAGCGGGTGCGCACCGCCTCCTCGTCCGCGAACACGTCGATCACGCCGTCCGCCGGTGCGGCGAAGTGGTGGCTGCGGGTCAGTTCCATGGTGCTCCCCCTCGGTCGGCCGACAGCTTGGCAGCCCGCCGGGCCCGACGGTCCGAGAACCGGGGCACCAGCAGCACCGCCACCATCGCGACCAGCACCAGCGCTGCCACGCCGGCCCACACCCACGACGAGCGCACCATCGTGGCCGGGAGTCCGATCCACGGGATCGACGCCACCACCACCCCCACCGGGTGGTCCACCGACTCGCTCCACACCTCGCTGGTGGCGTTGGCGTCGCCCCGCGTCTCCACGGTCACCATGTCGCCCTCGCGGCTGATCGCCCGCACCCGGTGCGTGAGGCTGTCGGCCGCGTCCGGGGAGTCGAAGCGGGTGACCACGTCGCCCACCTCCAGGTCCCCGGCCGGCACCGACCGGGCCAGCACCACGTCGCCCACCTCGTAGGTCGGCACCATCGACGGGGACCGCACCACCAGCGGCCGGATCCCCAGGAGCACGAGCGCCAGCCCGGCGACCACGGCCACCGAGGCCCCCACTGCGGCCACGAGCACCACGCGGTCGGCCACGCGCGCCAGGCGCGGCCGCGGATCCTCCGGCGCCGCCGGACGGGCGGGCACGACGTGCACCCCCGCTGCCTCGAACAACTCCCCGGACCAGGCGCCGAGCTCCGGCCCGAGCGACCGCAGCTGCACCCCGACGAGCTGGCCGCCGCGCACCTCCCGGCGAGCCGCCACCGTCCCGGCGAGGCGCACCCGCCGGCCGTCGGAGAGCTCCACCTGCACCGACACCTCGTCACCCCGCGCCAGCCCCGGGAGTCGACCGCGCAGGGCCAGACCACCGGGCGACCCGTCCACCACACGGGCCACCGCGCCGCCGTCGAGACCGCCGCCGTGGACCTTGGCGGCCAGGTCGAGCCGCACGCGGAACCCGTTGCGCTGCCAGTCGCGCTCCACGAGGGCCCGCACCGTGAACACCCAGAGCACCACGAGCAGCCCCACACCCACGAGACCCGCGAGGCCGGCGCTCCCGCTGCCCGAGGACAGCAGCACCAGGCCGGCCACCGCGGTGGCTGCCAGGGCCAGCCAGACCAGTGGCCTCGTCGGCACCGGCCGCCCCGGGGGACGCAACCGGCGGCGGACCACGGCCTCGAGCGACGCGAGCGAGCCCGGCACGGCGTCCACCGCGGCCAGCGCGTCGGGCACCGGGGCCGCTGGCACGCCGAGCATCCGGTGCAGCGCCAGCCACCGCCCGAGCCCCACCGTCACGAGCGCCACCGCCCACGGCACCGCGCCCATCCGGAACGGGAACCCCGACCCGGGCCACACGAGCACCGCGGCCCACAGCACGAGCGACCACCCGGCCACGGCCCGCACGACGAGCGCCGCGGCCGCGGCACGGCCCACGAACGGCCCGGATGCCCGCGCCGCGTCCGCGAGGTCCGCGGCCGCCGCATGCTGGCGCGCGGCGGAGTCGGGCCAGTAGCCCGCCGCGGCCACGGGGGCGGCACGGCGCGCGAACACGTCGTCGGTGGCCGTCACGCAGGCACCTTCCCGCACCCGTTCGCGCAGCCACGCGCCCCACGGCCGCGCGCCGTCGTGACGGTGGTGTCGGAGCAGGTCCGAGCGCACCACGGTGGCGTCCGGCTCCCAGAGCCACAGACCCGCGTGACGGGCCCTCGCCCGGAACGCGGCACCCATCCGGTCGCGGCGGTCGGGGCCGAAGCGGTCGGGGTTGAGCGGCCGGGTCGTGCCCACCACCGCGTCCACGCCGTCGGCGAGGCGGGCCGCGGCGGCGGTCACCGCGGCCGCCACGGGCACGGCCCGGGCGGAGACCATGAGCACCGCGTCGGTGCGGACCTGGGTGAGGGCCGCGGCCACCGGGTCGTCACCGGACCCCACGCGCACGACCGCCACGCCGGGGTGCAGACCGGGCGGCGGTTCACGTCCGGTGCAGACGAGCACGACCGGGCCGGAGGCCGCGGTGACCGCTGCGGTGGCCCGGGCGACCTCGTCGGGCACCCCGCCGAGGAACATCACCGTGGTGCAGTGGCCCGACGCCGCCGGTTCGGGGCGTGACAGGTCACGGGGCGGGCGGGTCAGCAGGGCGGCGAGGAGGCCGGCGCCGCCCCAGAGGATCGCGGCCCCGGCGAGCAGGGCCACACCGGTGCGACCCGGTCGGGCCGACACGGCGGTCAGGACCGCCAGGGCCACCGTCGCGGCCAGGGCCACCGCGCCGACGACCCCACCCCGGCGCATGGCCGGAGTGGGGTCGTCCGCGGCGTTGTCCGCCGCGTCGGCCGGGGTCAGGCCTCGGCGGAGCGGCGCTGACGCTGCCACGAGACGGCGGCCAGGGTGGCGCCCACGAGGAGGAGCACGATGCCCAGCACCACCCACGGCAGGGAGCTGCCGCCGGTGAAGGCGAGGACCGCGGAAGCGCCGGCCACGGCGTCATCGGGCGTCACGCTCGTCCGGGTCACCACCTCGGCACCCACCTGCGCGGGCGACGTGGTCGTGGTCGACCCGTTCGGCACCGTCGACGACGTGGACGTGCTCGACGGGGCCACGCTGCTCGAGGTGGTCGAGCTCGGCACCGTCGTCGAGGTCGTCGTCGGCGGGGTCGTGGTCGTCGTCGTGCTGGTGGTCGAGGTGGTGGTCGAGGTCGTGGTCGACGTGGTGGTCGAGGTGGTCGAGGTCGACGTGGTGGTCGAGGTCGACGTGGTGGTGGTCACCGGCGCCCTGTCGTTGGTGAAGGTGCAGGTGGCCGCGTCACCGGGGGCCAGGTTGGCCACGATGGCCGAGCCGTCGATGAGGATGGTGCGACCGCTCGTCGGTGTCGTGCAGGTGAGCGACTGCAGCGTCCAGCCCTCCGGCACCGTCTCGGTCACCCGCCAGTCCACGTCGGCCTGGCGGATGAAGTTGATCTCGGCCGAGCCGCCGGGGTTGGCCGGGGCGAGGGTGAACACGCCCCCCGGGATGAACGACGTGTCGCCGCCGAAGTTGAAGGTGGTGCCACCGGGCGAGCGCTCGGTGATCGTCTTCTTGATCGTGAGGCTGATCGGCTCCGGGGCCTTTCGCACGTAGTAGGCGAAGCAGAACACGTGCCGGGTACCCGTGGGGAACTTCACGAACTCCACGTTGTCGCCGTTGTTGTTGTCGGTGGCGCAGCGGATGGCGCCGAACGACAGCGTTCCGTCGCCGAGCGGCGCGGCCTTCGTGCCACCCTGGATCCAGAGGCGGCCGGCGGGGGCGTCGGCGGCCTGCTGCGAGGTGAGCGTGTAGGTCACCGCGCCGTCGATGTCGCGGCCGGTCGGGTTGCCGTTCGCGTCGAGCTCGGGGGTGGAGGCGAGCGACGTGGCCACCGCGTTCTGGCCGGTCACCGTCGACAGGTTCGCGGTGGACGGGCTCTTGCCGGTGATACCGGTGCCCCACTGGAAGTTCCATCCGGTGAGCGGCGAGCACCTGCTCTGGGGCGACTGTGCCTCCTTGACCGGGTTCACGACCTCACCGCCGGTGTAGTTGGTGTTCGGTCCGAGGTTCTCCAGGCTCTCCTGGAGGTTGTTCCGGTTCTTGTTGGCGAAGATGTCGGTGTAGGCCGGGCAGGTCCGGGCAGCGAGGGTCACGAGCATCGCGGGGGGTGCGGTGGTCGTGGTCGAGCTCGGGGTGAGCAGCCGGGCCTGCGGCCCGCAGAACTGGACGTTCGAGATGTCCGGGATGTTGCCCGCGCCCACCAGTGGCAGCTCCGCGTTCGAGAACGAGCCGGAGGTCGACGCCGGGTCGAGCGTGCTCGCCTTGGAGCCCGGTCCGCCCTTCACGATCACGACGGAGATCGGCACCGTCGAGGTCCAGGAACCGGTCGTGGCGTTGCCACCCACGATGGTGACGGCCCGCGGATCGGCGCCGGTCTGCTCCACCACGTACGCGCCGCCGACGAAGTTGTACTTGGTCACCAGCGCGGTGCCGTCAGGGCACTCGGGCTGCGGGCTGGAGGTCGTGGTGGCGACCATGGCCACACCGAGGAGCACCGCGCCCACGAGCATGGTGGCGATGCCGGATCGCAGCATCGTGGCGGTGCGCGACCCGGGGGACGGGTCGGGGCTCACAGGGGTGTCGGACATGGGGGCTTCCCTCGTGACGGGCGCAGAAGCGCGGAGCGGACGTCACGGATGGGATCGGCGCGGGGAACGGGAGAATGAGGATTCGGGTACGACTGACCCGGGCGCGCTCAGGCCCCTGCAGCGACCAGGTCGTCGGCCGCGGGCCGCGCGCCACGCACCTGGTCCGCGCACCGGACCGCGGCCGCGCCGAGCTCCGCGATGCGGAAGTCCCCGATGGGGGTGCCGCTCCCGCGGCTGCAGACCATGGCCACCGAGAGCTCGCGCTCCGGGTCGCACCACGCACCGGAGCCGCCGAAGCCGAAGTGGCCGAACGCGGAACCCACCGTGCCCCGCGACGTGAAGACCCGGTGGTAACCGAGCCGCCAGTCCATGGGCATCACGAGCACCAGGTCGGGGCCGTGGCTCCGCACCCGCGCCATCATGCGCAGGCGCTTGTGGCCGAGCAGGCGCACGCCGTCGAGCTCACCGTCGCACGCCAGCAGGGCGTACATCTTCCCGAGCGACCGGGCCGTGAAGAACCCGTTCGCGGACGGCACCTCGGCATCCATGATCGACATGCCCCACAGCACGTCCTCCACGCCCCGGGGCGCGAGCGCGTTCGCCAGGCGGCGCGTGTTGACCGGTACGGGCAGGGCGCTCACCACCTTGCCGAGCTGCTTGCCGATCCGCTTCTCCATCTGCCGCACCGGCTTCCACGGCGCCCGGGGGAGCCCCATGCGCCCGAGCGGGGCCACCCGGTGGCGTTCCGACTGGCCGAGGCCGATGCTGAGCCCGTCGAGCCCGAGCGGCTCGGCGATCTCGGTGCGCACCACCTCGCCGATGGGGCGGCCGTCGACCCGGCGCACGATCTCACCGACGAGCCACCCGTAGGTGAGCGCGTGGTAGCCGTGACGGGTACCGGGCTCGTAGGCCGGCGTGGCCGCGGCGAGCGCAGCGGTCATGTGCTCCCAGTCGAGCATCCGGTCCGCGGAGTCGACCAGCGACCGGATGCGGTGCAGGCCGGCGGAGTGGGTGAGGACGTGGCTCACCGTGACGCCTTCCTTGCCGCCCTGCGCGAACTCGGGCCAGTACTCGGCCACGGGCGCCTCGTAGTCGACCAGGCCGCGCTCGGCGAGGACGTGCAGGGCGGTCGACGCCACGCCCTTGGTGGTGGAGAAGCACATGGCGACGGTGTCGCGCTCCCACGGCAGCACGTCGCCATCGGGGGTCTCGTCACGGACGCCGCCCCACAGGTCGACCACGGGCCGGCCCCGGTGGAACACCGACACGGCCGCGCCGCCGGTGGTGCGCGCCAGCTGGCGCTCGAAGGCCCGCCGCACGTCGCCGAACGCGTCGTCGTTCACACCGGCTGCACTGGTCATTGCACCATCAACCATACGCCCCGCCCCTGGTGCCACCCCGACATCCGGGGCGCCGGGCACCATCGGAGCGCCCGGTGGGGGTCGCGGTCAAGCCCTCCGGGTGGATCTGCCCGGCGGGCGGTGGGCCGACGCGATCAGAGACTGCCGATGGCGAAGCCGCTGTTGAGCAGTTCCTCCTCGAGCGAACCCAACGGGCTGCCGGGAAGCGAGCCGACGTTGCTGATCGACTCCTCGTCGATCGGGTCCAGGGGCTTGCGCCACTTCTGGACCCGCTTGAGGGCCTTCTTGCTGGCCTGCTCCTGGACGTGCTGCTGGTTGGAGATCGGCTCCTTCTGCCGGATCGCCGCCTGTTGGCCCTTGTTGTCCGAGGACAACGCCTTCTTCAGCCGCCCGAAGTACTTGTCCGCCCTGGGCGGCGCCGGCGACCGCCAGGTCGCCATCACCGCCACCGACGAGAAGAGCGCGATCGAGGCGCCGAAGATCAGCGAGTCGCTGAGGGTGGCCTCGCCGAACATCAGCACGGACGAGACGACCGCCGTGGCCGTGCCCAGGATGAACCCGCTGAGGGCGGCGACCGACGCCTCCACCGCGCGGCGGGCGACCAGCGAGCTCGTGCCGGCGAAGACCTGTCCGGCGAGCACGCCCACGCCCGGGGAACCGACCGCGGACAGCAGGGTGCCGGCGGCGAGGACCAGGGCTCCGGCGAAGGTCTTCCAGTCGATGTCCATGCCCGAGGTGTCCGACGAGTTGATCGGGTCACCGTCGGTGTAGCCGTACGGGTTGCCGGTGGCACCGGGGATCGGGTCGGGCTGCAGGAACCGGCCGAGGGTGGGCAGGTAGGTGCGTGCCCCGGCGGGCAGCACGTCCAGCCCGCCCAGTTCCGAGCGGTCCAGCATCTGGAACCCGGGGTCGAGCGGCGACGCCGCCTGCGCGGGCGAGGTCGACCCGCCGGGCGTCCCGGAGGCCACCGACCCGCTCGCCGATCCGTCGGTCCCGCTCGTGGTCGTGGGCGCGGCCGCCGTGGTGGTCGTACTCGTGCTGGTCGTGGTCGTGCTGGTCGTGGTCGTGCTGGTCGTGCTCGTGCTGGTCGTGGTCGTGCTGGTCGTGGTCGTGTTGGTGGTGGACGGCGCGGTCGTTGCGGGCGCCGTGGCCGCCGGGAGCAGCGGTGGTGACACCTGCCGGCCGAAGGGCTCGTAGAGCGAGACCTCGCCGTCGAGCGCACCGGCGCCGTCGGTGGTGAACCAGCGGTTCCCGCCGACCGTGGCGTAGGTCCACCGCGACGAACCGTCGGCCCGGAACAGCACGGCGAACCCGCCGGTGCCCCCCACGGTGCGGCCGAGGTACGTGCCGTCCGCCGCGTAGGCGGTGCCCGCGGCTCCGAAGCGGACCGTGGACGGCCCGGCACCCGGGGTGGTGGTGGTACGGGCCACGACGTCACCGAAGCGATGACGCCAGGCGACCGACGAGCCGTCGGTGTGACCGACCGTGGCCGCCGCGCCGGCCGCGGTGTAGTCGAGCGTCAACGGGCCGAGGGTGGTGATGCGGCCCAGGTCGTCCATGGCCACCTGCGCTGCCGAGCCGCTCGCCGCGAGGGCGGGATCGTCGGTGCCCGTGAGGTGGTCGGACCGGTCGTAGGTGTTGTTGACGGTGCGGACGGTGCCGTCGGACAGGGTGGCGGTCCGGCGGAGGAGGTTGTTGTCACCGTCCCATGCGAAGGTCCATGCCCGCTCGGCGGCGGGCAGCGGCGTGGTGAGCGTGGCCCCGACCAGCCGGGCGTCGTCGTCGTAGGTGTACTCGGTGGTCGCGTCCGCGGTGCCGGGCCCGTCGAGATCCACCCGCAGGACGCGGCCGGTCGGGCTGAGGTTCCGGTCCTCCGCCCAGGTGCCCGAGGGTCCGCTCACGACCCGGCGGTCGACCTGGCCGAGTGCGTCGTAGGAGAAGGTGATCACATTCGGCCCGGTGGTGACCCGCACCGGCCGGCCGCCGTCGTCGTAGGTGTAGGTGGCGAGCGGCACGCCGTCCACGACGGTGGTCAACCGCGCCCCGGAGGCGTCGTAGGTGTAGGCGGTGGTGCTGGCCCGTCCTCCGCCGGACGGCACGACCGTGGTGCTGCTGATCTGACCGGGGAACTGCGGGTCGTAGGTGGTGCGCACCTCGGTGCCCCAGAGGTCCACGGAGCGAACGTTCTGGCCGAGCAGGTCCCGCTCGGCGGTCTCCGTGGCACGGTCGCCGGACGCGGTGACCGAAGTGATGGTGGCCACGAGCGGGTCGGCCGCACCCGCGGCCGACCGACCCGAGTAGCGGTACTCGACCACCGCCTCCTCGTCGCCGGTCGCGCCGCGCTGCTGCACCTTCACCAACCGGTGGGCGGCGTCGTAGGTGGAGCAGCTCCAGGGGGCATCCGCACCGGGACGGCTCGCGACCGCCCGGCCCCCGTCGTCGTGCACCGTGGTGGAGACCACCTGGCCCACGCCGCTGCCGGCCGGGTCCACGTTGCTGCGCGGGAGGCCGCCCTGCACGTAGGACGCGTCGGAGCACGGATCGTCGACCGGGGTGCGGGTGGGGTGGTACTGCAACGCCCGCACCGAGCCGTCCGGGGCGGTGTGGGCGGTCACCCGGGCCCACCGGTCCTCACCGGGTCGGTAGGGCTCGGTGGTGTTGCCCCGTCGGCTGCCGGTCTGGGTGAGGCTGGCCGCCAGCACGCCGGCCACCGGGTCGGCCCACTCGGTGCGACCCACCGCCTCGGTCGACACGCCCGCACGGAAGGACTCCGTGGTGCGGAGGGCGGCCTGGCGGGACAGCGCCGGACGCAACGAGGCCGTCGGCACCGTGCCCGTGCGGCCCGGGCCGGACCACGACAGGTCCACATCGGGGCTGTTCCCGTCCGCCTCCAGACGGATGCGGGCGGCGCGGGGCCCGACGGCCGTCACGGTGCACGAGGGCCGGCAGGGCCGCTCGTCGACCCACAGCGCGGCAGCGGCGGTCGTGAGGGTCCATGCGCCGGCCGCGGGGAGCTCGACCACCCCGGCGAGGCGGGCCGACCAGGCGTCGCCCTGCACCGGGGCCTCGGCCCAGGAGAAGCGGTACTCGTCGGGCACCTCACCCGCGATGCGCGGCCCCACCTCCGACCGCCGGGGGTCGCCGGAGCGGTTGGCGTTGGCCCAGTAGGTCACGGCCAGGCCGGTCATGGCCTCGCCCTCGAGGTCCCCGGGACCGTCGAAGGTGGTGTCCACCACGGAACGGATGCGCGGCGCGGCGCCGGCGGCGATGGCGTCCGCGGAGGCCGGACCGACCCGGGTCATCCCGCCGTCGGGGTCGGTGGTGGTGCGCACCACCATGCCGGACGGGTCGGTCTGCTCGACCACGAGGTCGGAGGCGCGGTCCCAGGTGGCGGTGGTGACACGCCCCAGCGCGTCGGTCGCCCGCGCCATCTGGAACGTGGAGGCGTCGGCCACGGCGGTGGACACCACCGGCGCGTCGGGCGCCGCCGACGCGATGACCTCGGAGGTGATGCGCCCGTCCGCGACGGCATGGGTGAAGGTCCGCTCCGCGCGCGGCGCGCCGGCGGCGGGGGCGGCGGCGGGGGCGGCGGCGGCGGCGGGGAGCACCACCTTCTCCACGCGGCCCGCGGGGTCGTAGGTGATCTCCGTGGTGACCGAGGCATCCGCGGTCCGCACCCCCGCGGCCACGGCCGCCACCGCCGACGGCGAACGGAGTGCCACCACCCGGCCCGGGGCGTCGTAGGCCAGGTCGGTCACGCCCGCGCCGGCGCCGGATCCGGCGTTCGCGACGAGACGGGTGAGTCGCGGGGTACCGGCCACGACCTGGTACCCGAAGGTCATGCGGGTGCCGTCCCACAGCTCGGCGGCGCACAGGAGGCCGTCGGGGGCGGGCTCGAACCCGGGGCCCGGCTCCGGACACGTCCCGCTCCCGGCGTAGGTCAGGGTGATCGTCCGGTCGGACACCGGATCGGTGAGCGACACCAGCCGCCCTGCGTCGTAGCGCTCGGCGGCGGAGGGTGAGCCCGCGGTCCACACCGAGGTCACGAACCCGACGCCGTCGTCGCCCGGGGCGGCGAAGGAGGTGACCGAACCGGCCGCGTCCTGGAGCGTGAAGCCGCCGCCCGTTGCCGCGGAGAGCGTCGCGAACTGGCCGGTGGGCCAGGTCTGGCGCTCACCCCACACGGCGCGGTAGCCGCCGCCGTCGCCGTCGTTCGGCTCGTAGACCACGGGGAGGCCGTCGGCGCGCTCCAGGGTCAGGGTCCCGTCGCCGTTGGCCACGACGCGCCGCCATCCGGCGCCGCCCACGGCGCCGAGCCGCCACCCGTCCGGCAGGCCGACCGTCTCGGCACCGGTGGTGGGGCGGTGCTGCAGGACGAGGCCCAGCGGACCATCGACCGTCGCGACCGTCGGCGACGACCAGGAGAACACGTGCTCGCCGTTGAGACGGGCCACCGCGGCGTCGCCCACGGGCTCCACCGGCTGGATGCCGTTGCGCTGCACGTCCACGCGGAACACCAACGGGCCGACCCGGCGGCCGGAGCCGTCGGTCACCGACCACCGGTACGCCCGGCCGTTGGCCAGCACGTCGTCGGGCACCGCCACCGAGGCCGTGGGCAGGTCGCCCGAGGACCAGAGCTCCCGGCCGCCGTCGGGACCGAGGTCGCGCACCGTGAACTCGTAGGGCCCGGGACCGGTGGCGCCGCCGGGCCACACGAGCGTGGGTCGGAGCGACGTGGTCGTCCCGATCGTGCCGTCGAGCACCGCGCCGTCCACCACGGGGGCCGAGGGGCCGGCACCGCCGGCCGGCTGGGCGAGCGCCGGCACGGCCTCCGGGTCGATCGCGGCGGACTGGGTACGACCGGTGGCCGCGCCCGTCGACCGGCCGTCGTCGCTGGTACAGGCACCGGCCACGAGGGCCAGCGCGGCCACGGTGGCGACGACGAGGACCACCGGTCGGTGGGAGTGGGTGGCGCGCATCGTGGGCTCCTGGATCAGTACTGCGACAACGACTCGCTGAGCGGATCGATCTCCTGGGTCTGGATGTCGAGCTCGTCGATTCCGGACGAGACCTTCGACAGCGAGAGCCGCTCGGCGGGCTGGTTGAAGATCGTCGGACCGCTCAGGGCCTCGGTGTACGTGGCCTTCGAGCCGAAGCCCCGTTTGAACTCCACCCAGGCCATGCGGAGCGAGGCGGTGGTGTCCCGGCCCACGACCCGCGTGCTGAGCGGTAGGCCGCTGGAGCGGAGCTGACGGATGAAGAGTGCGGGCCGGATCAGGCCCACCGCAGCGCCCGCGGCGGCGCCGTAGGAGAGGTTGGTCACGCTCAGGTCGCCACCGAGGACGGCGAGGGTTCCCGCGGCGGCACCCGTGCCGATCCCGGCACCCACCAACGCGCTGGTGGCGGTCCGGGCGATGACCCGCGAGAGCGCCGTGGCGCTCCCGGGGATGCGGTTGGCGACGAACAGACCGGCGGCGGGACCCGCTGCGTTGGCGAGTGCCGCGCCGGCCACGGTCACGGCGACCGCGGCGGTCCAGGTGCCGATGAGCTGCCAGTCGAGGCTCTCGAACCACTCGGTGAAGTTGCCGGAGGTGTCGTGGCCGTTGATCGGGTCGCCGTCGGTGTAGGCGTACGGGTTGCCGGAACCACCGACCACCGGGTCGCGCTGCAGGAACCGTCCGAGCGCGGGGAGGTAGGTCCGGGAACCGAACCCGATCACGTCGAGCGCACCGAGGCGGACGGCGTCGCCGCCCTGATACCCGGGTCGGATCGGGGGCCCGGCCGCGGCGGGCGGGGTCGGGGCCGTCGTGGTCGGGGCCGTCGTGGTCGGGGCCGTCGTGGTCGGGGCCGTCGTGGTCGGGGCCGTCGTGGTCGGCGCGGTCGTGG